>JABFSN010000059.1 GCA_013140575.1 Phycisphaerales bacterium | reverse complement strand
GTGTTGACGTTGTCGGTGGACGAGGCCGATGGATTGGACCTGTCGGATCATGCGGACTGGGCGGATGCGCGGGTGATCAAGCCGCGGAGCGTCGAATAAGTCATGTCATTGCCGGTTGCGTTAGGTGTACTGCTGACGGCGATTCCTGCGGGGCCGCCGGTGTCGGCGGAGGCGATCGAACGGGCGCTGGCGGCGGAGGCGTCGCGAATCGAGGTGGTGGCGCGGATCGCACCGGCGGTGGTGAGCCTGTTCGACGAGGAGCAGAGCGGAGGGGGATCGGGGGTCATGGTTGACGCCGCGGGGTATGGTCTGACCAATTTTCACGTGGTGATGGGGATGATGCAGACGCGGCGCGGAAAGGGCGGCTTGAGCGACGGGAAATTATACGACTTGCAGGTGCTGGGCATCGACGTGACGGGCGATGTGGCCATGTTCCGGTTGACGGGGAAGGACGCATTCGCGTTCGCGGAGCTGGGCGATTCGGACGGGGTGAAGCCGGGGGACGGGGTCATGGCCATGGGCAACCCGTTCACGTTGTCGGAAGATTATGCGCCGACGGTGACGACGGGGGTGGTAACAGGGATCCATCGGTTTCAGGGGGAGGGAGACACGCTCGTCTATACCGATGCGATTCAGACGGACGCGTCAATCAATCCGGGCAATTCGGGCGGACCGCTGTTCGACCGTCACGGGAAGGTGATCGGGATCAACGGGCGGATATCGGCCGAGATGCACAAGTACGCCCGCGGTCGATTCAACGTCGGTCTGGGGTATGCGATCACGATCAATCAGATCAAGCGGTTCATGCCGTCGCTGCGCGCGGGTCTGTTGGCGAAACACGGGACGCTGCTGGCAACGGTGAGCGACGACCTCGACGGGGCGGTGTTCGATCAGATGTACGAGGATGCGCCGGCGTGGAACGCGGGCATCCGCGTGGGGAACCGGTTGCTGCGTTTCGGCGGGCGAGACATTCAATCGGCGAATCAGTTTTTGAGCCAACTGGGAACCTACCCGGAGGGTTGGCCGGTTCCGATTCGGTTCGAGTCGTTCGGGCGGGTGGTGGACAAGGTGGTGCGTCTGGAGGGGGTGGTCCCGCCGATGCGGCAGCCGTTCGAGCCGGACGCGGCGGTGAATCGGGCGGCGGTCGAGCGCGTGCTGAGCGCGTTTCGCAAGGCGGTGTGCGGCGCGGATCGCGAGACGCCGCCGCGGCGGTGGAACATTCGGTCCGAACGCAAGTGGGCGGACGGTCGGACGACGCAGTACGTCCTGGAAGACGAACGCGGCCGGGATGCGATGCGGACGGAACTGGACGCATCGGGCGAGGCCGTACGGCGCATCGAGGCCGACGCGCTGGATGCGTTCTGGACGGAGCGCGGCGAGCGCTACACGCTGGGCGTGGAGGAGACGCTGCTGTACACGGGGCTGTACGTGTTGCAATGGGTGGTGCTGGGCGACGAGGTGCACGACGGGATGGAACAGGTCCGGCACGCGGGATCGGACGCGGTGGTGGCGATCGACAGCGAGGGGCGAATCACGCAGGAACGATTGCTGGAGGCGTTGACGTTTCCGTTGACCGAGCATCGGACGATGCAGGTGGGGTTCGACGTGGAGACGCATCTGCCGGTGCGGTTGGTGTTGACCGACACGCCGACGAACACGGTTGTGGAAGTGGAGTTCCGCGGGGGGACGGAAGCGGCCGACGATGGGACGCGGTGGCCGACGACGATGGAAGTGCGATCGGAGAAGTTGAAGTTCGTCGAGACGTTGTCGGAAAGGTCGTTGTCGTGGTAGGGGTCCGATGCATTCGAATGGTGGGGTCGGGCTTGTTGATCAGAACCCGGCACGCGAGTGGCGGGCCGCGCGGCGGCGACTATCGCACGCAAGACCATGTCAACCCGGTCCTGATTCGGCCTCGGACTTGCGTCCGGTGCGCGTTTGGCGTTTCTCGCGGCGCTTCCTCCGCCCCTACCGGGGCGGGAGTTCCTGGGGGACGAAATCCACGGGTTGCGCGATGCTGCGCATCACTCCACCCGTGGCTACAATCCGCCGCCCCTGCCGGTGCGAAAACAAATGCGCGGCGTGCATGTGTCGGGGCGGAAACGCATGCGCGGCGTGAATCCTCGCTCGACGCGCCCTGCGTCCGGGGTTCTGACGCGTGTCGCGAGACTGGACGATCCACACGGGGTGGCGCCAAGGTTCGTGGCACGGGCTTCCAGGGCATGCAAACACGGGCAGGATGCCCGTGCCACATGAGGACACGGGCAGGATGCCCGTGCCACGGCGTTTTGGCATTCGCGATGGCGCTGGCGATGGTGGCCCCGTGGGCGGCGATCGCGCGGGCGGACGGGGTGGACCGTGCGATCGACGCGTTGATGACCCGCGTGGTCCGACTGCACGGGGTTAAGGCCGGATTAGCCGCCGGTTACGGCAGCGGCGTTTTGATTTCGGGCGACGGGCTGGTGGTGACGGTGCAATCGTTGTTGCTGAACACCGAACGGCTGCGGGCGGTGGCGGCCGACGGGACGGAATACGGGGCGGAGTTGATCCACGCGGACAAGGAGACGCAGCTGGCGTTGCTGCGGCTGACGCCGGCGACGCAATACGGGCGCGGCGGTCAACGCGAGACGCCGACGATCGGACCGGACACGTTCGATTTTTTCGAACCCGGTGATTCGACGTCGTTGCGGCCGGGCGATTGGGTGGCGGCCGGGGGGAATCCGTTCAAGGTGTCGTCGGGATCGGAACCGATTTCGATTACGGTGGGAGTGTTCAGCACGCGGGCGCCGCTGGACGCGCGGCGGAAGACGCGGGAATTTTCGTTTCACGGCGAGGTGCTGGTGATCGACGCGATTACGGCCAACCCGGGAGCGCCCGGGGGGGCGCTGGTCGATCTGGACGGCAACTGGGTGGGACTGGTGGGCCGCGAGGTGACGTCGAACCTGACGCACACGCACTTCAACTACGCGATTCCGGTGGAAACGGTGATGAACTGGGTCGGCGGGGTGTTGAATCCGGAGAGCCGACCGGCCGAAACCGACGATGCCGAGCGCGAGCCGTATCATGGCATCAAGCTGTTCGAGCTGGGCTATCAGAAGAAACTGGTGTACGTCGAACGCGTCCGTCGCGATTCGCCGGCCGAGCGGGCGGGTTTGCGGAAGGACGATCTGATCGTGTCCATCGACAGTCATAGCATCAAGGACGTGGGCACGTTTCACGACGTGATGCGGTTACGGTCGTCGGGGGACACGGTGACGGTTATGGTCATCCGGAATGAGCGCATCGAAAGCCTGTCGATGACGCTGGAGGCGCCGCAGTGAACGGCGTGCTGTCGATGTCGGCGAAGACGTTGGCCGTGGTGGTTCGGCACGCCCGCGTATTCGGGTCGGCGGCCATGATCGGATTCCGCCGCGCGAGTGGCGGGCCGCACGCGAAAGACGGCGGCACGCAAGATCAATTCGAGCCGGTTCTGATTCGGCCCCGGACTGGCGTCCGGGGTTCTGAAGTCTACGCTGGGTCTCGACGATTCAGGTGCGTGCTGGCGCTGGTATGGGCATTGGTGCTGCCGATCGGACCGGCGCGCGGCGACGACGACGCGTATGAATCCCGCCGGGCGCTGCAGGAGTTGTTTCACCGTGCGGCCGACCGGGCGGCGCCGTGGGTGGTGCAGATAGAGACCATCGGCGGCGCGCAGCCGCGCGACGGCGCAGCCGCAAACGACGAATTGCCGCCGGACGAAATGCCATCGCCCGACGATGTTCCGCCGCCGGACGAGGACGACGGAACGCCGCCCGCGGAGGAGAACCTGTTCCGCGACACGTTGGGGTCCAGTTTCGTCGTGGCCGACGGACCGACCACGGGCATCGTCTATACGTCCGACGGGTGGATTCTGACCAGCAGTTTCAATTTCGTGCGCGAGCCGACGCACACCACGGTCGCGTTTTCCGACGGTCGGCGATTCGTCGCCAAGCTGGTCGGTCGCGACAAGGTCCGCAAGCTGGCCATGCTGAAGATCGACGCCGATGGTCTGGAAACGCCGGAATGGGCGGCGACGGACGAGATTCGCGTGGGGCAATGGGCGTTGGCGTTGGGGCGGGGTTTCGGCGGATCGCAGCCGTCGGTCACGGTCGGCGTGGTCAGCGCCCTGGACCGCATGATGGGCAACGCCATTCAGACCGACGCGAAGTTGTCGCCGGCCGATTACGGCGGGCCGCTGGTCGATGTGCAAGGGCGCGTGCTGGGCATCTGCGTGCCGATGGCGCAGCGGCCGGGCGAGTTGGCGGGCGTCGAGTTTTATGACGCGGGCGTGGGCTTCGCGATTCCGGAACATCGGGTGCGCGAACTGGCGGGCGAACTGCAACAGGGCAAGACGTTTTACCGCGGATGGCTGGGTGTTCAGACCGATTTCCGCGTTCGGGGGGCGCTGGTGATCAGCCGGGTGGCCGATCCGTCGCCGGTGGCCGGCGTCGGCATTCGTGCCGGCGAGACCATTGTGCAGGCCAACGGGCGCGAGGTCCGCAACATCGACCACCTGCGCAAGGCCGTGTACATGCTTCCGGCGGGCGAGCCGGTGCAGCTTGTCGTGCGGCGGAAGGGTCTGGACTACGGATACGAAGTCGTGCTGGCCAAAAGCGACGACCTGGGCCCGCTGGCCGAGGTCGTGCCGCAGGTGGACATGAACAAACCATTCACCGCGCCGTCGACCCGCGGTCGCGCTTGGCCGTCGCCTTGAAAACAAGTACGTCTTTGGCTCGGGGAACCGCGAATCAGAGCCGCGGGCGCGAGCCCGCGGATGCGTGAAACGGGGGGGCGCCCTCGACCCTCCAAACACCGGGCTTGCGCCCGGTGCTCTGAATCGAGCGGCAAACGCCAAGCACGTACGAAAACAACGAATGGGGCCGCCCGTGTCAGGGGCGACTGCGTTGCGATTGTGACAATCCTGCGGCTACGGTAACGCCATTCACCGCCCACCGCCCCGGCGGGAAGAGTTTTATCCACAGGTTTTCACAGATGATGAATGGCTTTCCGAATTCCTAATCTGTGTTCTTCTGTGCCATCTGTGGATCCCATTCCGGTCGCTTCAACTTTTCAGCGTTTCCGATCACGGTCCCGCGGGGCAGTTGCACGTGTTGACGCCGGAGAAGCCGTCGAGCACGGCAAGGATGTCGAATATGTCGATGATGCCGTCGCCGCCGGGGCACGGGGTCAGGTCCACGTTCGGCAGAGCGCAGACTGAAAAGACGCCGGCGAATCCGTCGAGGACGCACAGAATGTCGAAGATGTCGATGGAACCGTCGTGGTTTGCGTCGCCAAACTGCCGCGACGGGTTGTCGCACGAGGCGGTCGCGCACACGTCCTGCGTACACACGTCGTCGTCGTTGCAGTCGTCGTGATCGACGCAGGGCGTCGAGACGATCAGGCGACGGCGGTCAGGGTCGCGGCGGATGATCAAGCCGGGGATGATCACGAGCGATTCATCGCCCGCGTCGACCGCGCCGCTCTGCAGGATCGCATTGGTGTCCACATCTTCCAGACGCCAGGTGACGGTCGAGCCTTCGGACGGATTGAATTGCTGAGTTCGCCGAAGAGATACGTCGGTCGTCACCGACTCGACCGGCGCGTTGTCGATCGAGACTGCCGAGAGACCACGCAGGAAGATCGTGCATTCCCAGCGGTCGGACTGATCAACGATCGAGGCGGTGTCCCAATCGCAATACCCTCCCCACGTGCCCCAGACGGCCATTCCCGCTGCGCAGGGATCTCCCGGGCCGGGGTCGGGTTGGCGCCCGGGCGTGAGCGAATCCTCGTCGACATTGAAGAACCCGGGGTACGAGCGATCGTTGCGATGCGTGTCGATCAGGTACTGCGCGCTGTGCCGCTCGGTTCTCACCGGGGAGATCCACTGCCCGATGTCGGGCCACGGCATGCACGGACCGGGGGCCATGGAGTCGGCATCCCACTTTTCGATGCCGTGCTCGCGCTCGTCCCACGAGATCGCCGCGCCCATGCCGCTGGCATTCAGGTCATCGAATCTGGCACGCTGCACGGGCGTCCACGCGGCGGCGGCGTTGTCGTCGCGGATGCCGGTGTAGTAGTGCGTGAAACAGAAGTCACGCTGCGTCGCGAGGCGCGTGTGCGCGGTGCGCGAAACGTCCTGGATGTCGATCGGCTGTCCGTCCGCGTCCATGAGGTTCGTAGCCAGATTCTGGCTGGGCTGCCCATGGAGTGGGTTGGGCAAGATTACGTCCTCCAAGCCGTTGAACACCGGGCAGTGCGCGACCGCCGCGCACAATCGTTCCGGGAACTGGCGTGACAGGCTGGACGTGCCGCCGGCGCCCGCGCTGTGGCCGATCATGGCGACGCGGGCGGGATCGACGTTGTAACCCGAATTCGGTCCAAGCACCCAATCGAGGATCCACTCGATGCGCCGCGCGGTGTAGCTGATCACCACGTCCGTCGGCGCGGGGTCGGTGCGGACGGCGTCGGTGAACGGATCCAGCGTCGAGACGTACCCAAACCAGCGCGTGGATTGGTTGATCGTCTGTCCCTCCCAGCGCAAGTAGAGGTTGTCGTTGGGCGTGATCACGACTCCGTCGGCGAGCTCGAGGTCGAGGTTGGCGCGCTCCGGCCGCCCGGGCAAGAAGTTATGGTACGCCCCCTCGCCGCCGTGCAGCGCGAAAACCGCCGGATATGGCGTGGATGGCAGCGGCGTCAGGGGGCGTGTAATCACAAATACGTGTGGGACGCCGTTGCGGTGCTCGTTGCCGCCGACCGGAAAGTCGGGGCGCGCGTTGTCGGGGTCGAGTCGACCGTCCGTCCAGACCACGTAAGCCGTGTAGGGATAGCCGCCCTCGGTGGCGCCGTCGAACTGCGCATGAGCCTGAACCGGGTCGTTAACGGGGTCGTAGCCGAACGTTACCTGATCACGGTTGGCGTTGGTGACCAGTGTTTCCCCGTTCTTCACCACTGCGAAGTAACGCGTCGCGGCGGAATGCGGCGTGAAAACGAAAGCGCCCTCGGTGGGGAGCAGCTGGTAGAAAACACCCGCCATGGGCGTAGGGAGCTTGAGCGTCACGCCGGCATCCAGGTTGCGTAGGCGCTGACCCTCCCAGTCTTGCTTGAGCAACCGTCCGATCAGCGTCATCTGCGCGGCGTCGGTCTCGATCTGCGGCGAGGCGTAAATGTTGTACGTGATCGGCTCGACGAGTGGATCGACTTCCCACACGATCCATACTTGCCCCTTGGCGTACCAACCGCGGACGTTCGTCTGCGCGACAGACGCCACGGTCAGCAGAGAAACTGCAGTCGCGATCAAGCCCGCCCGCCACATGGTTCCACACCTCCGAGCGCATTACGCGAAACAGATTGAAGCACGCCGGCGGTTGCCGTTCACGGCCCCGCGGGGCAGTTGCACGCATTGACGCCGGCGAACCCGTCGAGCACGGCAAGGATGTCGAAAACGTCGATGATGCCGTCGCCGCCGGGGCACGGGGTCAGGTCCACGTTCGGCAGGGCGCAGACTGAAAATACGCCGGCGAATCCGTCGAGGACGCACAGAATGTCGAAAATGTCGATGGAACCGTCGTGGTTCGCGTCCCCGAACTGCCGCGAGGGATTGCCGCACGAGGCGGCCGCGCACACGTCCTGCGTACACACGTCGTCGTCGTCGCAGTCGTCGTCACCGTCGCAGGGGGCGGCGAAGGCGCAGCCGAACGCATACGTCGAGCCCGCGAAGCTGCGCACGTCGGCGTCGAGGTAGGCGCCGACTACGGCCGCGTCCCCGCTCACCGAAACCGAAATCCCGAACAGGTCGCCGGCGGCCGCGTCCGCGGCGGTCAGCTTCTGCTGCTGCGCCCATACGCCGGCGGAACGGACGAAGACGTAGGCCGACCCGGAATCCATGCCCGCGTCGTCGTCCGCGTACGCACCCACGACGGCCGCGCTCCCGCTGACCGAGACGGAGAAGCCGAATTCGTCACCCGCAGCCGCGTCCGAGGCCGTCAGCTTCTGCTGCGGGGTCCATACCGCGCCCGAGCGGACGAAGACGTAGGCCGAGCCGGAGGCGGAACCCGCGTCGTCGTCGCGGTAGGCGCCGATCAAGGCAAGGTCTCCGCCGGCGGAAACGGAAATCCCGAATTGGTCGCCCGGGGCCGCGTCGGGGGCGGTCAACTTCTGCTGCGGCGTCCAAACCGTTCCGGAACGAACGAAGACGTACGCCGAGCCGGACGACGCGCCGGCGTCGTCGTCGAGTTCCGCCCCGACGACGGCCGTGTCGCCGCTGACCGAGACGGTATACCCAAACTCGTCACTCTCGGCCGCGTCCGCAGCGGTCAGCTTCTGCTGCTGGTTCCACACCACTCCTGAGCGGACGAACACGTACGCCGAGCCGGCGTCGGACCCGCCTGCGTGGTCGTCGGCGTACGCCCCGACGACTACCGTGTCTCCGTTCACCGAGACGGCAGCCCCGAACCAGTCACTCGCGGTCGCGTCCGAAGCGGTCAGCTTCTGCTGCTGGTTCCACACGACCCCGGTGCGAACGAAGACGTACGCCGAGCCGGAATCGCGGCCCGCGTCGTCGTCGAAGATCGCCCCGACCACGATCGTGTCCCCGCTCACCGAGACCGAGACTCCGAAGTTATCACCCGCGGCCGCGTCCAACGCGGTCAGCTTCTGCTGCTGCGTCCACACGCCGCCGGAGCGGACGTACACGTACGCCGAGCCGGCGTCGATCCCGCCTGCGTGGTTGTCGCCGATCGCCCCGACCACGGCCGTGTCCCCGCTTACGGACACGGCATAGCCGAAGAAGTCATTCGCGGCCGCGTCCAATGCCGCGAGCTTCTGCTGTTCGACGCACTGCCCCCGGGCCGGCGATGCCCCGACGGCCATGCACATTCCGACCAACACCCACGCGGGACTTGATATGGCCGCCATTCGCACGCCGCCCGTGCTGGAACGATTTCTTTCCGGCATCGGCGCCTCCCATTTTCCGACTAACGAAACCTCGTCCTCGGACTGGTCACGGGCGGAACGGTCGACCGCGAGAACGCGCGGGGGATCGCGAGCCGATTTGCGTCGCCCGCTCACATGCATCAAGGTTAGCGACTTGCCGACGTGGATTCAACGGTTCGATCGATTCATGGCGTTCGTGGGTACTGGTACAGTTTGAATGCTGTCATTCTGATCCGGCCACAGGCGGGGGAAGAATCTCGTCCGTCCGGCGAGATGCTTCGGTCGCTGCGCTCCCTCAGAACGACACGCGATGCCTGATTCTCAACCTGTACCAGTACCGGTCGTCCGTGATGCACAAGTTCCCCGCCTCGCAGCAGTCGCGGGTGCAGGGGTTACCGTCGTCGAACCTGCAGCAGTCGGGATTGCAGGGATTGGGATCGCAGATCGGATTGCACGCGGCCGCCGGGCAGTCGTCGTGGCACGGATTCCCGCCGCAGACCTCCTCGCACGGCGACGTCGGACACGCGGGATTACACACGCCCCCGTTGATGGCCGTGCACAGCGGACTGCACGTCGCCGTCGGACAAACCGCCGGATCGCACGCCGCCGGCCCGCACAGCAGCAGGCACTCCCGCCCCGGACACGACGAATCGCAGAGGTCCGAATCGCAGTGGTGCCACATTATGGCACTTACAATTCTCGACTCGTGGCGGATGCGTTTGCCCGAGACGTTGCATCCGCCTGCGGCGTTGCGTCCAACGCTTTCCTCGACGAGGGCACTCACAAGGTTCCTCCTTCCTGGTAAATAGCTCCGGCAGCGCGCTAAAGATTTTTTGGATTCATCGATCAGCGGGGGGCGGTGGTGCCAGTGGCGAGATTATCGGACGTTCCGCTGCCGATCACGACACTGGCCTCATGCGGAGGAGCGATTCATGAGACGTCGGACACGCCAAGGCCGAGCCGAAATCGCCGGATCGGAATCATCACCCAGGCCATGCGCCGCCGGCTGCGCGGGCGTCGGCGAGCTCTTCGTCGCGGCGGTGGTAGCCGGTCTCGTCGATTAACCGCGCGGCCTCGTCCAACGCCGCCCGGTCGCGGAACAGCCGGGCGCGATGGAGTTGAACGTCGGCCATGAACAGCCGCATCGGCCCCCGTCGGGCGATCTCCCACGCCTCGTCCAGATCGCGTGCGGCCGCCGCGGCGTCGCCGTGTACGAAATGGTACATGGCCCGGGTCAGCAATCCGCGGGGTACGTGGTGCGTCGTGCCCGCCCGCCGCAAACCGTCGACCGCGGCGGCCATGTGTTCGTACGTCGAAGCGGTCAGCGCCGCCGTCGGCATCGCCGCGTCGTCGGCGCCGCAATTCGGATCGGCGTCGACCGGCGACGGACGCCCGGCTCCGGATTCGCACCCCTCCGCGGCGCCTCGCGATAACACCGCCCGATACAGCGCCGCCCGGGCCAGCGTGAGGTTGTCCAACGCAACATCGAGCAACCACCGGTTCCGCGTGGCCACGCCAAGGCCCAGCCTGGCTCGCCCGGTCACGTCGTCGCACGCGTTGGTCACGTCGTCGCACGCGTTTGCCAATTTGAAATCTGAAATTTCAGATTTCAAATCCAAGACGCATCGCCAAGCCGCCCGCTCCGCGTCCGCCAGCAGCAGATCGCAATACATGAATCCCCCCAGCGAGTAGAGCCGGGGATACTCCGGTTGCCGCTTGCCCTGCATGGCCTCGGCCACAACCAACAACGCCCGGGCGTCGTCCCGCCGACCGGCGTGGTGCAGGGCGTCGGCGTGGGTTGCGCGACTGATCATCCGCTGAAACTCAACTTCGCTGCGATCGGCGTGTTCCACGCTCTGCTTGCCGTCGGCCACGGCGGCCCGCACGTCGCCCAGCGTCAGTTGCAGCTCGCTCAGGTTGGACGCGCGAGTCGCGGCGTTATGCCAGTCAGGCGGCGTCGCCGTCGCGGCCATTTCCAGCGCCGCGCGCATCGGCCCGACGGCCTCGGTCAGCCGGCCCAGGGCGCGAAGGGAGAAGCTCGCTTCGTTGAGCAGCCACGACCGATCACGTTCGGTGAGCTTCTCCGACACCCGCGTCCACGGCTCATCGAAGAAGCAGGCGACGGCCCCGAGGTCGGGTCCGATCGCACCGAGCTTTTTTGTGCTGTAATTCCCGCCGATCCCGGTGCCGCGGAGGATGCGATCGCGATAAACGTCGGCGCGGGCCCTTTCATGCAGCCCGGCCAGGCAGCCGTGGGCGACGGCCTGGTAGAGCGGTTGCAGCCCGTCCATCCCCTCCGGCCAATAGGGGACCGACGCGCCCAGGTGCTCGTACAGCCGGGCGTGCCCCTCGCGCCACGCGTCGGGGTTCGCCTCGCGCACCCGCGCCGCGAAGTACTCACGGATCAGCGGGTGAACGTCGATCGCGACCGCCCCGGCCGGCGCCGCCGCGGGCGGCGTGAACTCCCGTGGCTCGCCGATGTCGTAGCGTCGGTCCATGCGGTCCCAGATCATCGACGCCCGCCCCGTTTCTTCGTCATACCCTCTCACCCGCGGTCGCTCCCACTCCGCGACCGTGGCCAGCCCGATCGATTCCAGGTCCGACAGCACGACGTTCCATTCCTCATCGGAAAGCCCGCCCAGCGCGTCGGTCAGACCCGCGATCGGAGGATCCCGCAGCGCGGCCAGACACCCCGGATCGGCCGGCCGGTCGAACAACCCCATCACCCGCAGCACCGCCAACTGCCGCCGCCCGGCCTCACCGCCCTGGGCGAACCAGTGCTCGTAGCCCGCCAAGACCTTGAACGCGTGCCGGCCTTGTTCGACGGCGTCGAAATCGTCGAACTTGACCATGTCGCGGGTGCGGACGTCGGCGCGGGCGAGCAATTGTCCCCATAGGTGCAGCGTCAGCGCGTGTCCGCGCACATCGCGGCTGAGCCGCCGGAGTTCGTAATCGGTTCCGCGTACGCCAGCGCGTTTCAGAATGGCCGCCCCCGCGTCTTCGGAGAGATGATCGAGGGGCCAGACCGGGGCGATGTTGGGCGGCGTCGATGCAAGATCGGTGACCGTCTCGCGGGTGGTGACCACGCACAATCCGGGGTTGTCCCACGCCAGCGCACGGAGCAGCGATTCGATGGCGTCGTCTTTCAGTTTGCCGGCCATCGGCCCGGGAGGGTGCTGCAGAGGCTCCAGTCCGTCGAGGATCAACAGGGTTCGATGTTGGGTCACGAGCTGGGCGATGCGCGCCCCCTTGTCCCAGCCGGACATGTTGCTGTTGGCCGTTTCGTTGTCACCGAAGAACTTGAGCGCCTCGGAGACGAACGAGACCGACGACGGTTCGCCCTTTGTGCGCGTGCCCTGACTGTAGAACGACCAGTTGAAGACATGGGTCGCGCCGCGCCACCCATCGGCGCTCAACCGGTTCATCCACTCGACGATCAGGGCGGTCTTTCCGGTCCCGCCCCAGCCCACGATGAACACGATTCTCGGTTTGCCGGGGCCCGTTGCCACCCACGCCCGGTCGAGTCGTTGCAGTTCCATGTCGCGACCGATCAATTCGTCGGCGACGTGGGACAACTTGAGCGGAGACACCCTCGGGGGGCGTGCCGGAGTGGACGCCGTACTCGTCATTCCGGTCGCAGCGGAGGGCGTCTCCGATACTTCGAACGCCGGCTCGCGTGATGGCGGCAATGACCACACTTTGAACCGTACAGCATTGAATCCGGGAAACGAGACGTTCTCGTGGCGAGTCCACGGCGTTTTCCACGTCGGATTGTAACGCATCATGTCCTTCATGACTTCGTCTGAAATCCAGATGCCGCCGTTTTTCGGCATTCCGGAAATTCGGGCGGCGATGTTGACGGTGTTTCCGAAGACGTCCGATTCCGTGAACTGCATCTGCCCGACGTGAACGCCGGCCCGAATGCGGATTCGGGGGTCGCCAGGCTCGCGCTCCAGCGCCATGGCGAAGGAGGTGGCATTGATGACGTTGGGGAAGAGCGCCATCACCGCGTCGCCGATGGTTTTGACCAGGAAGCCGTGCTGCGAACCGATCAACCCCTCTGCCCGCCGGAAGTGAGTCGTACGGACTTGGTCCCATACAAGATCGCCCAGGTCGATGTTCAGCTTCGTGCTGCCGATGACGTCGGTAAACACGACGGCGAGGGGAACGTACCCAACGGATTTCGCCCATCGGATGAATACAGGCGTCTGCTTTTCAGTCTGCGCGAGGGTGATGGCGGGCAACGTCGTGGGCGCAACGGAGACCGTCTTCGAAAGTTCGATCGTCCGCTCGCGCGACGGCGGCAACGACCACAGTGTGAATCGCTTGACGTTGAACCCCTTGACCTTCAGCCCCGCATGCCTGGTCCAGTCTGCGACCCCGCTGCGATCCCACTCCAGGAGGTGTTCGTGAACTCCGTCGGAAATCCAGATGCCGCCCTTCGTGGCTCTCCCCACGACGCGGGATGCGAAATTGACGCTCGGACCGAATGTGTCGTCGGCTCGGATCCTGACCTGTCCGACATGGACGCCGGCCCGAATCCGCACGTCGGGATGCCCGGTGTCCGCCTCCAGTTGGTTGGCGAATGCAACCGCGTTGCGCGAGCTGCGAAACACGGCGAGCACGGCATCACCGATCATCTTGACTCGAAAGCCCTTGCATACGGTGATGAGGTCGGCGGCGCGTTCCGAATGGATCGACAGGATTTCGTCCCACGGCTTGATGCCGAATTCGTTGTTCAAGGACGTGCTGTCGATGATGTCGGTGAAGACGATCGCCAGTATCTGAAGATCCGAAGGCCCGGCCCATTCAATGAATTCCCCCGACGGGGTTGCTTTCGTTGCGATCTCGACCGGCCACGAGGAACTCGCAGGGTCGTATCGCGCCCCTTTTTTTTCGGATGATGTCAATACCATGCTCCGGTCGTTGGACGTTGCGCGGTAATTGGGCGACGGAAACGCGCCGGGCATCTCGCAAGTCTTGCCGCGCAAGAGTACGTGATTAGCGTCGCGCCGATGGGTTCCTCCGCCCCTGTCGGGGCGGGTGGAATAATGGGGACGATATCCACGGGTTCCGCGAGGCTGCGCCTCGCTCCACCCGTGGCTACTGTCCGTCGCCCCTTTCGGGGCGGAATGTATGCGGACCCCCACATGCGGCCAATCACGTACGCGCAAGTCATGGGGCACCATGCCGCGACGCTACGGATAGCAACAAGCTCGCCGAGTCCTCGTCGCCGTCGAAAATGGTCGGGCGAGTCGTGGCTGTAACTGATAAAGACGTTCGTCATTCCCGACCCGCCCAGACCCGGTGTGCATGGTAGTGCCTGGTGTCGGTCGGGTGAAGCGCAGCGGCGTGCGGATAAGGCCGATGCCGCTTTCAGCGGGGAGTCACCGTTTGGATGCGCCGTGGATGTAATGGTCGTGGTTGCGGGCCATGTCCGACGGCAGGCCCTCGGCGATGCCGATGACGTTCTTGAGTCGTTCGTAAAGCGTGGTCGTGGTCGTTTCCTCGGAAAGGGCGCGCACCTCGACTTCGACACCCTCCGGCAACTGCCCCGGCTCGTTCAGAACAATCAGTCCGTTCCTGACTCGCCCTCGGTAGGTTATAATCAAACGCCCCGAGAGAATTCCACCAGATTCGGACCTGCGAGTCACGTATCACTGTCGCATGGAAAAAAAGCCTGGGTCCGTGATAGAATCGGCGGTGCGGTCGAGGCCCCGGGAGAGAAGCGACGTCTACGTCGCGGCGTCGCCGGTCCACGGCCGACGCCCTTGGAGCAAACTCCCATCCCGTTCCCCAGCTCCGGCAGGAGCGGTCGTCGCCAGCCCACGGCGGAAGCCGTGGGAGCGATTTGCGAATTCGCGCACCAGCCCCGGCAGGGGCGACCGCGGCTCGTGCGATGGCGCCGGCCGCGCCACATGTGTCATACGCGCCCCGATCGGACCGACTGCCGTCCGCGTCATGGTTTCGTGTCGCGCGATCCGTCCGCCCCTGCCGGGGCTTGCCATCGCACGGAGCATCCTGCACCCACGCCTTCCGCCGTGGGCTACACACGATCGCCCCTATCGGGGCTGAAACGGGCCGCCGAGAGTGTCACGCACCCAAAAAGCCGCGCGGCGAAATGCGGCGGCGGGTGTCCCATCGCGGCCAACGGCATGTCGCTGGTGAAAGAAGGTCTCGGTCAAACGCTCGCCAGTTCGTGCCGGCTGGGACTGGATGTGTCGTCCTCGTGCGTGCGGCGAACTTCGTTGAACGCGTCCGCGCAGCGCAGGAACGGCTCGATTAAATGCGGATCGAAATGCTTGCCCGCATCCTCCTGAATAATACGCACCGCCTTCTCGTGACTTGCGGCCTCCTTGTAGCGCCGACGGCTGGTGATTGCGTCGTACGCGTCCACCAGGGCGATGATCCGCGCCGCCAGCGGAATGTCCTCCCCGGCCAATCCCTCGGGGTACCCGTTTCCGTCCCATCGTTCGTGGTGGCTTGACGCGATCTCCACGCACATCTTCAGCAGCGGCACCGGCCCCGTCCTCGCCATGGCCGGCTCCAGCACCTCCCGCCCGATGGCGCAGTGCCGCTGCATGACACCATATTCGTCGTCCGTCAGCTTCCCCGGCTTGCACAGGATATCGTCGGCGATCCCCACCTTCCCGATGTCGTGCATGGGGGCGGCCAGGTAGATGTCCTCGATCATCCCGTCGCCGATCTCGCCTGCGTACTTCGAATCCCGGTGCAGTTCCGTGGTCAGAATACGGGCGTACTCGCACACCCGTTCCAGGTGCAGGCTGGTCTCGTTGTCTCGGTACTCCGCCAGCCGACCCACCGTCATCAGCAGCACCTTCACCGACCCCTCCAACCGCTCCCGGCCCAGCTGATTGTGAATCGCGATCGCCCCCGAATCCGCGATCGACCGCACGCACTCGATCTCGTCCGCTTCGAACGTCTGCCCGCCATTCCGGTCCGTGATGCTCAATACGCCCAGCCGCTCCTCACTGGCCGTCAACGACGTGGCGATCAGCGGCGTGCTGATGAACGACTCGCCGTCGTACCCCCGGTCGTCCACCCCGCTGCACACCTTGGCCACGTAGGTCTTGCCCGTGGTGAACACCTTGCCCGCGATTCCGTCGTTGGCATGAACCCGAATCCGGCCCGCCACCGCCGCCTCGATCCCCGTCGCCCGCCGGCAGATCAGATGTTCGCCCTCATCGTCCTTCAGTAGGATGGACGCACGCTGACACCCGGTCACCTTTGTGACGGCCTCGATAATCAACCCCAGGATGGCGTCGATCGAATCGGCCTCGTTCAATGCCCGCGTGAAATTGTAGAGCGTCCGCAGACGTGCAGTCCGCTGCTCGACCTCTGTCGCCAGCCGGTTGTTCAGCGCGTCCAGTTCCGTTCGCGTCCGCGCCAACCGCAGCACCGTACGGATACGGGCCATCAACTCGCCCACGTCAAACGGCTTGACCACGTATTCCTGGGCGCCGGCCTCCAACGCCATCACCACGTGGTCGGAAGCACTACGGGCGGTCAACATGATGATGGGTATGGCGCTGGTTTCCGGATCCGCCTTCAGGCGCCGCGTCCCCTCGATCCCATCCATTCCCGGAAGGCCCACGTCCATCACGATCAGGTCCGGACGGAACGATTTGACCTCGGCGATGGCCTGCTCCGCGTTTTGTGCCTCGTGTACCTCGAAGCCGGCGGCCGACAGATGGGCGCGGAGGATAAACCTCAGCTTCTCCTCGTCGTCCACTAACAGGATTCTTCCCCGCGATGATTCCGACATGATTGACTCACAATCCCGGCAGCCGGCGTACCTCGCCCGCCCGGTGCCGACTGTGTGACCGTTCCGTACGCCGCCTGCGCCAACCCGGATCGCGCGGCGCGTCGTTTTACGAGCGTCTGGCGCCCCCTCGCGCCCCCATTCGACGGCCCATCGTCTACATCGGTCGGTCGATACACCCCGTTCAGTTCTGTTTCAACTTATCCAGACGTGACGTCCGTCTGATTCTCCGCCCCGGGTGCATGTTCGGAGAACCCGACCTTCGCGATCCCGGGACAATTCCGTCCGGGTCGGACGACGACATCGCGGGCGGGAGGCTCGTCCCCCTATCTTGCGTCCCGCCAATGACTTACGCTCCGCCGTGACGTTCCCGGACGTCTGTAATGAAGATTTCACAGGGAGCGCTCGCCGGCCGACCGAAAAAAACAAACATTTTAGGCTTTTTTTTGACAACGACTTGTGGTAATCTGGGGAACATAGCGAAGTGCTTGGCACGCAATGTGAAGGAATCTCGTCGTTCGGCATCAGTTCGGTATCGATCGAGTGGCCATTCGCGATCCGCGCGCCGCGTTTCGAAGGGGGCTGGTTTACCTTTGCCTTGGTCGGTTAATTGTCCGATGAAAACCAACGAACGGGTTATGGTCGGTGAATCTCGAACGGAAGGAAGAATTTTTTTTCGCGCGCTGGACTTTCGTGCTGGCATATGTACAATGTGAAGTAGGGTGTTTGTCGCCCTGCTATGCCTTGGACCGGTCAAAAGCGCCGGTTCTTCTGAAAAACTAAAATCCGACGACGGGAAGCGTCGTATAATCTTCCACTCGCTGCGGCACCCTTTGACCGCGCCAATACTAACGGGGTGCCGCACGCCTCGTTTTACGGCTACCCACTTTTCCGGGCACCGCAATCCGACCGGCCAAACCCTCCGCCTAGTGTTCCGTCGCAGCTAATGATTCGGGTTGGGTGGCACGGACAACGGTACTCCGTTGTCCGTGTGCGACCGGTCGGGACGTCGAAATCGCAGTCCACGCCGAAAGTCGGAGACCACGAGCAAGCGAGGACGCCTGCCCGTGCCACCCCGAAGAATTAGGTGCGACGGAGCACTAGTAGTTGGCAGCCGTCGAGCGAGAGTGAATCCGCGGCCGACCCGTCCCCTTCGGTTCGCCCATGAATGCCTCGCCGACGTAAATGAAATGATCACCCGCTTCGATTTTTGAAACCACCTTGCATTCGATCACCGCAACGGCGCCTTCCAATTCGATTCCCGAATTTCGATAGTGGTGCCCAACGCCGTCGAATGCGTCGTCGTCGGGGCCGAACCCTTTCGCGAAGTGCTTCATCAGCGTTTGCGACTCTTCGCCGAGGATGTTCAGCAGGAACTTGCCGCTGCCGTCGATCGGCGACTCGATGGGCCGACCCTTCTTGACGCACACGGTCATCATCAACGGTTCAAACGCGGCCTGCTGAAACCAACTCGCCAACATGCCCATGGGATGTCCGCGATCGATCGCCGTTAGCACCCCCACGCCGCTGGGAATCCGTGCCACGGCGGCCATCAACGGTTCGCGAATCTTCTCCGGCATCATCGCGCCAAACCACCTAACTCGCTGTAGAAGCGTTAGTTATGTAATATCCCAACGCCGCCTCACACGTTAAATCGAAAATGGACGATGTCCCCGTCCTGCACGACGTAGGTCTTGCCTTCCTGGCGGACCTTGCCGGCCGCCTTCGCCGCCTTCATGTCTCCCCCGGCCATCAAGTCGTCGAACGCCACGGTCTCCGCACGAATGAATCCGCGGGCGATGTCCGAATGAATTTCGCCGGCCGCCTCCACCGCCGTCTCGCCGCGGCGGATGGTCCATGCCCGCACTTCTTTTTCCGACGCGGTCAGGAACGAAATCAGCCCCAGCGCCTCGTAGCAGCGGCGGATCAACCGGTCCCGGGCCGGCTCCTTAACGCCCAGGTCCGCCAGAAACGCCGGCCTGTCCGCCGGCTCCAGTTGGGCGATGTCCCGCTCGACGTCCGCGCAAACACCCACGGCGGCCACGGTGTATTCCGGCGGCGGGGGATCGGCCTCGGCCGCACGTTGCGCGGGGACATTGTAGACCGCCAACATCGGTTTCAGCGTCAACAACCCGTACCCGCCGACGACCGCCCGGTCTTCCGCCTTGTGCACGACGCTGGATACGGGCTTGCTCGCCTCGAGCGCTTCCACGCAGGCCTTCAACACATCGACCTCATGCTTTTCCTGATCGTGCGTCCCCGTTGGCTTGCGGATCGATTTTTCCATGCGGTCAATTCGGCCGGTCAGCGTTTCCAGGTCCGCCAGCAGGAATTCATCGTGCAACTCCCGCAAGTCGGCCTTGGGGTCCACCCGATTCCGGTAGGCCGGTGCATCCGGGTTTTCGAACGCCCGCAACACCGTCACCAGCAGTTCCGATTGCCGAATATCGGGCAAATGCCGTCGCAATTCGTCCCGCCCACGGGCATCCGCGAGATCGAGGCCGGGGACGTCGATAAACTCCACCGTGGCCTGGGTGTACTTTTTCGGGCTGAAAATGCGGGCCAGGGCATCCAGACGGGTGTCGGGAACCTTGGCGACGGCGCGCTGCACCTGCCCCAGACCGGCCGGATCGGACAAATGTCCGGTGACGGCACTGAAAAGGGTGGTCTTACCGGACAGGGGCAGGCCGACGATGGCGGCTTTCAATCGTATGCTCCTATAGCGGGCGGGTGATTGTACGGGCGCTCCGGACCCGGTCAAGGCGGGGGTGCGTGTTGGCACGGGTTTTTCCCGCTACCCTCCAAATTCCGAAAGACGGACGGGTCGGACGTTGCCGCTGCCCGATAACAGGAATATGATTAGACGGTGACCGGGTGGTCCGGCGGGCGAGAACTGACGCATGAGCGATTGGTTTGAAGCGGAACGGCGCGCCGAACGGGCTCAGCAGTTGTCCGAAGCGCGTCGCTGGGCCGAAGCGTTGTCCGAGTTGGAGGCCGCGCTGGAGATCATCCCCGGCAACGCCATGTGGCTCGGGCATCGCGGCTTCCTGCTCGACCAGCTTGACGAGTTCGAGCTGGCCGTCGAAGCTTACGCGCTCGCCTTGGAACGCGACCCCGACGACCGCGACCTTTTGCTGGCGCTGGCCATCGATCAACTGCGCGTCGGCCGTGTGGATGAATCGCTCGCTTCGTTTCACCGGGTGACCGAGTTGCACCCCGATTTCGAACCGGGTTACTGCTACCAGATTTCCGCCTACGCCGAACTGGGCGATCACGAGAAAGCCGAGGAAACATTCTACGTCGCCCGGCAACTACGGGCGGAATGCCCGTTTTGTTATTACCATATGGCCCTTTCGCTGAACGACCGCGGCGATCATCGCCGGGCGATTCATTGTCTCGAGCGCGTGCTGCGCATCGATCCGCAGTTTGAGGGCGTCCGGGGGCTGATCGCCCAGGCCTACCGCGGGTTGAACGACGTTGAAAAGGCCCGCGAAAATTACCTGATCGCCATCCGCGAAGATCCCGGCGACGTCGACCTGATGTCCGAATTCGGCGACCTGCTTCTCGAATCGGGTGACGCCGACGGCGCGGCCGCCAAGTTCCGCCACGTTCTCGAATTGTCCACCGACCACATCGACGCCCGATTCGGACTGGGCCGGGCGGCGCTGGCGCTGGACAAGCTGGACACCGCGTCCGAGGCGTTCGAACACGTCCGCACCGTCGAACCGGATTACGAGGGGCTGGACCTGCACCTGGGCACGGTCTGTCTACGGCAGGGGCGATGGGACAAGGCCCGCGATCATCTGGCCATCGCCGCCGCGGACGATCCCGACGACGTTCAGGCCCAGTTGCTGCTGGGCAATTGTCAGTTGCAACTCCGCCGGCCGGCCGAGGCCGCCGAAGCCTTCCGCCGCGCCATCACCCTCGACCCCATGCTCGCCAACGCCCACCACAACCTCGGCGTGTGCTGTTTCCTGCTGGACAAGCACGACGAAGGCATCGAACACTGCCGCAAGGCCATCGAATTGAAACCTGATTACCTGATGGCCATCGTCAAGACCACGCTGGCGTACCAACGCATCGGCCGGTTCCGCGAAGCGCGGACCATGATCACCTACGGCCTGAAGGTCGACCCGGAGAACGCCATGTTCGCCCAGCTTCGCAAGCGGCTGTGGCGCGTTCGGCTTCGATATGCGTTCCGTCGAATGTTGGGGTGGTTCGTCCGGTCGAATCGCGGGTCTTCAGCTGCGGCACCCACCGTGGACGGCTAAATAAAAGCGCACAAAAGGGAAACCGGGTCTCGTCCGTCCTCCGGACGGGAGGCAATGGGGAACCCAATCCAGGGACTGAAGTCCCTGGCTAAGATCGTGCGCCCTGCGGGCGAAGAGAAACGCGCCATGATGGAATCGGTTTCCCTTTCCTGCGGTTCTATTTAGTGCTCCGTCGCAGCTAATGTTTTGGGTCGGGTGGCACGGACAACGATACTCCGTTGTCCGTGTAGGCTGTGCGTACATCGATGAAACCAGGGCGCCGCTCGGCGGGCGAGAACACGGGCAAGCGAGTACGCTTGCCCGTGCCACCCGAAGAATACGCGGCGATGGAGCACGAGCTGTTTTCATCGGGCGTATGGCCGGTGCACGGCAACGGGAGACAAACGTCCGGCGCCGGCAGCGCGGCTACGGTCGCGCCGTTCCGTGGTATTTGTCGCTGCCCGGAATCAGGGCGTCGAGCGGGCTGATGGAGCTGCCGTCGCAGCTTTCGGCGAATTTCCGGGCGGCCGCGGACACCACGTCGGCCGCGGCGCCGGCTTCGGCCTGATCGGTCAGCGTCAGCTTCAGTCCCCCGTCTTCCTTGCGCGGCAAGGCGTTCAAGATTTCCTGAATCTCGGGAATGGGCGCCGCCGCGTGGATGGCTTTTAGTTTCTCCTCCGCCGCCTGGGCGCGCTTGGCCATCGACATCGCGTACGCCCCCTTGGTGGTCGAGCGGGCCACTCCGCGCAGGCCGTATTCCATATCCAACATGCGCCCCACGACGTACAGCACGCGTTTGCGTTCCGCGGTCGGCGGACGATTCTCCTTGCCCGCCGAACCAAGATAATTGTGTCGGATTTCGCCCTGCGACCAGGACACCAGTTCGAAATCGCTGCCCGCGGTGTGGCCACCCGTGTTCACCAGGCTCTCCTGTGGCACGGTGTGGCACTGAAAACAATTGACCGCGACGTCGTAAATGCGCTCCGGACGGATCATGCCGGCCGCCAGACTGTCGGCCAAGCGCTTGGCCTTGTGCCCGGCGTCTTCCGTTTCCCGGGTCACGCCCGTGCCGCCGTAGTCGCCGTGAATCTTGACCCAATCCTTGGCGCCGCCGTGACACGATTCGCACGAGACGCCGGAAGTCGCGGTCGCGGCCCCCTCGCGCATCTGCGTCGTGAAATGGCAGGTCATGCACAGCGCGTCGGTCTTGATGTTTTTGATGCCCAGTTTTTCGGCGATCTCCTTGGCCTTCTCCGATTGCGGCATCGCGTCAAATGTGTTGAAGTGGTGGGTCAGCTTCCACGTTTCCACCTCCGACTTGTGGCACGTTCCGCATTTTCCGGTGCCGATGGTCTTTTCCGGATCCCGCGCGAACACCGCGGGTAATACCATGAAACCCGCTGAAACCGCCAACACCAGCGTCCATGGATTACGCCGCATATGCACCGCTCCGCTGTCGTTCATAGTTCCCATTTCCTTTCTCGCCGGTCGTCCCCGTCGACCCATCCCGGGATCCGATGCCGCCCGCCCCCGTCCCGGTATCGTAGCCACGTCCGTTCCGACGGACAACCGATCCGCCTTTTATCGGCCATGTCGCCACGCATCCGCAGAACCGCGCCGGCGGCGGCGATGGTGGGTCGGTGGCGGCGTCGGAAACAGTTATCCCCGCCTGCTCATGTCCGGTCGCCGGCGGTTCCGTATCGGCGCGGCGCATACGCGACGGCCGGTTACGGCGTTTTTTGCGCCCCATACAATCGGGCCGAACGGCTTCGTGGATTGTCACGAACCTCCCCCGGCGTGGGACAAACCGGTTGCTCCGAAACGACCGAAAACAGCCCCGTGCGCATGGCCTCGTTGAATGCGCTCTCAACCCGCCGATGCTCGCCGCTGTGAAAACTGATAATGCCCATTCGCCCGCCCCCTCGAAGGCAGTAGGGCGCCGAACGCAGGAATTGTTCCAGCCCGCCCATTTCGTCGTTGACCATCATGCGCAACGCCTGAAATGTCCGGGCGACCGGATGACGTTCGGCCGACGACGCCATCACCGGACGCCCCGCGGCACACGGCCGCCGACCCTTCGCGGTCAAGATCAACCGCGCCAATTGCCGTGTTCGAGTGATCGGCTCGACGCGGCGGCGCTCCACGACGGCCCGCGCGATGCGGACATGATCCGGCTCGTCGGCCAGTTCTGCGAGGCCGTTTGACAATTCATCGACGGACAGCGAACCCAGCAGATCGGCCGCGGTCCGCGTCAAGCGATCGTCCATGCGCATGTCCAGCGGACCGTCGTACTTGTAGCTGAACCCCCGGGCCGGATCGTCCAGTTGCATGCTCGATACGCCCAGATCGGCTAGTATCACGTTGAACCCGTCCAGTCCTTCGCGCCCCAGCACCTTTCCAAGCCCACCGAAATGGCATCGGTGCAGGCTGATTCTCGGCGGCGCCGCTCCCGCGCGACCGTTTGCATCTACGTAGATCATCCCACCCAGGCGCTCGCCCGTCCGTTGCAATTGCGCGGCGTCGACGTCCAGTCCGATCAACCGGCCGGTCGGGCCGATTCGTTCCAACAGCGCTGCGGCGTGCCCGCCGTTGCCGAGCGTGCAGTCGGCGACTACGTCGCCGGGCGCCGGACGCAACGCATCCAACACTTCATTCACCATGACCGGCACATGCGTCCCGGCCGGCGTCCGCCCTTGCGCGCGAACGTGATCCTGAATCTCGGGGTACCGTTCGGGGTTCAGTTCCTTGTACCGCTGATCGAATCGCCGCGGATGCGTACCGGCGTACCTCGCCCGCCGCCGATGACCCGCGGGTCCGTCGCCTCCCTTGTCGTCATGCGCGTTATCGGGTTTCATCGCCGCGTCATTCTAACTGCCGGAACGACGCGCGCGGCATCGGCGGCCCGAAACAGGCACGGATCAACGCGTATGGACGGACCGACGCAATCCGCGGAGGTGGCCATCGTCGGCGGCGGCGCCGCCGGGCTGGCGACCGCCATCTTTTTCGCACGCCACGCACCCGGCCGATCGGTCGTCGTTCTCGACGGCGCGGCCAAGCTCGGCGCGAAAATCCTGGTTTCGGGAGGTGGCCGCTGCAATGTGACCAACCGCACGGTGTCCGCGGCCGATTTCTATGGCGGAAGCCCAAACGTAGTTAAACGCATCCTCGCGGAATTCTCCGCATCGGACACGGTTGCTTTCTTTAATAAATTAGGCGTCGAGTTGCACGAGGAAGAGCATGGCAAACTTTTCCCCAACACCAATGACGCACGCACCGTGCTCGACGCCCTATTGAACGAAGCCGGACGCGTCGGCGTTCAACTTCTCGCCGGCCATCGCGTGACCGACGTATCCTTGGCCACCGATGGTTTTGCGGTAGCGGCCGGCGCGACCACGACTTTCGCCCGTGCCGTCGTCTTGGCCACCGGCGGCCGGTCCCTTCCCAAGAGCGGAAGCGACGGCTTCGGTTATCAACTCGCCCAAAACCTCGGCCATTCGCTCGTGCCCGTCACACCGGCGCTCGTGCCCCTGGTTCTTGACGGCGAATTCCACAAACCACTATCCGGAGTATCCCACCCTGTTGAACTGACGGTTCATGCGGACGGGGCCAAGCCGGTTCGCATTCGCGGCATGTTGCTGTGGACGCATTTCGGCATCAGCGGACCGGTCGTGCTCGACGCCTCCCGTCATTGGCACCGGGCGCGAGTGGACGGCCGCGATGCGACCGTTTCGGCCAGTTTCCTGCCCGACCACGATCCCGCCGCGATCGACGGCGTCCTGATTGCATTGGCTTCGTCGTCGCCGGCGGTCCACCTGCGCAACGCGCTCGCACGCCTCCTTCCGTCGCGAGTGGCCGACGCCGTCGTGGGAAAGCTGAACATCGAGCCCTCGACGGTGATGGCCCAACTGACGAAAGACGCGCGGCGACTATTGGGCCACGCCCTCGGTCAGTGGTCGTTGCCCGTCCGTGACAGCCGCGGCTACAAGTATGCCGAAGTGACAGCCGGCGGCATTCCGCTGGACGAAGTTGATCCGCGGACCCTGGCGTCGCGAAAATGCCCGGGGTTATACCTGGTCGGCGAAATCCTCGACGTCGATGGGCGCATCGGCGGCTTCAACTTCCAATGGTCATGGTCCAGCGCCTGGGTCGCGGCGATGGCATTGGCCCGACGCTTCAATGCTTCAGAACTTCAAACGCCGTAATTCCGGACAGGTCGTCCAGTTCATCGAGCCGCCAGGCTGCGTCGAGAATGCGGTCGGCCGTCTCGTTTGCAATGACGCCGGCGGCCAATCGCCGGAACTTGGCCACGACTTCGTCGTCGGTCATGGGGTTCAATGCGTGCCCGCGGGGATAGTCCACGCGCTTCTGCACCGTCTTGCCGTCAGCCAGTTGGACGACGAGCAGGTTGGGAATGCCCTTCGGGTAGCCCTTGTTCATTTCGGCGTCTTCGGTAATCGACGTCTTGTCCATGAGCGCCAACACTTTCGGATCCCGCAGTCGGTTGTCGTCGAACGACGCTAACGTGACATCGCCGTCGATCATCGCGACGGCCACGCAATACGCCATCGAGTGGTCGGCCGTCTCCCGCGACGTCGGTCGCCATTTTTCGGGCTCGCTCCCGATGATGCTGACCGCGGCCTCGAAACTCTTAATATCCAGCTTGACCACGTCCCGCTTCCCGATTTCCGGTCGCAGCGCAAGTATGGCTTCTATAGCCGACTGCGAATGATACTCAGCCGGCCAGTATTTGATGTAGGTCTTGTTGATCATGTAATCGCCTCGCCGCCCCAACGCCATGTTCTTGACGCCGGGTATGTTGAGCTGCCGGATCAGTCCCTTCGGACCCTCGAAAATCTCGTGCGGCCCCGTCATCCCGCGACGGGCGAGGTCCGCCGCGAACACCCCGTTCCGCGCCGCGTTCGCGAACGCGCACGCCTTCCAGTCCGCGATCTGACCAGTGCGCGTCTGCCGCGTGGCGATGTTACAGACGCCGGCCAGTCCTAATGCGTGCTCCGTCTGGTCTTCGGAAAGATCCCACAGTTTGGCCGCAAGTGCTGCAGTGGACAACGCCCCGTAGGTCACATGGTCCCATCCGCCCGCGCGCAGACTGGCTGCGTCGCACAATCGACACTGTATCTCGTACCCGATGACCACGGCGAGGATGAAATCCCTGCCGCCCCTGCCCGTCTGTTCGGCCACCGCGGCCGCGGCCGAGATGTTGTCCGACGGATGGGCCGGCTCCAGGGATAGGTACGTATCGTTGTAATCCAAGTAACGCACCATCGCGCCGTTGGCGAACGCGGCAAGCTCGGGCAACGTGTGATGGCACGTGCCCCAAACCGTTGCGCCGGGATCAGGGAGTGGCCGGTTGGGGGACAGGACTACGGGCGTGTCTTTCCTTTTGGGGGAACCTGCGGTAACGGCCATTGCCTTCTCGCGGACGATCTTCGGGGGGTGCGCGTCGTACGCCCCCAACGTTGTCGCCAGCGAATCAATCACCCGCCGCTTGACCTCGCGGATTGCCGCATCATCCAGATCGCCGTACTTCAGCCCCTTCACCCACGATGCGATTCTTCTGCCCAGCGTCGTCATGTCGATTCCGATTCCCCTCTCGATTGCTCCGGTTCCTGAATCCGCGGCCGGTATTCATCCGCCACCGACGATTCCGGAATCGCCCGGATTATCTGTTCGATCCGGCCGCGAAGTCGCGGCACGTCGACCGTCGCAGTCGTCCAGACCATCCGCCAGTCTACGCTGAAATAGGCATGCACGGCAAAATTGCGAAACGCCCGGACATCGGCCCAGGGAACATCCGCATGCGTCGACCGGAGCTGCGGCGACACGCGCGATGCCGCCTCTCCCATCACGATCAGTTTCTGGAGCACGGCGCTGTGGATCAGGCTGCTCGACAGAAACTCCTCCTCCGTCACGCCCGACACGAATTCGCCCACTTCGGCGGACGACTCGACGATGTCGTTGAGGTACAGCTTATCGGATCGCATAGATCGTTCTGGCCGATGCGAGGACGCTGTCACGAATAAGGGGCTTCAGGCCCGATCTGGGAACCAGGTCAACCCGACGACCGATGAGCTCCCCAAGCTCCCGCTGCACGGCGGCCAGTTTCAGAAATCCGACCCGTGCCTCCGGCTCAAACTCCACCAGCAGGTCGATATCGCTGTCCGCCCCGAAATCGTCGCGCAGCGCCGACCCGAACACGGCAAGACTCTGAATCGCGTGCGCCTGACAGAGGCGGCGGATGTCGTCGATGGGTAGCGTCGCTAATGAATATACCATGGCTATTAAGACCTCAAAAGCACAGCTTCGGTCATAACGGTCGCGCCTCCCGCAGGATGCGGCGCCTCAACAGCCAATTCAGAGATTCCTCAGTAACAACGTCCACTCTCCGGCCAAGCAATTCTCGCAGGTCCGCCGTAATCCCGCACACGTCCAAAAGGCCGCGCCCTCGGTCCAAATCGACCAACAAGTCTACGTCGCTGTCCTCCGTTGCGTCGCCGCGCGCGACCGATCCAAATACGCGCACCCTCGTCGCGCCGTGTTCTCGCGCGATCGCAAGTACTTGTTCGCGCATTGTTTCCAACACCATGGGTCCGTTCGAGTGCAGCGATCCTGCCATTGTCGTCATCCCGCGCGCCCATCTGTTTGGATTGCATTCCAGAGGATTTCCGCGACGTCCAGTTGTACCACGTCATTCCGGTTTCGATCCGCCAGCCCGTCAGTGAGCATGCGCATGCAGAACGGGCACGCGCTGCTGATCACGTCCGGCGTCGTTGTCAACAATTGATCCGTCCGTCGGCGGTTGACTCGCTCGTCGCCGGGCTCCTCTTCCTTGAACATCTGGGCGCCGCCGGCGCCGCAGCACATGCCGCGGTCGCGCGACTCGAGCGCCTCCACCAGCGTGACGCCAGGTATCGACGCAAGCACGCTCCGCGGCGGATCGTAGACTTCATTATATCGGCCAAGGTAGCACGAGTCGTGATAGACCACGCGCTGATCGAGTCGATTGACCGGTTTCAATCTACCCTCGCGGACCAACTGATCCAGCAACACCGAATGGTGGATCACCTCGAACTTGCCGCCGAAGTCGGAATACTCGTTGGCCAGTGTGTTGAAACAGTGCGGACACGTCGTCACGATTTTCCGGACGGCGTGGCCATTCAGCGTTTCGCAGTTGGCCTGGGCGAGCGTCTGGAAAAGGAATTCGTTGCCGGCGCGGCGGGCCGGGTCGCCGGTACATTGCTCCTGCGAGCCGAGGACCGCGAAATCGACGCCGGCGGCGAGCATGAGCTGCGCCGTGGCACGGGCGGTTTTCTTGGCCCGTTCGTCGAAGGACGGCGCACAACCGACCCAAAACAAATACTCTGCGGTCGGCTTGTCCCCGATCAACGGCACGTCCAGGCCGTCCGCCCACTTGCCGCGATCGTCGGGCGAAAACCCCCACGGATTGGCGCTGGATTCGAGCGAACGAAACGCGGTCTGCCACTGGGCGGGAAATTCGCCGCGCTCCTGAACCAGATAGCGGCGCATGTCCACGATCTTGTCCACGTAAGTGATGAACACGGGGCATTCCGTCTCGCACGCCCGGCACGTGGTGCAGGCCCACAACACTTCGGGATCGATGACGACGCCGGCGAGGTCTTTCGCATGTTCCGGCGGGCTCTCCAACGCTTCGCCACTCGAGCCGGTAATGAGCGACGATTCATGTTGGTACAGGAAGTTGCGCAGGTCAAGCGTCAGATGCTTGGGCGATAGTTTCTTTCCGGTATTGGTGGCCGGACAGTGATCGCTGCACCGGCCGCACTCAGTGCACGTGTAGAAATCAAGAATGCTCTTCCACGAGAACTGGTTGATGCGGCGGATACCGAGCGTCTCTTCGCGCTCCAGTTTACCCTCAATGTCTTCAATCGTTGAAAGCCTGCCGACTGGATCGAGCGATTGGGCGAAAACATTCGGAACCGCCGTGATGATATGGAAGTGCTTGGACCTCGGCAAAAGGTTCAGGAATATCAGAACCAGCGAGGTGTGCGTCCAGAACCCGGCGTGGGCCAGCGCGGTCAACGTGCCCTCGCTCATGCCCCGCATCAAAACGGCCGCGGACGATCCCACCGGCTCCCATCCGTGGAAGTCGGTCTGCCCCCCCGTTTGTCTCGCCGCAAGATTCATCCACGCGCCGTCATAGAGGACGTCGGCCAGCATCATGACGAAAATGATGCCCAGTATGATGACGCCCTCCGCCCCCTTGCTGAGCCGCGGGAGTCGCACAATCAGCCGGTAGTAGAAAAAGACGAGCGTCCCGAGCATCACCAGCACGACGAAGACGTCCTTCAATAACGCGTAGACGGCGCCGATCGAGCCCGCGGGATCGAAGAACATCAGGTTGGAATCAGGCACGAAGCCGCGGGAGAACAGAATCAAAGAGCGCAGCAACAGGACAACGAACCCCAGGAAAATGAACATATGGGCCACGCCGGCCAGCGGATACCGCCGCATCCGCTTCTGTGCGAATGCGTACCCCCACGTCGCAGCCAGTCGCTCGCCGATGCGATCCCACCGCCGCACGGGCGCCCCGACGCGCAACAATTGCCATCGCCGTCGGGCCGTCCGCGCGAACGCACCGAGCGAAACAAGGAGCAGCACTGTCATTCCAATTGCATTCATATGGCGTGCGAACAGGCATCATCCGCAAGATGGGGTTTCACTATGTGCTACGGTAAATCCACGCATCGGCGATGTCCACGTCGTTTATCATCGCGTTGAACAACCGCGCGCCACCAACGCTCGTATGGGTTTTCACAAGCTTGCGCACGGCTTGGATCACTCGATCGCCCGGACTAACGATGCTCACATCCGCAAACGACGGACGACAATCGTCTGGAATTCTGTCAATAGCTTCGTGAACCATTCGAAAGGCGTCTAGAGGACTGCCATCGTAATTGGACGTCGCGAGCACCAACTGGTAGCGGTCTTCTTCTGCCGCGCATAGCCACATCGCCGCTGACAGGGGGAAGCCGATCCGGTCGAGTTCCAGCACCAGCCGCTTGCCCGCTTCAATGTCTCGATCTACCAGTATTTTTGCAACCATTGAAGCACTCCGTGGTTTGGGTCGTCGACGGCCTCAAGCAGCGCCTCTGCCTCCGTGCGCCATCGGTTTTCGTACCGGCAAGTCTCCGACCATCGCGTGCTAATCATTTGCCAGTACTCCCGAAGGGTCCTGTCTTTCTCAAAATCGACATCCGTCGGGAGTTGGGCAACTACCGCCAAGTCTCGGACTTTGTGGGTATGACTTTTCTCCGCACGTTTCTTGTCTGGAAATTCGTATTGCCGAGTGTGACCTGCGATGCAGGCTTTCAACGCACATTCAACGACATAACCCGCGAGATAGAAGGCGGCGGAAAACCGCTCATTGGCCAACAACACCTTGGCGTCGTCGAGCCGTACGAGCGCCAACGCTCTCAGGCTATCTCGATCCAGGTAACTCACCGGCGGCGCGACCCTCTCTAGTGTGCGAGGAGCTTTCGAAACTCTTGTGTCAGCAACGGCACCAGCACGAACAGGTCCGCCACACATCCATAGTTCGCGACCTTGAAGATCGGGGCCTCTTTCTTCGTATTGACCGCCACGATGACCTTGCTGCCGCGCATGCCCGCCAGATGTTGAATCGCGCCGTCAATCCCGCACGCGATGTACAGAACCGGGGTCACGACTTTGCCGGTCAATCCCACCTGGCGCGTGTGCGGCTGGTACCCCGCGTCGCAGGCGGCGCGGGACGCCCCCACGGCCCCGTCCAGCGCGGCGGCCAGTTCATAGATGATCTGGAAATTGACTTCAGACTTCAGCGCGCGTCCGCCGGACACGACGATCTCGGCCTCGGTCACATCTTTAATCCCACTCGACGTACTGACGACTTCCGAGACTTTCAATCGCGTATCCTGCGGACGAAGCGTGACCGAGAGCAGCTCGACCACTGCCTTGACACCGTCCTGCCGGGGTGCGGCCGGGTAGACGTTCGATCGAATCGTGATGATCTGCAATCGCTTGTCCGACAGGTCAAACGCCGCGAACACCTTGCCGCAATACATGGTCTTGGTCGCGGCGAGCGTCGTGCCGTTCATCGTCACTTCGGTGCAGTCCATGGCGAACGCAGCGCGTTTGCGGGCGGCCACGCGCGACGCCAGATCGCGGCCGAGGGAGGTCGTCGGAAAGAGGACCGCCCTGGGATCGGCCTTGTCAATCGCCGCGGTCACGGCTGCGGCATAGGGCATGGCCCGGTAGTATTCGAATGCCGCGTCGTCGCATAGATAGACCCGGGCGGCGCCGCGCGCCGCCAGTTCGTCGGCCAGTCCGCCGATTCCCTTTCCGACGAGACACGCCTCAACGCTCCCGCCGGTCTTTGCCGCGAGCGTCTTTGCGACGTGGATCAATTGAAACGTCGCGGGCTGAATTCTCCCGCCGCGTTGTTCCACGAATACGAGAAAACTGCCGGTCATCACTACACCGCCTTTGCCTCTTCGCGCAGCAGGCGCACCAGCTCGCGGGCCATTTGCTCGGGTTCGCCTTCGACGAATTTGCAGTCGGGACGCGGCGGCGGCGGCGTCAGTTTGACAAGATCGGTCCCTGCGATCGACGCGCCGACGTCAGGCACCTCGGCGGCCGTAATCACCGAAACCGGCTTCTTCTTGGCTTTCATCAGGTTGGGCAGCGACGGATACCGCGGCTCGACCAGCCCCTTCTCAATGGTCAGCAACGCCGGAAGATCGCATGTGACCACTTCCTCCGCGCCCTCGATCCGCCGCCGCGCCGTGAACGACTTGCCGTCCGCGGCGAACTCCAGTCCCGTAACCGCTCCGACGTGCGGCAAATCGAGATATTCGGCCAGCGCCGGTCCGATCGCTCCGCCGTCCATGTCAATATTATACTTGCCGCACACGGTCAGATCGAAGCCGCGCGCGTCTTTCTTAACGGCTTCGGCCATGGTCCAGGCCGCGGACAGTTCGTTCGTGGATTCGAACTTGGGGTCGTTCAGGTGAATGGCCCGATCGGCCCCCATGGCCAGCGCGGTGCGTATCGCTTCGCCCGCCTTTTCTCCGCCGACGCAGATCACCACGATTTCTTCAATGTCGCCGCGCTTTTCGCGAAGCTGAATAGCCAACTCGACGCCGAACTCGTCGAACGGATCGCAGACCAGTTTCAGACCGGCCGGGTCGATGCCCTTTCCATCGGCTGCCACTCTGATGGTCGCGTTGGAATCGGGCACCTGCTTAATCACCGTCAGAATCCGCATGATCTCGATTCTCCTCCACCTGCCGCCGGACCGAACACCTTCCGCCGGGCCGGACGACGCATCCTAGCGGATCGGCCGGGAGTTGTTGATACCGACGCGGGCGGGGAATCAGTGGTGGACCCGGAACCGCTCGAACTCGCTCGTCGCCGCCGACGCGACGCATTCGGCGTGGCGAATGTTCCCGGACATGGCCTGCTCCACGGCAGCGATGAACGCACCGACCTGATCAGACCGCCCCTCGGCAATCAACTCGACCCGACCGTCGGGCAGGTTTCGCACAAAGCCGGTGACCTCGAACCGGTCGGCCACACATCGGGTCGTGTGGCGAAATCCGACGCCCTGCACGTTTCCGGAAAAAAACACCTGCCGCCGAACGGTTTCCATCACGACGTAACATACGCCTGGAACAGAAGTTACGCAAGCATGCGGCGACATGCGAGGGGGTGCCAATGTCCTCAGCACCGCTACTCGGCCATCAGGCCGGTCGGCCCTATCGTCGGGGCTGGTCAGACGGTCCAACTTCTGCGATGTTAGCCGGCTCGAGCGCGTCGCGCGGTGACGCGATCCAAGTAATGGAACCGGTGGAGCGAAGTGATGCGAGTGCGTTTTTTCGGGTGTTGGGTCGCGTGGGGGATGGTCGCGGGTGCGGGTTTCACAGCGTCGGCCCAAACTGCCTGGGACGTATTGGAAGACGGCCAATCCGATTCGATCTGCGGCGTCGTGAACGCGGTCAATTCCGACACCGGCGCGCCCATCCAGTTGGTAATCCTGACGGAAACGTCACAACTGATGATGGTCAGCCGAACGGACACGATTCTGGCCGACACGTTTGTCGAAGGTGACAACGACGTCACCGATCTCGGTCAGGCGCGCGGGTTTATTGAGTTCGCGACCGACGGCGATGGGTTTCGTACGGTGTGGTGGGTGGCGCTCGACGGAATGGTCGTGGAAGTGGACCCGTTCAATGGAACGATTACGGCTGGCGTGGAAGTCCCGGAGAACTTCATCAACGTGCCGTGTGACGCCTGCGAATTCGTCGATTTTCCACCGGATGACGTTTGTTTTGTCGATGACGGCGGCGTGATTCCGCCGATCGTGATCAACCTGTGCGGCATGGGAACCAGCGCGATGGTGCCGATGAGCCTGATCGGTCTCGGCGGCATGGCGCTAATGCGGCGGCGCTGGTAGCTGATCACGCCGGTCCGCGATACGGCCCGGGCGGTCACCCGGGCGTTCATCGGGCTATGACACGAATTTCATCACCCGGGCGACTTCCCCAGCGCTGCCGATCAGCAACGGTGTCCTTTCGTGCAGCGCTTCGGGCCGCTTCTCCAGAATCCGGCCCCTAAAGTCGGTCGCCACCCCGCCCGCCTGTTCGGCGATCATGGCCAGCGGATTGGCCTCGTACAGCAATCGCAATTTGCCTTCCGGGTTTTTGGCCGTCGGGGGATACAGAAAGACGCCGCCCTTCAGCAGCGTCCGGTGGAAATCCGCGACCAGCGACCCGATGTAGCGCAACCCGTACCCGCCCGCCTCTTTCGTTTTGGCCCACGAAAGGTACTTCTGCACGCCGACCGGAAACGTGGCGAAATAGGCCTCGTTCACGCTGTACGTCCTGCCCTTTTCGGGCATCCTGACGTTTTCCTGCTGCAGGACGAACGTGCCGATCGACGGATCGAGCGTGAACAAGTGTACGCCGTCGCCGGTGGTGTAGACCATCACCGTGCTGCTGCCGTACACGACGTAACCCGCCGCCACCTGTTCCGTGCCGCATTGCAAAATGTGCGGCATGGGGCCTTTCGCTTCGGGCACCCCCTCGCAGCAGCGCAACACCGAAAAGATCGTGCCGATGGAGACGTTGACGTCGATGTTGCTGGAACCGTCCAGCGGGTCGAACAGCACGATGTACTTGCCGCCCGCCCCCGGCGATTTTACCACGTTGGGTTCGTCGTCCTCCTCCGACAGCATGATTCCGACGATCTCGCGATATCCAAGGCAGCGCATGATGGTCTCGTTCGCCACCACGTCGAGCTTCTGAACAACCTCGCCCTGCACGTTGGTGCCGTCCAGCGTGCCCAGCACGTTGCCGATGCCCGCACGACGGACGTACGACTGAATGATCCGGGTGGCCAATTCGATGCCCGACAGAATCCAGCTGAGGTCGCCGCTGGCGCCGGGGAATTCACGCTGCGCTTCGGTGACGTGCTGAATCATCGTGATGATGGGTCGGGTTAAGTTTTTGGCCGTCATTTGCAGAATCCCTCGTTCGTCGGGCGTGTTTTGGCACGGACATCCTGCCCGTGAAAACATGGGCTGGGTACGCGCTTGTGTCTCCGGGGGTCGCCTGCCGCAGACAGGCCTGAATGCAGCCCCGCGTTTCAACGCGGGGTACGCCGGAGACCACTTGGCGCCGAGTCCCGAAGGGACGGCTGAAATCCCCCATGGCGCCCCAGCCGTCCCTGCGGGACTACCTGCGGGACTAATGGATCCTTGGCGGCGCCACCATCCCAGCACTGAAGTACTGGGCTACGATCACAGCGTTCCGAACGAACGCTAAACACACACTGGGCGGCAAGCCCATGCCGCAACATTTACCGCCGGAGCCTAACGTAGCATCGGCGGCGCTACCATACAACCCGCTGTGTCAGCGCCGGTCCGCCGGCGATTGTTCGCGGAGGGTCGCGAGATACTGATCCGGCCGCGGATCGTCGGGATTGATCGTCCGGGCCTGTTCCAACGTTCGGACGGCGTCGGCGATCCGGCCCGCCCCGGCCAGCGCGATGGCCAATTCCAATTGCGTCTCCATGCCGTTCGGCGCCAATGCGTCGGCCCGACGCAATTCATCGACGGCCTCGTCGAACCGACCTATGCGACCCAACAGGCCGCCCAGATTGTAGCGCACCTCGGCGGCGGCGGGCTGCAACGCGAGGCAGGCCCGATACTCGGCGACGGCCTCGTCCCACCGTTCCTGCCCAAGCAGCAGCCCGGCAAGCCGCGCATGGTCGGAGGGCGTCGGTGGTCGAACGGTCAACAATGTCCGCATGGATTCGATCGCGCCGGCCGCGTCGCCGCGCTTCAACTGCACAGCCACCAGGTGCTCGTGGAGCGTCGGGGAATTCGGCGTCAGGGCGATCGCTTCGCGCAGCCGTCGCTCGGCCGACGCGTCCTCGCCGTGCAACAGGTGCAGCCAGGTCAAACCGCGTTTGACGTCGTCCGTGTCAAACACGCCCCACCGATCGGCCAGTTTGAAATGTCGGAACGACGCCTCGGCCGCACGCGCGTGCCGCGGTGAATAGGCGCTCGGATCGAAACCGTCCGGCGAGAACACTTCGTCGCCGGCCTCGGTCAAATTCAGATAGTGCGTCCCCAGCGTGCGATGCCATTGCACGAACCCGCTGTGTACCACGAACGCCAGCCATGCCGCGGACATCGCGACGAACACCCTACCGGAACCACCCAAACGCCCGGCCGTCTTCAATCGCAGATTCTGAATGCGGACGGTCGGTTCGCGGAACAGCCGCCACAGTTGCAGCGCTGCAAACGCCGTCATCACCCCCAGCGCCACCGACATCAGCAACGGCGGACCGTCGTACAAGCCCCGCACGGCCATCGTCGTGCCCAGAAACACGATCAACATGACGATTTCCTGCAGCAACGTGACGTCGTAGTTCCGCCCGGACGGTGCGGTGCGGCCCGCGTTCGTTTCGACCGGCGACGGCGGCAGCTTGCCGAATCCGAAATAAAGCGCGTCGTTGGGGCAAACACTGATGCAATCCATGCACTTCATGCAGCCCGGATCCACCACCATGCCGTACAGTTTCACCTCCTCGTGTACGCGCACGTTGGACGTGCAGGTGGCCGTGCAGTGCCCGCATTGCTCGCAGACATCGGTTACGCGGATGCGGCCCGCGGCGAACCGGTCGGCGACGCCGAAAAACCCGCCATAGGGACACCCGTACGTGCAAAACCCCTTGCCGCCGAGAAAATAGACCGCCCCGAATCCGCAGACCAGCACCGTCAGCACGGCGAACACCGGACCGGGAAACGTCTTCCAGAATTCGGCGGTCATCAGATGGTTGCTGACCGCCGGATACGCCCCCGGTTTGACGCCGACGACGAACGTCAGAACATCCGGCCAACGATCAACGCACCGCGCAAACGCCGCCCATTCAAACAGCGTCCGCCGCACCGACTGCCAGGCGAACATGTAGAACGCCAATCCCAGCGGAATGTACATCAGCAACCGCGCCCGGAACGGCCGCGGTCGAACGCCGACTTTTTTCATCAACCAGGCGCAGAAGTCCTGATACGCCACCACATGGCAGCCCCACCCGCAGAAGAACCGGCCGAAAACCAGCGTCGCGAGAATGCTGAGCGCGAAAAAGATCGCCCCGGCGTTTATCTGGCCAAGCTCGATGGCGTACATGGATTCCGACGGCTCGACCGGCGACAACGTCCGCCCTGCAATCCAATAATGAATCACATGCCCGACGATCAACAGATGCACGCCGATCAACACCGCGGCGCGAAGCGGCGCATTCCGCGACCGCTTGATGACCGGGGCTTTTGCCGACCCGATCACCGGCAGCGACACCCGCACCTCCGCGGCTGTGACATGACAGCGCTTATTCGGGGATTCCGCGCTTTGCGTCGGCATCCGTTTCCGCATCCCATTCGCTAATGGAGCCGGCGACCGCGCGCCCGGCCGTTTCCAACCATTTCAGAGCACCGGGCGCAAGCCCGGTGGTTGAACCATCGAGGGCCCCGGCGTTGTTTCCCGATCCATTCCCGCACCGGTCGGCGGCCCGTACAATCATAGTGCAATTGGGGGCTGAAACTCCCTCGTCCCATGGGCATGGGCGTTCCGCCCGCTACGTGTTTCGCGTCCCGCAGGGACGGTATGTGTTTAGCGTCCCTTGGGGACGCTGTGAATGTAGCCCAGCACTTCAGTGCTGGGGTGACGGTGCCGCCGGGAGTCCATAGTCCCGGAGGGACGGCTGAAGCGCCGTGCGGGATTTCAGCCGTCCCTTCGGGACTCGGCGCCGTTGGGTGTCCAGCGTACCCCGCGTTGAAACGCGGGGCTACGTTCATGCCTGCCTGCGGCAGGCGACCGGCGGAGACGCTAGACACGTACCCCGCCCATGATTCCGCGGGCAGGATGCCCGTGCCACACGATGTGGCAGGGGCTTCCAGCTCATGATTTTGCGGGGTGCGATTGACATGGCCGAAACATCGACCAAATCCGGCGAGTCCTTCGAAGCCGCCGCCGACTGCCTCGACCGTCTGCTGGCCTCGAACGCGCCGCTGGCCGACCGCATTTATCGCCAACTCGTCGTCGCCCTCCACACCCGCGGCATCGTATCCATCGACCGCATCGCCGACGAGGCCCGCGAACTCGCGGGTCGATCCGGCCACCGAACCGTGGATTCCGCCAACGCCCCCGCGGGCCACCGGTTCGACGAGGAGGACGTGGAAACCACCCGTCGCCTGACCCGCACCTATGTATGCCAGCATCTGAACCGCGGCGAAATCGAGGACGTCGTCAACCTCGCCCTGAAACGCGAGGAGGCCCAAAGCCTCGCCGACGTCGCCCGACTGCCCAACGTCTCCTTCCGAATTCTCCACGAACGTTTGAAACGCTTCTGCGCTCTGCCCCTCGGCGAAACCCAACTCGACGCGTCCGAAGCATCGGGCATCCGCGTCGCCCTCGCCCGCCATTTCATCAGCGACGAGTTGCAGTTCATCGGCATCGCCAAGAAACACCTCCGCGTCCGCGATTACGAAGACCTGGTGGACCGCATCATCGGCAGCGATTCGCGCATGGGCCGCATCGGCGGCAAGGCCGGCGGCATGTTTCTCGCCCACCACATATTGGCCGCGTCGGGCGTTGCCGACGGTCCGTTCCTGCCCATCACCATCCCCGAATCGTTCTACCTCCGCGGCGACGTGATTGACCAGTTCCTCGAATTGAACCGCCTGACGTCCTATCACACCCAAAAATACAAGGACGTCGAGGACATCCGCAACGAGTATTCGCTCATCAAGGGCGTGTTCCGCAATTCATCGTTCCCCGTCGAAATCGTCCAACAGTTGCGCCACCTGTTGCAAAAGCACGACAACCACCCGCTGATCGTCCGGTCCAGCAGCCTGCTGGAAGATCGCTTCGCCACCGCGTTCAGCGGCAAATACGCCAGCGTGTTCATCCCCAACCAGGGGCCGCTCGAAGTGCGCCTGCGGGCCCTGCTCGGCGCCATCGGCGAAGTGTACGCCAGCGCCCTGGCCCCCGACCCCATCCTGTACCGCCGCAAGCACAACCTGATCGACTACGAAGAAGACATGGCCGTCCTGATTCAAAAAGTCGTCGGCCGCCGCATGGGACGCTATTTCGTCCCCGCGTTCGCCGGGGTCGCGTTTTCGCGGAACGAATACCGCTGGTCGCCGCGCATCCGCCGCGACGACGGGTTTGCCCGCGTGGTCATGGGCCTGGGCACCCGGGCCGTCGACCGCGTCGGCGGCGATTTCGCCCGCATGGTCGCCCTCGGCGCCCCCACCCTGCGCCCCGAAGCCGCCGTCAACGAAATCATCGCCCATTCCCAACGCACCATCGACGTCATCGACATGGAACGCAATACATTCGCGTCGGTGAACCTCGTGCAACTGCTCAACGAGGCCCGTTCGTTCCCCATGCTCGACAAGATCGTCTCCATCCGCCGCGAGGGCGAGCTGTATAACCCCCCCGGCACCATCGTCGACGCCCCCCCCGAACAGATGTGCATCACGTTCGACAAAATGCTGAAGGATACGCCGCTGGCCGACCGTCTGCACCGCATGTTGGAGACCCTGGAACGCGAATTCGGCTGCCCCGTCGACGTCGAATTCGTCTCCGACGGCGAAAAGCTCTACATGGTGCAATGCCGCCCGCAGCCGCCCGCGGCCGACATCGGCAAGGTTACGGTCCCCGCGGACCTTCCGCCCACCGACGTCGTTTTCACCGCCGGCAAGTTCGTTCGCACCGCCCGCGTGCAGAACATCGAATACATCGTCTACGTGCCGTCGTCCAAATACCACGCCGTCCAATCCAACGAACGCCGCATGGCCATCGCCCGCGCCGTCGGACGCATCAACCACGCCCTGCACGACAAGCGGTTTATTCTCGTCGGACCGGGCCGCTGGGGGTCCACCGACATTCGCCTCGGCGTGCGGGTCAGTTACGCGGACATCAGCAACGCCCGCATGTTGATCGAAGTGGCCCGCGTGCGCGACGGCTACGTGCCCGATCTGTCCTTCGGCACGCACTTCTTCCAGGATTTGGTCGAGGGCAACATCGCCTATCTGCCGCTCTACCCCGACGAACCGCCCAACGTCTTCAACGAGCCGTTCCTGCTCGGCTCGCCCAACGCCCTGCCCGACATCGATCCCCGCGACGCCGCCATGGCCGACGAGGTCCGCGTCATCCACGTCCCCGCCGTCGCCGCCGGCCGCCTCCTCCACGTCGCCATGGACGGCGAAACCGACCGCGCCGCGGCCTACCTGGCAGAACCCGCGGCGGAGAATGGTTGAATTCCGATCGCACGGTCAATCAAACATCCATCGGGGAATAGCGAGGCGTGCATCGCTTTACGATCGGCAACGTGCCCGAACTGCGGACGGAATCGGCAGGAACGGTTCGTCGCTGCACGGTTGAAACGTCTCCGGCCAGCAGGCGTGCATTCGGCACAGCACGCGGTTTTGGAGCGGGGCGTCGGGATTCACGCGTTCGACGGCAAGCTCGACCTCGCGCGTGCCGCACGTGTACAACAACCGAATCACGTCGAGCGCCAGATACCTCGGCACATAGCCGATCAGCATCCGCTCCGCGTCGGTGCGGACGGCAACCGCGTTGCGGTCGTGCGCGTTGCACGGGTCGGGCATCAACAGCAGCTTGTCGTTCGGATTGAGTCGCGCAATGTGTTCGATGGCGCCCGGCGGCATCCAGCGGACGCCGTGGAGAAAAAACTTGTTGATGTAACAACCCCCGACGTCGGGGACCGGACAGGGAAACACCTCGATCGCGTCGGTCTGGCGAATTCCTTCCGACACGCCCAGAATGGCGATGGGATCCGGAGGATGGCCCGGGTCAAAATCACCCCAGCGAAGAAAAGCGTCGTACTCGGGCCGCGACGGCGAAAGCAGCCGATTCGCAAACAGGGGCAGCAGCTCGACCGATTCGTAAACGGATTCCAGATCCTCCATTCCCGGAAACGGCCGAAAGCCCCGCGTTCGCGCCCCGTGCGTGTAGCAGAAGCGGTACAGTTCGCCGTCGTGTTCCAGCCGCCCGACAGGTCCCCACGCCCCGTTGTCGGTTCCCCCGGACCGCCACGCCACGAAAAGAGCTTTCATGGGATGGACCTTTGGAGAAGGCGACTTCGGTTTTCCATCAGCAATCGCAACGTGAATTCCTTCGCCACCGGCGACATCCGGTGTCCCGGCACGCCGCTCAACACCCTTTGTACCACGGGTTCATCGACCGCTTCAAGCCGTTCCAACCACGCGTCGGTCGCCGCTGGAGCGTTTTCGGCGAACGCCGCAAAGGCCGCGAATGTCCCCATCGGCTTGGAGGCATGAACGTCCGCGTACAATGCAGACGAGGCTCGCCGGACAAATGCCGCCACGGTTCGATTGCAGTCCTTGGTCGAAAGTCGCTCCAGGCGTTCCGCGTCCGTTAGGTTGCGGGCCAACGCGGCCCCGTGATCGAACGTCGGCGCCAGTCGAAACATCGTCCCATCCCAGATGGCGGCCCAGTTAGCATGGTGCCGATCCTGATTGGCGGCGGGTGGCATGCTCTCGCGGTACTCCGCGTGAGCATGCGATTCGTCACGGTGCGCCGCAGCGGCATGCCCCCTACGAATCAACGTCCGCAGCCCTGGAACCGCCAGTGATTCGGCGGTGATGGGATCGAGTCGACGTCAGGCGCCAACGGCGGCGCGCTCGTGCCGGCGAAGTACGCCGCACTCGACCAGCGCCAATCCTCCGGTCGTTCGACGAGGCCCGCACGGACGGGATTCGCGTGGATGTAGTCGATCGTGGTGTGGATCGTGCCGGGGTCGTGCAGGTCACGGTCGTAGCCGCCGCCGCGCTGCCAGAAACGGTGGGTTTTCGTTCCGTTGGGCTGAACGTCAAGCATCTTCGGGAGGAACGCCGGCGCCTCGCGCGTCACCCAGGCGACCGCGCGCCGGCTGACCGGCAACTTGATGGCCGCGAGCACGGCCTGCACGCGAAAGGTGGGTGGCATGCTCTCCCGGTTGGGTGGCATGCTCTCGCGGTACTCCGCGTGAGCATGCTTACCATCCGCCCGAACATGCCATTCATCCCTCGGCCACAGGATCAGGTGCACGTGATTGGGCATGAACACGTACGCCCAGACGTCGAGTGCATATCGCTTCCGGGCGCGGTCCAGTGCATCGATCAGCCACAGGCAGGGTCGCTCGCGGCTGAGAAACGGCAGGCGGCGGAAGCACGAAAACGTCAGCGCGTGGGCGGCCGTCGCGTCGTCGGAGCTACGACGCAGCTTGCGGACACGACCATCGGGGAGGCGCATGACGGTATCATACTCAGGCGGCAGCGCGGACGGCCAGCACGTATGCTCACGCGGCCATTCGCATGCTCACGCGGAGTACCGCGAGAGCATGCCACCCCTTCGGCAGGGCATACCGATCGGTCGTGTCAGCGCAGCGTGGCCGTGCCGGTGGGGCACATCCACGTCGCGGGTTTGTCCAGCGTGACCGCCCCCGCCGCGTCGTACGTGCCCGGTTTGACGTAGATGATGCTGTTGTTCGGCGCGCCCGAATCCGCCAGCGCCGGCGTCGAGAACGGGAACGTGCACGTTCCGGCGTTGACGACCACCAGCGGGCCGACGAACACGTTCTCCCCCGCGACGCACCCCTCGACCGCCAGCGTCGGCTGACTGCAGCCGCCCGCCGCCTCCGTCTCGCGCTGCACCTGTTCCCACTCCTCGGCCGTGATGCACGATATCTCTTCAATCACCTGAATCGGATGCGGCGAGTCGTTGAACGCGGAAACAATCGACCACTCGTTGACGTCGCTGAGCGTGGACTTCGTGCCCGTGGCGCCGCACCAGCCGGCATTGCCGCCGCCGATGTCCTGCGCGACGTTCCCCTCGAAACTCCCGTCGCAGTCCCAGTCGACGGGAGTCATGTACGTCCCGATGTTCTCGTTCAGCGCGACCTCGTTCACGCTGCAGTTGCGGCCGTGGGAATAGTCGATCTCCTTGAATTTGGCCTCTTCGCCGGCCAGCCCGTTGCACAGCACGTTGTTCCGCACGCCCCCCAGCTGGTAGCGATAGCTCATGGTGCTGGTCAAAATGGGGTTGTAGTTGCCTTCCGCGTCGCAGTCGTCCTGGCCGCAGTGCGTCAGGTTCAGGTTGTGGCCGAATTCGTGGGCCAGCGTGGACGCCTGGTCGAACGCGGTGCCGGTCTGCCCGCTGAAGCTCCCCAGCGTCACCACGAAATACTGCCCCGGACGCTGCCCCAGCCCGCTGCTGCCGCTGGTGGCGCAGTTGTCGTCCTCGTACTGGTGCCCGAAAATGCAATAGTGCCAGAAGTTGGCATCACCCGCGTGGTCGAAATTACCATTGCGCAACGCCCCGAAACTCGCTGCCTCTCCGCTGTATCCGAAAAACGAATCGCAATTGTCGGGGTTCCGCGGCATCACGTTGTAGTGCGGGACTTCCTCGTCCAGATCAATAATCAGCGTGTGCCCCGCGCAGGCAAACATCTGAATGACCGCGTTGAGCACCGTCTGGCTGGGCTGGTGGCTGTGACCGGCCGTTTGCATCCAGTCGATCTCGATGCGAAAAGTATCCGCCGAAGCCGAACCCCACGACGCGGCGACGAACAGAACCGCGAACGCTGATCTAAATGTCCCCACGGCGTGCCCTCTTTTGTAGACCTTCATAAACATCCTGACCACTCTCTCTTTGAATCGACAGGAATTACATACATCACAGAACTGCACGGATCCAGTCCCCGCAAGCCGCCCAAGCGTTCCTTCCGCAAATCCTGTAAATCTTGTAAATCCTGTCTATTCTCGACCGTTTCGTCTATCGTCGCTCGTCGCGTTAGTTCAAGCTCACCAACACCAGCACCAGTCCCCGACCCGATTCCAAACGCGTCATGGCCTTCCCGATGACCGCGCCCGGCGCGCGAGTGTAGTCGACCACCTTCATGGCATGTCCGGCCGTGTCCGACGTGGTCAGCAAATCGCCCGGCTCGATCGAACCGACGGACGCGTCGCATTCCACCCACACCCGCCCCGAAAGCGCGATCGGCGGTGCATTCTCGCTGCCCGGCAGATTGCCCAAAATCGTCCCGGTCAGCAACCCGTTGGCCCCGCTGACCACCCCCGCGACCAGGCGATTGTACGCCCCCCGCGCCAGCCGCAGCTTGCCGGGATGTTCCGGATCGATCTCCATCACCGCCCCGGGGCGAATGCCCTCGTGCATCTCGTTGACCGGAAACTTCTCGGCCACGTCCGCTCCGCTGATCTGCAAAACCCGGACCCGCGCCGTGCCCTGGGGAGCGATGATCACGTCGCCCCCGTCGTTGTTCAAAAACAAATCGGACACCAGACCGTTGTTCCGGGCCATGATCTCGTTGTTGTCCATCGAAATATTCGAACCGGTGACGCTGCCCGTCACAATGAACCCGCCGCTGCCGGGTTCCGAATCCGACCCGCCGATGATCGAAACCGCCGACGTATCGTCCCCCGTCCCCGCTCCCAACTGTCCCACCACGCGTAACGCCGGTCCGTTGTTCTTGAAGATCCAGACGGCCGGGTTGTCGTCGTTCTCGTGCGATTCAAACAACGCCGCCCGACCGGTTCCGTAGCTGACCGCGTACAGCGCCATCGATTCGCTGCTGTCCGGGCAATAGAACTGCGCCGCCCGGCCCGTGCCGGTCTTGGTCACCAGCAACCCGTCCCCGTTCGCCGCCGATTCGATTTCCAGCGGCGCCCCCGGGGCCGTCGTGCCGATCCCGACGCGGCCGGTATCCGTCACCGTCAGACGGATGCCGTCGTTGTAAATGTTCCAACTGTCGTCCGACCCGTCGAAATATGTCCACACGGCCTGCGCACCCGTCGAGTAGCCGTAGTACGGTTTCGCCGTCGCGCTGTCGGTGCGGATGTACATGCCGCCGTAGGCCGTGCCCGCGGCCTGGGCCTGAATGCCGAAATACTCGGTGCTCGCCACCGTCGCCGTTCGGTTGATTCCCACGAATCCAGTGTTGTTGTTGCTGATGTTCGCCCCGGACGCTTCCCAGAAGTTGTCCCCCGATTGCAGCGAATACAACGCGTACGGCGTCGCCTTCACCGGCTGACGCGGCGACAAATCCACGTACGCCCCGACGCCCGCCGGATGCCGCACCTCAATGGTCAGCCAGCGGGCGTCACCCGCGAACGCGGCCGCCGCAAACGTCAATTCGACGCTGAACAGTCCGTTGTTTACCTTCACGTTTAACCGCGTGATCGTCGCTCCGATCGGCAGCCCTCCCACCGGCGGAATCCCGGCGCCCGCCGCGTCGAACAGCGTGAATCGCAGGTCCGCCAGCCCGTTGATCGGCTCACCATTTAGTTTGACCTGCCCCTGATAAACGATGGCCATATCCAGCGGAACCGCCCGCGCACTGGAAGCCACGGCCGCGCACGCCGCACAGAACGCCGCGAGCGAAATCGATCGTTTCGTCATCTATGGAATCTCCTTGGCGCCGCAAGTCGCGGCGCTCCCGCCAAAAGGACGCACCGCACTCGCGCGGCGCGCGCCCGTCAGTCGTATTTCCCGCCACCCCTGCCAACCGGCTTGCGTCACGGTCCCTGAATTACCTGCTGCATGTCGCCGAAATCGACCACGTCCACGTCGTCGTCCCCATCGAAATCGACGCAGAGGCATTCCAACGACAACGGTCCGCCGTCCGGACCGGTGGCGCAATCCGCGAAGTTGGCAAAATCAAACTTGGAAACTCCGCCGTCCTCGTCGCAGTCGCCGGCGACGATCGGGAACCAGAATCCCCCGGTCATTTCGAATCTGCCCCCGGTCATCACCGCGGCCATCGCATCCGGCTGACCGATGGTGCCCGACAACTCAATCGTGCCGCCCGCATTCGCGCTCGTGGTGCCCCCGCCGTCGATCGTGTACCGGCTTATCGAAAACTGTTGAGCGCCCGCCGTCGCAATGAGCCCGAAACCAATCGCCAACGGCGCCAGCCGTCGAACCGCAAACCGGTTCCTACACCCGGAGGTCGGCGTTCGCGAAAGAGGCATACCGGTCTCGAAATGAAGCATCAACGTACTCCTTCTTGATCCCTACATCTATATGGGATTCAACCCCGCGTGCGTCGCGCAAGCCGCGACCTACGCGTGAACGCCGGACGTCATCGGCCGAGCCCGGAAACCCGGACGAGTTTTCACAACCGGATTCGCCCCGCGGACCCCCAACACCCCGATCTCCGAAGCTGGATTCTACAGCACCCCGGTCGACAAAATCAAGCGCTCTCCGCCGGTCTGAATGTGCCGGTCCCTTGATCCCGGTCGCGACCGTCTAGGGCGGAAGCGATCGCCCCCGCACGTGGCCCGGAATCGGCAAGCCGAGCATCCCCAATATCGTGGGAGCCACGTCGTAGATCGACGCATCCCGGCGGCCCGCCGCCGCCCCGCCCGGCCGCGCGAGAATGTACATCCCCTGCTGGGCATGGTTGGCGTCGTCGGGACCGGTGTCATTCTCGAAAGTGTAAACCGATTCATTCCCCACCGTGCCGACGCTCCGCCACGCCAGCTCCCCGAATATGACGATCAAATCCGGCGGCACGCCGTTGGACTGTTTGTACAAATCCCCCGGCCGATGGGCGACGTTTCCCATCGGCCGGCCTTGATGGTCGGGCAGCGCTTCCAGTTTCCGCTTGATTTCATCGCGGACCGATTCGTATCCGTCCCGCGACACCACGCCCTGCGGCTCGCGCCCCCGTACGTTTAAAAACACCCGACCGTAATAGCCCCCGTCGCCCCACGCCGTCGTGCGGCTCCAGTCAACTTCCTTCACGTCAAACTTCTGACCCGGTTTCGGCGGGTTTTTCAAATGCAGATAGCCCTCGTTCATCAGCCACGTGTTCAGGCAGAACCCGCCGATCATGGTGCGGGCCCCGTGATCGCTGACCACCCAAATCGCCGTCGTCTCGGCGTCGATGCGCGTCAGCGCCTTGCCGATCAACCCGTCGACGTGAACGTAGTAATCGTGAATGGCGTTCTCGAAGGGATTGCCGGGTGCGTACCGGTGGTGATCCACCGCCATGAAGCTCCAGAAGCCGTGGTGAATGCGGTCCACACCCATTTCGACCATGAAAAACAGATCCCACGGCCTGGATTCGAGCAGGTGGTTTGCCACCGTGAAACGCTTGTCGGTCATTTCGTAAATCTGTCGCAGCAGCCATTGCTTGTCGTCGGTGCGGAAGTCGCGCACGTCCAGCATGTACTCCCCGACCAGATCCGCGATTTCTTTCTTCAGCGCCGGCGGCCAGGTGTATTCCGCGTTGATGTCCGGCGTCAGAAAGCTGGTGATCAGACACCCGCGCACCGGCCGCGTGATCGGGTACGTGCCGGGAACGCCCACGATGATCGAATCACGATCATGATCGGTCAGGATGTTCCACAACCGCGGATAGCGCACCGCCAGACTGGTGGCGATGGACAACTTGTCGTACGAATGATCCGCCCGATTGCGAAACCCGTAAATGCCCAGCGCCCCGGGGTCGCAACTCGATGTCATGCACGACCACGCCGGCACCGTGATCGGCGGAATGCAACTGGTCAATTGCCCCCACGTGCCCCGTTCCATCAACCCCCGCAGATGCGGCAAATCGTCGCGCCAGCGGTCGAACACCAGCGACGGCTCGGCGCAATCCAACCCGAAAACGGCCACCTTGCGTATCGAATTCATGAACGCACCCCAACCCTACCACGCCAGGTTCCGCCGCAATCCGCGGTTCGCCTCGCCGCCAACTGAAACGAACGCTGTCGTCCACGTAGGGAATACTCCGCCTTGCCCCGAAGGGGCTACAGTCAGTAGCCGGGGGTGGAGTCCGCGACAGCGGAGGACACCCCCGGAATGCGTCCGCACCGTCCTTCAAGCCCCAGCGGGGCGGCAGACCCGCACGCTACGCCGCGATCCGATCACCCGAAAACCGAAGAGTGACCCACTACCGAAACGGCCAAAACACTAGATCACCCGCAACGGACTGCGGCAGATAAGCCCGACCCGCGTCGTCCTTCTTATCCGGGCCAAGGCTGTACAACAGAAAACCATCGCGCGTGCGCACGTAAACAAAATCGTTGCCCGTATAGGGATCCTCCCGCAGCGCGCTGACCTCCGCCGTCGAACCCAGTTGATCGAGCGAATCCGGGAATTGTCCGCTGGCCTGTTTGAACTGAAAAACGCGCAACACCAGCAGCGCGCCCAGGCGCGTGGCCGACACCCGGGCGATGGTCTCGGCCGGCGCCGTAATCCCATCCACAAACACCCGCGACATGGGGTTGGCCAGTTTCCGGCCCAGCTCCACGAACCGCGATTCCTGAGCCTTCGCCGCGAAATAGGGCATCCGGCTCCACTCCAGCAGACCCTCAAAAAAACCATCCAGTTCGGCGAGGCTGCCTTCAAACCCGGTTTCAACCATCACCGGCTCGACCGCCGACCATTCCGGGAACGGCTTGCCGGTATTGGCCGCCAGTTGTTCGTAGACCGCGCGCGCCGACGGCCGTACGTCGTCCGCATTCGCCGCGTAGCTGCGTTGCAACATGTCCCAACCCGCCAGTTTCTGAAGCGCGTACGTGGCGGCAAGCGACATCGGCGGGTGATCAACTTCCGCCAGTCGCGACAGAATCGTCCCCGCCAGCTCGCCCGGCGAATCGGTTTCACCCAGCGCCCGCAGAAGAGCCCCATAGCCCCGCACGGCGATTTTGGCCGCGTGCATGCGCACCACCATCGACAACTCGCCTTCCAGATGGTGCGCGACGCGCAGCACCAGCACCGCGTCGTTGAGCAGGTCGGTTCGATTGCCCAGCGCCCACTGCCGCCACCCCTCCGCCAGAACCCCCTGCGCCAGCAGATCGAACGCCCCCAGTCCGGGAACGTTCACGTACAGCAACGCCGTCTCCCATTCCGCGCCCCCCGCGACGTTCCCGCCGGGACGCAGGCCCAGGTTCAGCAAATCCATCTTCGCCGCCACGCGGAAGTTGTACATCGACCGCGGAATGCTCGAAATCCATTGGACCGCCGCGGCGTTCTCCGTCCACGGCCCCAGCGACGCCTGTTCCAACGCCGCCGGCTCGTCGATCGGGGACGTCCCGGCGATCGCCTTGATGTACGTCGCGGCCGCGTTGTGCTCTTCGGGCACGTCCACCCGGGCCATCAACCACGTCATGTAATCAACGGGATTCGCGGTGGAAGGCCGCGGGGCGTTTTTTGTGAAATCGTCGAAACCCAACGCCAGCGCCGACGCGCCGACCGCCACCGCAATCCCGACGATCCGACCGCGATACCGAAAAACGCCGTTAGATTTCACTACCCGCATAACCGAATCCCCCTGCACCGAATCATCCCGTTCCCACTCCCCGCGGCGCGACCACACGCCGCCGCGCCGACCGGTGATTGTGACCCCCCGAAAATCCGCGGTCAAACCGATTCCGTCGACCACGACCAGCCATGCGTAATGACCGCATGCGACCGCCCTGCGTCCTGCACCGGGTCCGCAAAGGTAATTCGTAATCGATTCCGCCCGCCGGCAACCGCCAGGTCCGATCATAGCGGACCGCAAGACAGTCCGATTACCAATCCCCCGGCGTCCATTCACGCCGCGTCGGCAGACCATTCGCCAACAGGCTTAATTCACGGGCATCGATTCGCTATAATTCACCTCGGTGTGCGCTCGGTTTCCGCCTGGGCTGATCGTGTCGTCCGTCGCGTAAACGGAGGGGTTCCATGTTTCCCGAATTCGCGGGCGTTGGTTCGTCGGCAACCGCCGTTCCGCGATCGAGCCGCGATCGACTGCGCCCGCTGCTCGTCGTGATCGTCGTCGCGTCGATCAACGCCGCCGCGTGGGCGCAATCGACCGCGCTCGATCCCCATGCCCGCTTCACGATCAACCACACCGCCCAACCCCAAACCCCGCCTCGTACCGACCGAACCGCACCACCACCGACGCCCGCTGGCGACAGTCCCTCGTCCTTCGTCAACTGGGAAAGCCCCCACGTCCATCCGCTCGACATCACCCCCGACCGTCGTCGCCTGCTCGCCGTCAACACCGCCGACAATCGGCTGGAAGTTTTCGACATCACCACCGGCACGGCCATTCCCATTGGCTCGATTCCCGTCGGACTCGATCCCGTCTCCGTCCGCGCGCGAACCGACGACGAAGCCTGGGTCGTCAATCACATTTCCGACACCGTCAGCATCGTCCGCCTGTCCGCCATGAACGTCGTCGAGACCGTCCCCACGCTCGACGAACCGGCCGACGTCGTCTTCGCCGGCCATCCGCAGCGGGCATTCATTGCTTGTTCACAAGCGAACACCATCCTGGCCGTCAATCCCAACGATCCCTCCGCGCAGGCCATCACCATCCCCATCGACGCCGAGAAACCGCGGGCCATGACCGTCAGCGCCGACGGCAACGAAATCTATGTGGCCATCTTCGAATCCGGAAACGCCACCACCATCCTGCCCGGCGGCGATTTCGAAACGCTGCCCGTGAATCTGGCCGACGGGCCCTACGGCGGACAGAACCCACCGCCCAATGTTGGTTCGGAATTCTCGCCCCCGCAAAACCCGCTGAACCCGCCCCCGCCGAAATCCTCGCTGATCGTCAAACGGCGATTCGACGGCCGCTGGACAGACGACAACGCCGGCGACTGGTCCACGTTCATCGACGGCGCGCTCGCGCACCTGTCGCTCCGCCAACCCGGCTGGCAACTCCTCGATCACGACGTCGCCGTGATCAACACCGCCACCCTCGACGTCGACTACATCGATGGCCTGATGAACATCTGCATGGCCGTCGCGATTCGGCCGGTGGCAGGTCTCGTGACCGTGATCGGCACCGACGCCACCAACCACGTCCGCTTCGAACCCGTCCTCCGCGGACGATTCCTCCGCGTCAACCTCGCGATCGCCGATCCGACCGGCAAGGACGCCCCGGCTATTCTCGATCTGAACCAGCATCTGACCTATTCGAACGACATCCCGTTCGTGCCCATCCCGCAACCGGACCGCGACAGGTCCATCGGCGATCCGCGCGCCATCGTCTGGGCGCCCACCGGCCTTCGCGCCTACATCGCCGGCATGGGGTCGAATAACGTCGCCATCATCAACGCCTCCGGCGTCCGCCAATCCCCCATCGGCGACCCCTCCGCCGCCGCCATCGAGGTCGGCGCCGGACCCACCGGATTGGCCCTCGATTCCGACCGCGGCCGCCTCTACGTCCTAAACCGCTTCTCGGCCGCCGTGACCGTCATCGCCACCAGCACCGAAGTCGTTCTGGAGACCGTTCCGTTTTTCGATCCCACGCCGCCGGCCGTCAAAACCGGACGCAAACATCTGTACGACACCCACAAGAACTCCGGCCTGGGCCACATCGCCTGCGCATCCTGCCACGTCGACGCGCGCACCGACCGATTGGCTTGGGACCTCGGAAACCCCGCCGGCGAAATGCGGACGTTCGATCAGAACTGCGCCATGGGCCTGATGGACAATTGCGTCGATTGGCACCCCATGAAGGGACCGCTGCTGACCCAGACGTTGCAGGACATCATCGGCAAGGAACCGTTCCACTGGCGCGGCGACCGCAACGGGATCGAGGAGTTCAACGGCGCGTTCGTCAGCCTTCAGGGCGACGACGCCATGCTCACGCCCCAGGAAATGCAGAAACTCGAAGACTTCCTCGCCACCGTTGCCTTCCCGCCGAATCCCTTCCGCGCCTTCGATAATTCCCTGCGCGCCAATCTGCCGTTGCCGGGACACTACGAGACGGGCATGTTCGGTAACGCCGGCGACCCGCTCCCCAACGGCAACGCGCAGTCCGGACTGGACACGTTCATGCACGGCGGCTTCCAGTGTACGTTCTGCCACACCCTGCCGACGGGAACGAGCAGCGACCTCTTCTTCGACGGCACGACCGTACAACAGTTCGCGACCGGCCCCAACGGCGAACGGCACAACGCCCTCATCGTCGACGACGGTTCCGAGACCGTCATGTTGAAGCCGCCGCAGTTGCGAAACCTCTACGAACGCGTCGGCTTCGACTACACCCAATTGCGAAGCCGCACCGGGTTCGGATTCCTCCACAACGGCGTTGGCGGTTCGCTGGCCCGGTTGGTCTCGTCGCCGGTCTTTGAAGTCCACAGCACGCAGGACGTCGCCGATCTGGTCGCTTTCCTACTGTCTTTTTCCGGATCCGACCTGCCCGTCGGCAGTTCCGACGACCTCACCCAACCCCTCGGCCCCACCAGCCGCGACACCCACGCCGCCGTCGGCAGGCAGTTGACCTTCGCCGGCGGTGCCGCCTCCGCCGCCGGTTTCGGCGGACTGCCCGAAATGTTCAACCTCGCCGACACCGGCCGCGTCGGCCTCGCCGCCCGGGGCGTCGTCGCCGGGCTATCGCGCGGCTATGTCTATCGCCCCGGGGGATCATTGCAGTCCGACCGCGCCGCGGAATCCGCGTCCGTCAACGATTTCGTCGGGTCACTAACCGCCGAAGACCGGCTGACGTTTACCATCGTGCCGACCGGTTCGCAGGATCGCATCGGCATCGACCGCGACGACGACGGCTTCTTCGACACCGACGAACTCGAACAATGCGGCGACCCTGCCGACGCCGACGTCATCCCCGACCCGCCTCTTCTCAAGGGCGACGCCAACCGCGACGGCATCGTCGACATTCGCGATTTCGAGCCGTTCCACCGCTGTGCCCACGGCGGCGCCTTGTCCGGCGGCCTAACCTGCCGCTGCACGTTCGACTTCAATCGCGACGGTCGCGTCGACCTGCCCGACTTCGCCGTCTATCAAACCATCATCGACTAACGCCGCCGCGCGAGCGGAAGACGTTACGCCCATCTCTGTCGCTGGTGCGAGTATGCGTTCTCGCGCTCACATTCGCGGGAATCCCTTCCCGCGAGTCCCGCCCCGGCAGCGACCGGGGAACCGCCGCCGTCTCGCTATGTATGCGCCCGGAAGCATCTTCAATGCATTCTCTTTGATTAGACGGAACTGACATGAATCACAGGATTGCCCGGACGCACTCTCCGCGGGTCGAACCAGCATTCCTTCCGTAAATCCTGTTAATCTTGTAAATCCTGTCCATTCTCATCTGTTCCGTTTTTTGTCGCGCGCTGTCTAGACACGTACGCGTACTTGAACGAACGCCAGGTACACGACGCTCGCCAGAATGAACCCGCCGCCCACCAGCGTCGACACGTGCGGAACCTCGCCCCGAACCAACCACACCCACACCGGGTTCAACACCGCCTCCAACAGCACCACCAGAACCGCCTCCTGCGCCGTGACGTGCTTGATCGCCCACGAATACAACACGTACGGCAACGCGAATTGAACGCCGCCCATCAACACCAGCCAACCGACCGTCCCCGCC
>JABFSN010000150.1 GCA_013140575.1 Phycisphaerales bacterium | reverse complement strand
CCGCCACGGCGACCACCAGATCCACACCTGACCGCCGGGCCGCAACATGCGACGCCATTCGACCGCGGCCGCGGCAATGTCGGCAATGTGTTCGACGGCGTCGAAACAGCAGACTACGTCGATCGATTCATCGGCCAGGTCGATTGGGCCTTCGCTCGCGGATCGAATGAACCGCAACGCCTGCCGCCGATCGTCCGGCAATCGCCCGCGGGCATTCGTCGCCGCGTGAACGGCCGATTCCGATCGGTCAATCCCGGTGACGCTATGGCAGCCCCAATCCCGGATCAGCGCGCAGGACAGTTCGCCGCCGCCGCAACCGAAATCGACCACGTCCTTGCCGGCCAACACGGCCGGCGAAAAATGCGATTCCAACTGGCCGTGCAGCGCCGCCGCCCGCCAGGTGGAATAGGCCGCAGCGTCCGTTGTGCGTCGTACGCCGTCGCCCGCATGAAATGCCGATCGCCGCCGAGCCCATCGCGCCATCCGAACCAAACATCGCACCGGCCGATTCAATTGCGTCGCGCGCTCGCCATTCCCCGCGCGTCGGATGACCAGTTCCGGCGTCATTCGGTCGAATCGTCCGGCGGGCGTTTGGTCACGGCCACAAGGTTGGGCCGGATGATTCCCGGCGAAAACGCGACGCGGGAGTCGAATACGACTTCCTGGTTGATGAACCGCGCCACGTCGGGAAACCGGTAGTCGTGAAATACGATCACGCCGCCGGGCGCCACGTGCGGCAACCAACGATTAAAGTCGTCACGCACGCCCGCGTAGGAATGGTCGGCGTCGATCAGCAACAGTCGCGCCGGACGTCCCGGATAGGCATCGGCCATTTCCCGCGTCCGACCCGGCAACGCCTCGACCAGGTCCGCGACGCCCGCCCGGTCGACCCGCCCGCGGAATTCCGGCAACGTGCTGCCGCCGTGGTGTTCCACGGACGAGTATTGCCGATCCCCTTCCATCGTGCCCGCGAACGTGTCCACAGCCCAGACCTTGCCCGAACCGCGCACGCGGCACGCCGTGGCCAGATAGCTGGTGGTCAGGCCGATCCACGCTCCCAGCTCGATGATGTCGCCGTCGACGGGCCATTCAACCGCCAGCCGATAGACGGCCAACAGTTCATCCTGCGGCATCATGCCATCGCCCGTCGACCAGTGGATTCGCGACCACAACGTCGCCAGACCCGCGTAGGCCGGATATTCCATCGACAGCGCGTCGAACGGCAGGTACGGATTCTGGAGCCCGCCCATGCGACGCACGCCGCCGACGGTCGCCCGGACGATGGCGTGCCCCATTCGCGAACGACAGACCGGATAGTACATACGCGTCACGACCGACATTCCCAGTTTTATCGGCGATCGCGCGGCGGCGGTTCAAACGGCAACCGCGGTCGCCGGGACATCGGCGAACATCAGATCGGCAGTCCGGCGACCGATAATCTGCGTACGGGAAGCCCCGGCACCGGTTCTAGGTTTGAAGTGAACGCGCTCATCAGCTCATCGACGACGGCGCCCGCGGTGAATCGTCCACGCGAGCGCGCGTCCATGCGCGACGAGGAGTACCAGCTGCTCGACGAAATCGTTCGTTCGGAAAAGCCGCACGACACGCTTGAAATCGGCATGGCCCACGGCGGCAGCACCGTGGTCATCTGCCGGGCGTTGCACCGCCTGGGTCGCGGTCGTCACGTGGCCATCGATCCATTCCAGACGTCGGACGAATGGTGGCGGGGAACAGGCCTGGCCCGCGTGGCCGCGAACGGCCTGGATGCCCACTTGGAATTAATCGAGGAATTCGATCATTTGGCATTGCCCCGGCTGTTGCACGACGGGCGACGGTTTGACTTGATTCTCGTGGACGGCTGGCATTCATTCGATCACACCATGCTTGATTTCTTCTACGCCGATCTGCTGCTGCGCATCGGCGGCGTGGTCATGTTTCACGACACCTGCCTGCCGTCCGTCCACCGGGTCTGTCGGTTCATTGAAACCCACAAGCCGTACGATCCTATCGGTCCCCCACCAATTGCCTTCGCACCTTGGCCGACGGTTCGCGCGTGGCGCCGAATGATGCGGTTAGCCACCGCACGACCGACGACCGCGGACATTCGTCTGCGACGCACGCGTTGGTTCACGCTGGCGGCGTACCGCAAGCGTGCGGATCGACTGGTGCCCGATTTATTCCATGCTGATTTTTAGTGGGTTCCATCGGCGGAACGCGGCGGTTTCGGCGGGGTTCGTCGATGAATCGATCCGAATCTTCCATCGGCCGCGATTTCCCGCCGATAACCCGATCGAGTCGGTCGCCGACGCGCAGATTGTGCGCCCGGCCAAACGACTTCTGACGGGTGATCAAATCCCATGCCCGGGCGCGACGACCATCCACGCACGCTAATCGTCTCCTGGCACTGGCCGCCGGCCAACAAGGCGTCGGCCGGTGTGCTGGGGGCGCTCTTCGAGGCAGCACCACCCGGCGCATTCCACGTGATCACCCGAAAACCGGTTCATGTCGCCGGCGCCGACTGCCGTCCGATGCCCGGTGACTTCACGGCGCGCATTCCTCCCACGTATGTGGGAATTGCCGACGCCGACGGAGCGCCCGGTCCGTTTGCCGCCGTCAACGCGGCCTGGACGGCCCGGGGCATGGTGTCACGGGCGGTCGCCCTGCACCGGCAATGGCGTTTCTCCCGCGTTCTGGCCGTTTATCCGCATCGATGGAGTTTGTGGGCGGGCAGCCGGATTGCCCGCCATCTGCAACTGCCGCTGGTGGCGTACATGCACGACCTGCTTGCCGAGGGCGCCCCATTCCGCGGCGCGATGCAGCGGGCGTTTTGGCGGCGTGTCGATCGTCAATCGTTGAAACGGGCGTGGATGATCCTGGTGCCCACCGACGAGTTCGCGGCCCACTACGGCCGGCGCGGCATCGAACGCTGCTGGGTGCTGCCGCATTGCACCACGCGCGTCGATTCGTATTCCGCGGGATTACCCCGCGGCGAATTGCATCTGATCTACAGCGGGTTGATCTACGAAGTTCACGCGGCCGCGATGCGGCCGTTTATCGAGGCAACGCGGGGATTGCCGGATTTGCGAATCACCTTCAACTGCAATCCTGACGGATGCGATGGCTTGATGCGCCAGGTGGGTGGGCGTTGGCGCGCGCATGGCGACGCGATGCGCGAATTGAATTCGGCCGACGTGGGCGTGGTTCTGTTGGGTGACGATGGTCGGCACCGGGACGAGATAATGGGGTGCTTCCCGTCCAAACTGATCGACTATGTGTCGATCGGTCTGCCCGTGCTGGCGATCGTTCCCGCGGGCAGTTTTGTCGACCGGCTGGTTACGAATTCAGGATGCGGCGTCGTCGTCCGGCGCACCGACGCAGCCTCCATCCGATCCGCCATCGCACGGATGCGGGACGCCGGTCGACGGAACCGCATGGCCCGGGCCGCGACCGACCTGGCACGGCGACTACGCAACGCTTCGTGGATGCCGAAATTGCTGGAACGTCTATGGGCGGGCGCGCCGCTTCCAACGACCGGGCCGACGCCTGGGGCGGCGCCCGACGCGCCGGAATGCGCCACCGCCCACGATCCCCTTCGCGTGGCCGACGACGGATGTTCCGACCGGGTGGGCGAAATCGACGCAAACGAGCCATTCGCCGCGATCGACGCCGCCACGGGTCGGGACACGATCACGGCGTTGGAGCCCCGCGAATCCCTGGCGATGACGGGGTAGCCGACCATGTTGCCGCTCAAAAGCATCGCCTTTCTGATGTATTTTTTCGGCATCAGCGCCGCGTCGTTGATCATGCCCATTCTGGGCATCGTCAACTACATGATGATCTACCAGGTTTACCCCGAACACGCCTGGTGGCACATTCCACTCGAACCGCTGGGCATTCGTTATTCGATGACGGCCGCCGTCTGCATGATGCTGGGGATGCTCCTGACCCTGCCGCGTCTGCCGGCCTGCCGCCCCGCCCTGAACCTGTGGGACATGTCGGCACTGGCCATGGCGTTGGTGGTGGTCACGTCGGAATTCACGGGACTGGGCCCCGGTGACGAGTCCGCGCCGTTGCTGGACAAGTTCTTCAAGATGCTGCTGTTCATTTTTTGCATGACGCGGATCGTCATCACCCGCCGGCACTTTTCCATTATTGTTTGGACGTTCGTCGCGGGCAGTCTGTACATCGGATACGACGCCTGGACGGCGCCGCCCGGGGCGTTCGCCATGGGTCGCCTCGAAAAAGTCGGCGGGCCCGATTTTCGGCAGGCATCGGGTTTGGCAGCCCATATGTCCATGATGCTGCCGATCATCGGCGTCGCGTTCATGACCTGCCGTTCCTGGCTCTTGAAACCCGTCATCCTCATCAGCGGCGCCCTGACCATCAACACCATTATTCTCAGCCGCACGCGTTCCGCGTTCGTGGGTCTCCTATGCGGGGTGGTGGCGGTTGTGTTACTGGCGCCGAAGGGGCGACGCTTCAAGACGTATGCGGCAACCACCGCGGTCCTGCTGTGCAGTTGGTTCCTGGTCGACCAACCCTATTGGGATCGCATGGCGACGATGAAGAGTCAGAAAACCATTCAGCAGGACGATGCCGCGTCCGCCCGTCTGGAAATATGGGAGGACGCATGGCGGATGATCCGCAGATACCCGCTGGGCGTGGGGGTCGGCAACTTCGTACCCACGATCGCCCGGATGGACCGCGAACTGGGGCGTCGCGCCCCCCACAACTCGTATCTCCTGTGCTGGGCTGAATTGGGCATACAGGGGATATTCCTGTTCGTCCTACTGTTCGGCACGTCTTTTGTGCAGGCGTGGCAGTGCCATTGGCGGGCCAAACAGTCGGCCGACCCCGCCTGGGCGCGTTACATGGCCTACGGACTAATGGTGTCGCTGGTCATCAGCGCGGGGACGCAGTTTTTTACCGATCGGTTCTATACGGAAGCGTTTTGGTGGCTGATGGCCCTGCCCGGCTGCCTGAAACGCGTCGTGCTATCCGAAGCCGCGGACGGAAAGGTGCTGCTTGATGACGGACGATCGGCGGACATGGGCGCCTGGTGGGACGACAACCCGCTCGCGTACGGCGGTGGTGCACGTCGTGCATTCGCTTAGCACCGGCGGGATGGAACGGACGCTGGCGGCGGTAATTCGCGCGACCCAGTCGCCGTCGTTGTCGCACACCGTCTGCACCCTGCGCGAGCCCGGGCCGTTGGCCGATCAACTGCCCGCCGAGGTCGCCGTCATTCCATTGAACTGCCGCCGCTCCGATCGCTGGGCCGCGGTCAAACTGGCTTCCGTAATCCGTCGCATCCGCCCGGATATCCTGCACGCGCGGAATTTCAATACATGGTGCGACGCGGTGCTGGCACGCCGCATCGCCGGCCACGAAATCAACAGGACCGTGCTGGGATTCCACGGGTTGGAACACGACGGCGGATTCACCAGCGTTCAGCGTCGTCGCGCCCGTTGGCTGCGTCTGCGTCGGTTCCCATTCACGGCCGTTTCGTACGCCGGAAAACAACAACTGGTCGACGAATTGGGCGCGCCATCCTGCCGCGTCGACGTACTGCCCAACGGCGTCAGTATTGAACGGTTCCGCCCGCCGACGGCGGATCAGCGCTGCGCTGCCCGCGCGGCATACGGCGTCCGACCCGACGAAACCGTCATCGCCATGGTCGGCGCGCTGGCACCGGTCAAGGACCATCGAATGGCGCTTGACGCCGTCGCGAGCAGCGCGCCGCGTTTGGGCGGCGTGTGCATTCTGCTCGCCGGCGACGGACCGTTGCGCGGGCCGCTGGAAAATCGTGCCGAAACGCTGCCGGAATCGGTCCGAACGCGGTTTCTGGGCAGCGTCGAGGACGTCGCGGGCGTGCTTCACGCGGCCGACCTGTTCGTTCACCCCAGCCGGTACGAACAGTCCAGCAATGCCGTCCTTGAAGCGATGGCCTGCGGATTGCCGATTCTTCTAACGGCGGTCGGGGATGCCGGTTGTGTGGCGAACGCGGGCCGATGCGCGCGATTGGTCGCCCCGTGCGATTCGGACTCGCTGGCGGCGGCATTGGTCCGGATGATCCACGACCCGGCGGAACGACAACGATTGGGCGCCGCCGCTCGACAACGTGCTGAATCGTGCCACGGATTTTCAGCGGCCGTCGAACGATATCAGGCGTTCTATCGGTCGATCGGATCGGCGGCGACGCAACCGGAGTTCAACGAATGTGCGGCATTGCCGGCATCGTGTCCGACCGCACGCTAGACCCCGACGACCGTTTCGTGGTCGCGGCCATGCTGGACCGGCTGCATCAGCGGGGACCGGACGGGCGGGGCATGGTGACCCGGCGAACGGCGGTGCTGGGTCACACGCGTCTGGCCATCGTCTCGCCGGCCGACGGTCACCAACCCATCGCCAACGAAAACGGCACGGTCTGGATGGTCGCCAACGGACAAATCTACAACCACGTTCCGTTGCGCGACGAATTGGAGAGTGGGGGTCATCATTTTTCCACCGCGAGCGACTGCGAAGTCATTCTGCATCTGTACGAGGAGGTCGGCGTTGCTTGTGTGGATCGATTGCGGGGCATGTTCGCGTTCGCCATTTGGGACGAACCGCGACGAACGCTGCTGTTGGCCCGCGACCCGATCGGCGTCAAGCCGCTGTATTACGCCGCACTCGACGGCTCGATCCTATTCGCGTCCAGATTGGACGCGTTGATGCTGCATCCGCAATTGGGACGCGATATCGACCTTGCTGCCGTCCACGAATACTTGACGTATCACTACGTGCCGTCGCCGCGGACCATTTTGCGAGGCGTTCGGAAGCTGGAACCTGGGCAGCGGCTGGTCGTTCGTGACGGCATTCACAATGCACAGACCTACTGGGACTTGTCGATGCGCGCCGATGCGACCCGCACCGACGACGAATGGATGGCGCTGATTCGCGACGGAATTCAGTCGGCCGTCGAAACCCACATGATGGCCGACGTCCCGGTGGGGGCTTTTTTGAGCGGCGGCATCGATTCCGCCGCGGTGGTGGCCGCGATGTCCCGGTCCGCTGCGGGACCGGTGCCGACCCATACGATTGGTTTCAGCGAAACCATGTACGACGAGCGCGCCGGGGCGCGGGAAACCGCGATCCGGCTGGGAACCGATCATGTCGATTGCCTGATGACGCCGGATCCGACGCAACTGATCGAGCAACTGGTCGATTGTTTCGACGAGCCGTTCGCCGATCCGTCGGCCATTCCCACCTACTATGTCAGCGAAATGGCCCGCAATCGCGTCAAGGCGGTTTTGTCCGGCGACGGCGGCGACGAACTATTCGCGGGCTACACCCGTTACTTGCGCCACGAGCGTGAACGGATTGCGCGGCGTTTTTTGGCCGGCGACTGGACCGGGCGATTCGTCCGCGCGTGCGCCGACGTGGCCGGTCCGCGCGTGCGGGGATTCGCTGAACAGTTGACCGGGGACGACGATTTCGCCCATTACCTGAACGTTGCGTGGTTTTCGCCTGATGAAACGTTGGCCCTGTTTGGTGGCGACGCCTTGCCGGCGTTGGGTGGGCACGATCCGTTCGGCGTGTTGGCGGGCCATTTCAACCGCTGCGACGCCGAGGGAGCGCTGCGCCGCGGGCAATACGTCGATATCAAGACCTGGCTGGCCGACGGTGTGTTGTGCAAAACCGATCGCGCGGCAATGGCCAACGGTCTGGAAGTGCGCGTGCCGCTGTTGGATATACCGTTCGTCACCACCATGGCGACGCTGCCGGATCACCTGAAAATCGATCACGGTCGGGGCAAATTCGCGTTGCGAAGGGCGGTCGAACCGTGGCTGGGACGAACGATCGTGAACCGGCGAAAACGGGGATTCGAGGCGCCGTTGGATGCGTGGATCATGGGGCCGTTCCGCCACGTGGTTCAGGACACGTTATGCGTCTCATCCGCGCGCATCCATGAATGGCTGGCGCCGTCGGCGATTGACGACGTCTGGACACAACTGAACGGTGGGCGGCGGGGGATGGGCAGCCGCGTTTGGGCGCTGTTGATGTTGGAACTGTGGCTGCAACGCGTCGCGTCGATCGCACCCGTGGTTCGCGAACGTGGCATCAAGACGACGTCCGGCGTCGCGGCGGCGCTGGCATGATCATCGTCAGCCTTAGCTCGTGTTATCCGTCGCCCGAGCGGCCGCGCGCCGGGCTGTTTGTGCGTGCCCGCCTACGGGCGGTCGCCAAAACGGAACACGTTCGCGTGGTCCATGTCGTGCCGACGCCGATTTGGAAACCCCGCCCGCCCGTCCGGGTCGATGACGACGAGCGTCCGCCGGTGTGGCGGGTTCCAATGCCCTACCTGCCCGGCATGGCCGGACCGTGGAACCCGGTTCTATACGCCCGCGCGGTCATGCCGTTGATCCGGTCGTGGACGGCGCGCGGCGAAATCGATCTGCTGGACGCGCATTTCAGTTGGCCCGATGGGGTCGCGGTTGCGCGCCTGGCGGCTGCGACCGGATTGCCGTTCGTGGTGACGTTACGCGGGGTTCTGCCGCGCTGCAGCCGGCAGTGGCTGAAACGCGGTCCGATCGTCCGTGCGTTGCGCCGCGCCGCGGCGGTCATCGCCGTTTCCGATTCGTTGAAACGGCTGACCGTTGGATTGGGAATCGACCCGGCCCGGATTCATGTCCTACCCAACGGCGTAGATGCCGACGTGTTTCAACCCGGCGATCGATCGGCCGCACGGGCAGCGCTCGGCAGGTCGGACGATGAAACCATTCTGGTGACGGTCGGACATTTGTGTCCGCGCAAGGGTGTTCAGCATGTCCTGGAGATATTGCCCCGATTGGTTCGGCGAATGCCGGCGGTTCGTTACGTCGTGATCGGCGACGACGGCGCCGAGCGGCCCTACGGCGCCGCGCTGCGGCGGCAATCCCGCCGCGCCGGATTGGATCGAATCGTCACGTTCACAGGTGCGCTTCCGCCGGACGAAATTGCGAAATGGTTGCAGGCGGGCGATGTGTTCGTGTTGCCGACACGGAACGAGGGATGTTGCAACGCACTGTGCGAGGCCGCCGCCGTCGGACTGCCGATCGTCTGTACCGATGTGGGCGGGAATCGCGAAGTCGTCGCGGGGCACCGTTCCATCGTCGTCCCGTTTGGCGATCCCGTTGCGCTGGAACGCGCCTGTACGGCCATGATCGAGACGCCTGATCACGGCAGCGTGGTGACCAATGCCGTTCGCACGTGGGATGATGTCGGACGTGAAACGGCGGTCGTCCTGCGCTCTGCCGTTGCGGCCGCCGGCACGGATTCGTTTCATTCGACGCCGGCGCGCCGTTGGACCGGACCGATGCCCGGCGTGACGGTGGGGGCGCCCCGATGACGGCGACGATTCCCACCCCGGCGTGTCAATCGCAACGGCTGGCCGTGACGGCCCATTTCGACGCGGCGCATGACGACTGGAATCGATACTACGATGCGGCCGACAGATCCGGGATCATTTTCCGATCGCGTTTGGACTTGGCGTTGCGGTTGTGCCGACGCCATGTTTTGCGAGCCGGACACGCGCTGGATTTGGGATGTGGCGCGGGCCCGGCGGCGATCGCATTGGCTGCGACGGGCCACCAGGTGATCGGCATCGACATTTCGCCATCCATGATCGCGACCGCCGACCGGCTCGCAGCGGAACGGGATTTGTCCGATCGTTGCCGGTTTTTGTCCGCCGATTTTTTTGAACTGGGCCTGGCCCCGCGCACGTTTGATCTGATCGTGGCGTTGGGTTTCATCGAGTATTTCGACGACCCGTCGGCCGTCCTAGAACGCATCCGGAACCTGCTTGCCAGTACTGGAATCGCGGTTGTGCAGATCACCAACCGTGTGGCGATGAAACACCTGCTGCGTGGAACGATCGGTCGTCGAATCGAACACACCTGGTCGGGACTGGACGCGCGGCAGTTCGGTCCCGGCGAATTCGCCCGCATCGCCCGCGGCGCGGGGCTGCGGCGGATCGACTACCGTGGGCACGGTTTCGGGCCCCTGAAAATCGGAGGACGGTTCATCCCCGGCTACAGGGCGGCCGGCTGGATCGAACGACGGATGGATCAACTGGCCGGCCATCGGATCGCGCGCGGGTTGGGCCGATTTGGCGCATCAATTGTGAACGTATTGGCGCCGGGATAGCGCCGACGAACGGGATTCATGGTATAGGACGCATCGCAACGGTACGGAACCGGGGCCTGCGGTTTTGCCCATGGGATTACGCTCCACAACATCTCATCGCCGACTCCACGATCGATTCGGCGTCGTGTTGGGCGGGTTCGTAGCGACCACAGCGGCCTCGCTATTCACCATGCAATCGGCGGCCGTCGAGCCCGACGTCGGCGGCGCGCCCATCAATCCGCCGTCGTTGTCCGAACCGGCGCCGGCCGACCGGTCGTTGGTCGCTGATGACGCGACGTTGTATTTATGTTTGAAGGCGAACCCGCGGACGCTGAATCCCATCTTGATGTCGTCGGACCCGGACAACCGGGTCCGCGAGCTGATCTACGACCCGCTGTTCACGTTCAACGATCGCCTGGAATGGGCGATCAACGATGCGCTGGTCGAATCGTATCGTGAATCGGACGACCACCTGTCGGCCGAATTGAAACTTCGCGACGGCGCGACGTGGCACGACGGGCGCCCGTTCACGGCCGACGACGTGGTTTTTTCCTATCAGCAGATCATGGACGATCGCGTGCCCTGCCCGGCCGCCCGAACGGGGACGGACCAGATCGTATCGTGCGACGCGCCGGATCGATTGACCGTCCGGTTCCGGTTCGCGCGGGCGATGCCCACCAACCGTTGGTATGCGGCCGTTCCGGTGATCCCGCGGCACATCTACGAGCAGCACAAGGCCGCCGACCCCACGTTGACGCGGGACGAATACTATGTGAAACAGAATCGGGAACCGATCGGCAACGGCCCCTATCGGTTTGTGCGCTGGTTGTCCGACGATCGGATCGAACTGGCTCGTTGGGACGGCTATCGTGGTCCCCGGCCGCATTTTGACCGCGTCATTCTGCGCATCGTGCCCGATCCATCGGCGCGCCTGCGGATGTTCGAACGCGGTCTGATTCACGAATTCGAAACGACGCCGTTGCAATTCGCGCGGGAAACGGATTCCGAAGGATTCCGCGCCGTCGGCGTTCGTGGCACGGCCCCGCAATGGAAATACATCTACATCTGCTGGAATCAGGACGGGTCGAATCCGTTTTTCGCCGACCGCGACGTACGCCGGGCGATCTGTCGTGCGATCGATTACGACCGCATCCTGCAACAGGCCTACGACGGATTGTATGAACGGTCCCACGGCATTCATCACTCGTCGGCGCCGATGTTCAATCCCCAAATCGGACCATTCGAGTTTGATCTGAACGAGGCCGCGGCGATGTTGGATCGCGCCGGCTGGATCCGCAGCGACGACGATGGCTGGCGATACAAAACCACGCCGACGCCGAACGGTGACGAACGCAAACGGTTCCAGTTTACGCTGAACGTACCGGCCGAAAGCGCCACATCGCCGGCCGTCGCGGCGATCATCCAGAACGATCTGGCCAAAATCGGCGTGCAGATGGAAACCCGGTCCCTCGAGTTTTCGACGTTCACGCAGATGAACCGCGAACACCAATTCGAGGCCGCGATTTCCGCATGGTCGTTCGGCAAGGACCCGGACGACGAATGGAACCTGTGGCGAACGGAATCCTATCGCGACGGCCGCAATTACGGTGGTTACAGTAATGCGCGTGTCGACGAACTGTTCGAGAAGGCCCGGCAATGTTTCGATGAACGACAGCGGACGGCGCACTACGCCGAAATTAGCAGGATCATTTACGACGACGCCCCCTACGCGTTCATCGCCAACGTGCCCACGTTGTGGGCGTTCAATCGGCATATTCGCGGCGTGGCGTTCAGCCCCCGCGGACCGGTCCATTTTTTTCCCGGCGTGCGTAACTGGTGGACGCACCGAAACGACCCGGTCACGGCGGATGATTGACACGTCCGCATTTCGCGGTCACCCATCCGTACCCGCCGCGGCCATTCGAAACGGGATGGACGGCGTATGACCCGCTACGTGGTCAAGCGTCTGCTGCTGGCCGTCCCCACGCTTCTTGGCATCACCATCGTGACATTCGCGGTTGTACGTTTGGCCCCCGGCGATCCCGCCGCAATGCAGCTGGACGGTACGCCCGGCGGCGATTCCGCGCGCCTCCACGAACAACTACGTGCGTACTGGCGCCTCGATCAACCGTTGCACCGGCAATACGCCGGCTGGCTGGCACGGCTGGTAACGTTCGATTTCGGCCATTCGTTCGTCGATCACCGTCCGGTTTGGGACAAGATCGCCGAGAAGCTGCCGTGGACCGTCGGGCTGGCCGTGGCATCGTTGGGGGCCACGCTGGCGTTGGCCATCCCCATCGGCGTCATCATGGCCGTCCGCGCGGGCGGGTGGTTTGATCGCATTACGGGGGTTGGTCTGTACGCGGCTTTTTCCGTGCCCAATTACGTCGCGGCCGGCGCCCTGATTGCGGCCGTCGCGGTCATTCCCATCGACTGGCTGCCCATCAGCGGCGCCATTTCCGACGATTATGACGGGCTGTCGGTCGGCGGCAGAATTGCGGACGTCGTCCGGCACGCACTGCTGATCGGAATCTGCTACAGCTACCCGGCGCTGGCGTATCAGGCGCGGTTCGTCCGCAACAACATGCTGGAAACGCTGCGCCAGGACTATGTGCGAACGGCTCGCGCCAACGGATTGTCACGCTGCCGCGTCATCTTCCGGCACGCATTCCGCAACACTTGGGTGCCGCTGATTACGTTGTTGGGCCTGACCATTCCGTCGGTCGTCAGCGGTTCCGTCATCCTGGAAGTCATGTTCAACTGGCCCGGGATCGGACGGCTGTTCTACGCCAGCATCGCCCAACGCGATTACCCCACGGTCATGGCGCTGTCGGTCGTATCCGCCGTTCTGGTGTTGTTGTCCACGTTGGCCGCGGACATCGCCTGTGCGCGGGCCGATCCCAGGATTCACGATGCCCAATAACACGTCCAGCGCGGTCGAAACAGGAGCGAACCGCACGCCCCGCCGTCGCCGCGAAACACAGACCTATCGCACCTGGCGGCAGTTCCGCAGACATCGCACCGGTCTATTTGGATTGTCGATCATCTTTACGTTGATGCTGATCGCCGTCTCCGCGCCGTTAATCGCAGGGAACCAGCCGATCGCGTGCCATTTCGACGGTCAATGGCATTTCCCGGCATTGGTTGATGTGGCCAACAAGATTCCATTCCTGTCGTTCGTGCTAAACAAATCCAAACCGTTCCGATTTGCCGGGTTCGATGCCAAGACCGCCGTCGGCGACGACGAGTCCGCCATCTGGCCCGTCGTACGCTACGGACCGTTGGAAACCACGTCCGACGGGCTGGCGAGACCGTCCCGCGAACATTGGTTGGGAACCGACGAGGTGGGCCGCGACCTGCTCGCCCGCCTGGTCCACGGCGCGGTCGTCTCGGTAAAGGTAGGCGTGGTGTCCATGGGCATCGCGGCCGTCCTCGGCGTATTGCTGGGCGGTGCAGCCGGCTATTTCGGCGGTTGGACCGACGCCTTGATTTCCCGTCTGATCGAGGTGGTGATGTGCTTCCCGGTTTTCTTCCTGATACTGTCGATCATGGTGTGGATCGAACCCGACATCAACAACGTCATGGTCGTAATCGGCCTGACCCGCTGGACCGGCATCGCCCGCTACACCCGCGCCGAATTCCTGCGGTTGAAATCCCAGGATTTCGTGGCCGCGGCCGTCGTGTCCGGCGCAGGCCCGCTGCGCATCATGCTGCGACACCTGCTGCCCAATGCCATGTCCCCGTTGTGGGGGACCATCGCATTCGGTATGGCCCAGGCCGTGCTGACCGAGGCCGGATTGAGCTGGCTGGGTTTCGGTGTGCAATGGCCCGAACCGTCATGGGGTAACCTGCTGCGATCGGCGTTCGAACATCGCGGAGTTGCGCCCGCCATGATCGCGGGACCGTCGGTTGCCATTCTCCTGACCGTGCTGGCATACAATCTGGTGGGCGATGCGCTGCGCGACGCGACCGACCCCAAACGGGCGGCCACGCCATGAATCGGGGGCACGTCGTTCATGATGCCGCCTGACCGGCCCATGCTGGATGTCGTTGACCTGCACACCCGGTTTCGGACCGGCGACGGCGTCGTTCGCGCCGTCGACGGGGTCAGTTTTTCGATCCACCGCGGTCAAACGCTGGCCTTGGTCGGCGAAAGCGGATGCGGCAAAAGCGCCACGGCGCTGTCGATCATGCGGTTGATCGATCCGCCCGGTGAAATTGCTGACGGCCAGATTCGGTTGCATTCGGTCGACGACAACCCGCCCGTGGACCTGCGAACGCTGTCCGAACGCCGTTTGCGCGAAATCCGCGGTCGCCGCGTCGGCATGGTGTTTCAGGATCCCATGACCGCGCTGAACCCCGTCTTGCCCGTCGGGGGACAGATCGCTGAATCCATTCGCGCCCATCGCCCGGTCGATCGGCGTCGTGCGTGGCACGACACGATCGAGCTGCTGGATGACGTCGGCATCGCCGCGCCCGATCGCCGCGCCCGCCAGTATCCGCATGAATGGTCGGGCGGCATGATTCAGCGGGCGTTGATCGCGATGGCCGTCGCCGGTCGGCCCGATCTGCTGATCGCCGACGAGCCGACCACCGCGCTCGACGTCACCACCCAGGCCCAGATTCTGGAGCTGTTGCAACGTCTGCAGCGCGAATTCGGCATGGCCATCCTGTTCATCACCCACGATCTCGGCATCGTGGCCGACATGGCCGACGACGTGTGCGTCATGTACGCCGGCCGCATCGTCGAACGAGCCGACGTTCGTACGCTGTTCACGCAGCCTGCGCATCCCTATACGCAGGCGTTGCTGGCCGCCCTGGCGGGATTTGATCGGTCGCCGACGCGCGCGGAGCCGATACCCGGCGGCGTACCGCACCCCTTGCACCTGCCTGACGGCTGCCGATTCCACCCCCGGTGCGTGTTATCCCGACGGTTGGCAGCCGACGGTCGGCGCGAAACCGCCGTCGTTCCGCGGGACCGCGAATCCGTCATCGTGCTGCGAAACTGCATTCGGCCGGTCGACGGTCGGGACATCGGCGGTCCATCGTTGCGCCCCGTTGCGGCCGGCCACGACGTCGCCTGCTGGGAAGCGAACGACGGCGCGGCTATTGGAATCGCAAGACCATGACCGGCGCCGTCAAATCGACATTGCACGATTCGGAATCCGCGCTGGTGGCGGTGCGCGACCTCAAGAAGCACTTCCCGATGCGTCGCCGATTCGCGTCCGAGGGCGCAGACCACATCAAGGCCGTCGACGGCGTCAGTTTTGACATCCCCGCCGGTCGGACATTGGGTCTGGTCGGCGAAAGCGGCAGCGGCAAGACCACCGTCGGGCGGTCCATTTTGCGGTTGATCGAACCGACCGCCGGCGAGATTCTGTTTGACGACGTCAATGTGCTGGCGCTGCGCGGGCGGGCGTTGCGCGGCGTCCGTCGGCAGATGCAGATGGTGTTCCAGGATCCCGTGGCCAGCTTGAACCCACGAATGACCGCCGCCGAGATTGTCGGCGAGGGTCTGCAGGTACACCGCGTCGCCCGTGGCCGCGATCTGCGCGAACGCGTGGCCGGCCTGATGCGACGCGTCGGTTTGAGCGCCGACGACATGGATGGCTACCCGCACGTCTTTTCCGGCGGGCAGCGCCAACGCATCGGCATCGCCCGCGCCATCGCCCTCGATCCGCGATTCATCGTCTGCGACGAGCCGGTCAGCGCACTGGACGTGTCGGTGCGATTGCAGATCCTGAACCTGCTGGACGATCTGCGCCGCGAACGCGGCCTGGCCTGCCTGCTCATCACCCACGATTTGACCGTCGTACGCCGATTCTGCGACGACGTCGCCGTGATGTATTTCGGGAGAATTGTCGAGACCGGCTCGGCCGAGAATATCTTCGCCAATCCGCGTCATCCGTATACCAAGGCGCTATTGAGCGCCGTACCCGTTCCCGATCCCGACAGCCGGACGCGTCGATTCGTACTGCCCGGTGAAGTCCCCGACCCGCTGAATCCGCCGTCGGGCTGCCCCTTCCACCCGCGATGCCCGTTCGCCGTGGATCGTTGCCGGACCGATATTCCCGATTTGATTTCCTGGTCCGGCGCCGCCCCTCGCCACCGGACGGCCTGCCATTACGCCGATCAGGACCTGCCCCTGCCGGTCACGGTTTCCGCGCCTTGATCGTGCCGTACCGTGCCTTGTCGGTTGCATCATTGCGTGTCCCGTAATCGTCCCGTTGTCGAAACGTGGTGGTGGCCCATCCAGTTCGAGAACGGTGGTTCACGCGCCGGTTGACACTCGTCCAGCGCCGCCGACGGTCCGGATGAACCGACACCAATCCGGACGGTGTCCGCAAAAAACGGATCGCCCGGCCCGGCCGCCGCGCGGCGTCGTTTTTTTTCTTTTTTTCGATTTGCCCGCTTGACTCGTGAATTCTAGGTTTCCAGCGTCGGCAGAGATTAGGTCGAGGGACACACACGCTTTTGGGGGCACGGACATGGGACTGACGATTACCAACACCAACACGCTTTCCCTGTTGAACATCATCAACCGTTCGACGGCGAAACAGGCTGCGGCGCTGACGCAGTTGTCGACCGGTAAGAAAATCAACCGCGGGTCCGACAATCCCGCCGGTCTGATCGCGTTGGAGAACCTCAACGCCCAGCTCAACTCCGTAAACGTCGGCATCGAGAACAACCAGCGAACCGACTCGCAGCTGGCCGTCGCCGACGCCGCGCTGGAAGAGGTCAGCACGCTGCTGGGCGAAGTGCAAACGCTGACCGCAGCTTCGGCAAACGAGGGCGGTTTGTCCGCCGCGGAAGTGGCGGCCAACCAGTCGCAGATCGATCAGGCGATCGATTCCATCGACCGCATCATCCGGACCACGTCGTTCAACGGCAAACGTCTGCTGGACGGCACCCTGGGCATCAATACCTCCGGCATTGACAGCACCAAGGTCACCAACCTGCGCGTGTTCTCGCGTCCCCAGGGAACGGCGGCGATTACGGTGACGGCCACGATCACGGCGTCGGCACAGACGGCGTCCGCGGGCATTATCGCCACGGCGTTTAACGCCGCGGGCACGAACTACAACACCAGCGGCACGACGCAACTGTCCATCACCGGAACGCTGGGCAACGCGGTCATCGAGCTGGGAAGCGGTCTCACGCGCAGCTCGATCATCTCCGCGATCAACAACGCGACGTCGCAGACGGGCATCAGCGCCATCAACAACGCCCGCAACGAAATCCAATTCGACACCACCGGGTTCGGCACCGACGAGTTCATCAGCGTTGACGTGCTCTCCGGAGGGGTCATCAAGAATAACCTGGGCGCCAACACCCTCTCCATTGTCGAAACGTCGCGGACGGAGGGCGTTGACGCCGCGGTTTCCGTCAACGGGCAGTCGGCCACGGTCGACGGACTGGACGTCTACTTCACGGCTAACGGCCTCAGTCTGCAGTACAGCCTGTCCGAAGACTACGGTTACGGCCGCACGGCCAGCCGGTCCAACACGGAAACGTTTAGTGTCGAGGCCACCGGCGGCGCGACGTTCCAGCTCGGCACCGACACGACCAGTTTGCGAACCATCGGCATCAACTCGCTGCTGAGCGTCAAACTGGGCGGCGGCGATGCCGGGGCGTTCCTGACCGACCTCCGCGGCGGACAAAGCGCCGACCTGAATTCCGACGTGGCCACCGCGCTCAAGACGGTCAACAAGGCCATTCAGGACGTGGCCACCGAGCGCGGACGCATCGGCGCCTTCCAGAAGTTCCAAGTGCAGTCGGCGACCCGGTCGCTCGAGGCCAACAAGATCGGTTTGACGACCGCCAGCAGCATCATCGGCGACACCGATTTCGCGGTCGCGACCACGGAACTCAACAAGCAGTCCGTGCTGGTCAACAGCGGCATCTCGTTGCTCGGTCTGGCCAACCAGCAGGCCTCCCAACTGCTGTCCCTGCTGGGATAAACGAGTCGCGCTTAGGAAAGTTCGGGGGGAGCCTTTCCTAACGGACGGACCGCGGGCCACAACCCGCGGTCCGTCATTTTTTGGGTTTCGATTGCGGTCGGCTACTCCTTGCGGAACTTGAGCGGGAACTGCTTGTGGACGCCTTCCAGCTTCTGCTTCTCGTAGTCGAACGGCTTGGCCGGATCGTGGGTCGGGCTGTCGGTGTTGTGGCAGACGGTACAGGTCTCCGCGGAGATCTTGGTCATGCCCGCGGCGTGCATTTCGTCGGCGGTGTAGGGCCGCGACTTGGTCATGACGTCCTTGTGGATGGCTTCGTATTGACCGCCCGGACCGTGACAGTTTTCACAGCCGACGTGGGCCAGCTTTTCCGCTTCCTTGGCCGCTTTCGCGTCGCCGGCCGCGGGGATCGCGTACCCACTCGCCTTGCCGAAACCGACGACGTGGCATTTCACGCACTTTTCGTCGGTGGTGTAGTCCTTGGCGGGATCCAGGCCGGCCGCCGTTTTCTTTTCGGCGCGCTCGTTGGGTTTCAGAACGTCCAGAGCCTTGGCCATCTTGGTTTCTTCCCAGGATTTGTACTCCTGGTTGTGGCACATCTTGCATTTCTTGCTGCCGATGAAGGCGGGATCCTCGCCAACGGCCGATGACGCCAGGACACCCATTCCGACCGCCATCGCCAGTGCGGCCAGCCACCCGAACCGATTGTGAGCCACGTTGTTCATGTTTTCGCCTCCCTTGGGGGTACCGTCCGGCCCACGGACCCCGGCGCCACCGGTTGACCCGCCGCAGCGCACCCGGTGTGCACGGCGCGCGGCCTTGAATGGGCAGTCTATCCCCGCGCCGCCGCGTGACAAGGCGCGACGACGAGCCGCCCGGTGGCAGGGAATGGGTCGGATTGAATCCGACCAGGCGGACCGGAACCGGCGCGGTGGTTCGATGTCGCGGCGTCAGAACGCCAGCGAGGCGACGTGGAGCTCGATGAGGCCGGGGAGTTCGACGAGGCGGTCGGTGAACCTGCGGTTGCCGACAAGATCGAGCGCCTGGACGGGCACGGTGTCGAGCAGGTGGTAAATCGCGGGAACGCCGTAGCCGACCATGCCGTTGATCATCCCGGTCAGTTGCAACAGGAGGCGCTCCCTGCGGAGGGGGTCGTTCGGCTCGGGGACGGCGTGGTGGGACGCGATGAGTTTGCGGAGCGTCTCGGGCAGGCCCCATTGCCCGGCCACCAGCTCGCCGAATTCCTGGTGGTATTCCTGACAGAGGTAATCGAAGGCGTCGAGTTCGATGTCGTAGTGCAGGGCCTTCTGGTGCTTCTGGGTCTCGCGTTGCACCACGACGCAGCCGATGTCGTGGAGCAGACCGATGATGAACGCTTCCTCCGCGTCGAGACCGGCGCAGGGGGCGAGGGAGCGCATGATGCATCCGGCGGCCAGCGAGCGTTTCCAGACGATGTCGGCGAGCTGGTCGTCGCCGCCCTGGCGCCGGAAAGTGGCGGCGCGGAGGGCCTGGTGAAGCATGAGCGTACGCACGGCGTTGGCGCCGAGCCGGTTGACCGCGGGAAGCAGCGCGGTGATCTGCTGAACTCCGGCGTACATGGCGGAGTTGACCATGCGGATGACCGCCCCGGCGATGACCGGATCCTCCTCGATTTCGCGGGCGATTTCGGCGGCGTTGTAATTGACGTTGCTGAGTTTCTGGATCACGCGTTCGGCCACCGCGGGCAGCGGAGGCAGGTGCAATTCGTGGCCGTCGAGGTGAGCGAAGAGGATGCGGTCGAGGGCCTCGGCTTCGGGAGTGAAGTCGGGCTTGGGAATGACGAAGGGATGACCGAGGGCCTCGCCGTCGGGAATCCACCAGGGGTTCGTGCCGATGGAGTCATCGTGGACGTCGATGGAGGGGCAGGGTTCATCGAGCGTGGCCGTCGCCGTCGAGGAGACGGTGCGCGCGGGTCGGGATTGCCGGTCGGGCTCCGTGACGGACGATCGACCGGCGATCAGGTTATCGAAAAACCACTGCCACAGTCCCATATCGTTGTCCCCGGCGGGTGATTCCCCGGTGGTATTATCGACCGGTGGGCGTGACCGGTTCACGTGATTCAGCCGATGTTATCGACCGGCGATTGCGATGGTGTCGCGGTTCGGGATAATCGGACGTTGACCGTCGGGTGGGACGGTGTGTCGGCGGATCGGGCGACGGGAGAGGTGATCGCGGCCGCCCGGGGTTCAGTAACATCAGAACGGGTCGAATCATGCGTAACTTGCGGTTGATGGCGGTGTGGGTCGGCGTAGCGCCGGCCGTGGGCGGCGCTGCGCTGGGTCAGGAAATGGACGCGAAGTTGTATGACCTGTGTCACCAGTGGTTTGAATGGCAGATGGCGGAGTTTCCGGAGCAGGCGATGGCGAGGGGGGACTATCGCTACGCGGACCGGGTGACGGACATGAGCGCGCCGGCCATCGGGGAGCGGCGAACGGAGACGGAAGCGTACAAGGTGCGGCTGCGGCATGTCGACTACACGCAATTGAGCGACCGGGCGCAGCTCGATCACGACGTGTTCGATCGCATGCTGGATGGTGCGCTCGCGGAATTTCGTTTTCAGACATTTTTGTATCCGGTGTGGGGACGGGCGGGGCCGCAGCAAACCATCCCCGAGATGGCCGACCATGTGCGGTTCGACCGCGTGGAAGACTACCGGAACTACCTGACCCGGCTGGAGAAGATGCCGGTTCAGATGGAGCAGATTGCGGCGTTGATGCGCGTCGGAATGCAAAAGGGGTATACGCCGCCGCAAATCATCATGCCGGGCATCCCGGCGCAAATACGGGGAATGGTGGATGGAGAGTTGCAGGCGCTGGGCGCGCCGTTCGAATTCCGTCCGGCGTTCATTGGAGACGAGGAATGGGAAGCGCTTGCGAAGCGATTCCGGGAGAAATCACTTCCTGATGTCGTGGCGGCGTTGAGGGCATTCGGAGAATTCGTGGGGAATGAGTACATTCCGAAGTGCCGGGCGAGCATCGCGGCGACGGCACTGCCGGACGGGAAGGCGTTTTACGAGCATCGTCTGCGAATGTTCACGACGACCGGCATGCCCGCGATCGAGATACATGAACTGGGTCTGCGGGAAGTGGCGCGCATTCGGGCGGAAATGCTGGGCGTCATTCGCCACACCGATTTCATGGAACGTCACGCCGGAGCGAAGGGGCTATCGGACGAAGAGCTGTTTCGGGCGTTCCTGAAAGACCTGCGGACGAATCCGCGGTTCTATTTCACCGACGCCGAGACCATGCTGACGCAGTATCGCGACATCTGCAAGCGGGTGGACGCATGGCTGCCGAAGTTTTTCCGTATGCTGCCGCGCCTGCCGTATGGTGTGCGCCCGATTCCGGAGGCGATGGCGCCGACGCAGACGACCGGGTACTACCATGCGGGCGACATAGACAACGCGGAGCCGGGCTATTTCTATGTGAACACGTACCAACTCGACCAACGGCCGAAATACGAGATGATCGCATTGGCCATGCACGAGTCCGTTCCGGGGCATCATTTGCAGAGCGCGTTGGCGCAGGAATTGGATGGCGTTCCTGAATTCCGCCGGGACATCTGGTTCAATGCGTTCGGCGAAGGTTGGGCGTTATATGCCGAGCGCCTGGGAATCGAGATGGGACTTTATCAGGATCCGTACGACGATTTCGGGCGGTTGTTGTATGAAATGTGGCGGGCGTGCCGGCTGGTGGTGGATCCGGGGATGCACGCGCTGGGATGGTCGCGCGAGCAGGCCCGGCAATTCATGATGGAGAACACGGCGCTGAGCGAGTTGAACGTCAACACTGAAATTGACCGGTACATTGCGTGGCCGGGGCAGGCGACGGGCTACAAGATCGGCGAATTGAAGATACGGGAGCTGCGTGCGGCGGCCGAAGCGGCGTTGAAGGAGCGGTTCGACGTGCGGGGGTTCCACGACGTGGTGTTGGGTGCGGGGTCGATACCGCTGGACATGCTGGAGGAGCGCGTGGAGTCGTGGATGGAAGCGGAGCGGTCCCGGCCGCCCGAGTCAGAAACAGAGCCGTCGCCGCCGAAGCTGCCGACGGCGCCGACGCGTGAGTGATTCGCACGGCGGCGGAGTTGGACGTCGCGGGCACGTCGGTTAGGATTCGACGGGCATTATCGTCGGCTGGTTGGCGCGCGGCATTCCCGCGGATGCGGCGTGGCGGCATTCCTGAAGCCCGAGCCGGCGACATTCAAAATGAACGAGGAGTAGCGACGATGGGACATCCACGATGGTGGACGGTCTGTGTACTGGGACTGACAACCGCGGCGATCGGGCAAGCGCCGGCTTCGCCGTCGAACGGCGAACCACCGGCGGCACAGGTGAAACCGGCGGGCGAGGACCAGCATCCCGATCCGGCGAAATCGTTGCCGGCGGAGGCGGGTCCGATCGCGGCGCAGTACCGCGAGACGGCCGGGAAGATCGTATCGACGGCGATGTCCGGCAACGACGCGTACGGAAAACTGGTGCAAGTGTGCGACGACATTGGTCCGCGCTTCAGCGGCACGCTGCAGTTGACGTACGCGTTGAAATGGGCGGAAGACACGTTTCGGAAAGATGGACAGGAAAACGTACGAACGGAAGAGCTGGTGGTTCCGGCTTGGGAACGGGGCACGGAGTCGTTGCGGATGATGCAGCCGCGGGAGATGGACATGCCGCTGCTGGGGCTGGGATCGTCCAAGGGGACCGGCCCGGAGGGCATCACGGCGCCCGTCGTCGTGGTTCGCGACAAGGAGGAATTGGAGAAGATCAAGGACGAAGTGCCGGGCAAGATCGTGGTGTTCAATTACCCGATGCGGAAGTACGACCCGAAGGGCGGGACGGGCTATGGCGACGCCGTGCAGTACCGATCCAACGGCGCGACGTGGGCGGCCGAGCATGGGGCGGTGGCGTGCCTGGTGCGGTCGACGACCGCGCACAGTTTGCGGACGGTGCATACGGGCGCGCAGAAGTACGGCGAGGAGGCCAAGAGGATTCCGGTCGCGTCAATCACCATCGAGGATGCGGAGTTGTTGCACCGGTTCTATCAACGGCAAGTATCCGTGGTGGTACATCTGGTGATGGACAATATCACGAACATGCCCCGGAAATCGGGGAACGTGATGGCCGAGCTGGTCGGGCGGGAGAAACCGGACGAGATCGTGGTGATCGGCGGACACATCGATTCGTGGGACGTGGGACAGGGGGCGCATGACGACGCGGGCGGGTGCGTGATGGCCATGGAAGCGATTAACGTGCTGCGGAAAATGGGTCTGCGGCCGCGGCGGACGATCCGCGTGGTGTTGTGGACGAACGAAGAGAACGGGTTGCAGGGCGCGAAGCTGTACGCGCAATACCACGAAGGGGAGATGGCAAACCACGTGGCGGCGATCGAGGCGGATTCGGGTGTGTTTCAACCGACGGGGTATTCGGTGGAGTGCGAAAGCGCGGATCGGGAGGCGATTGCGGCCAATCAGATGCGGGACGTGCTGAGCCTGCTGGAACCGTTGGGGCCGATGACGGTGTCGCGGGGTCATTCGGGGGCGGATCTGGGTCCGATGAAGGCGAAGCAGGTGATGTTGATGGGGCACGGCGTGGATCAGGCGCGCTATTTCGACTACCACCATTCGGCCGCGGACACCGTCGACAAAGTGGATCCGGCGGACCTGGCGAAGAACGTGGCGGCGATGGCGGTGGTGGCGTATGTGCTGGCGGACATGCCTGATCGAGTCGGCGAGCGGGGCGGAGATTGAATGGGTGTCCAGGGCGAAAGGGACGAAGGGACGGAGGGACGAAGGGACAAAGGAACTCCGGACCGGCGGTCGTCGGGGTTCGGGCACGGGCCGCGGATTTCGGCGATCGCAGTGGCATTGTCGATCCATGCCTGTTCGGCGATGGTGATCTGCGGATGCGTGGGGACGGTGCCGTCGAAAGTAAACGAGCGGACGGTGCATCTGCCGGCGCCGAGGTCGGCGCTGGAGGTGGCGCCGGCCAGGCGATTGACGCCGGAGGGCGGCGGTGAAGCGTACGTGATCACGCCGCGGCGGCTGATTTCGATTGCGTTCGAGCTGCAGCCGGACATCAAGTCGAGTTACCAGCGGTATCAATCCGAAGAGGCGCGATACGACTTTTTCTACGCGTCGCTGGACGCGCTGACGCCGCAACTATCGGTTTCCAACAGGCTGGGCGAAAGTCGCGACACCGGCGAAGACGACGTGGCGCGGGAGCGCGAACAGACCGCGAGGCTGGGCGTGGAGAAGCTGTTTTTCGACACGACGCGCATGAACGTGGACGTGGGATACCGGGCGGATGAATTCGATGAGGCCGAGGGGTATCGGCCGTTCGTTTCGGCGAGCGTGCGGTATCCGCTGTGGGCGTCGCGGGAGAAACTGGAGCGGACCAGCGAGGACATATTCCGACGAAACGAACTGAACGACGTGCAATTGGGCTACATTCAGGAGGTTCGGGAGCGGCTGGAGAACGCGCTCTTCCGATTTCACGACGTGATTATGAAGAGGCGGGACATCGAGTACCAAACGCGCTGGCGCGACGACGTGCGGGCGCTGCTCGAAACCGTTCAGGGCATTCAGAATCGCGATGTGACGACTGACCGATTGCGTGTGGAGGCCGAATTGAGCCGGGTGACGGCGTTGTTGCGGAACCAGACCGGGCGATACGAAATCGACCTGCAACGATTCAAGGCGTCGTGCGGCATTCCGTTCTACGCGGAGGCGACGCTGGACGACGAGCCGTTCAACCCGTTCACGGAAGGCGATCACGCGACGTGGATGCAGTTGAGCATCGAGACCGACCCGGAGATCGCGACGCTGCGGAACGAAGTGCAGAACGCGCAAGTGCAATTGGACCTGGCGCGGCGGGGGACGTGGGACGTTGCGTTGCTGATGGACGGGCGGTCGGATTTGGAGGGGCGGGGAGAGAACGACGGCGAATCGGACTGGTCGGTGTCCATGGGGTTCGAGCTGAGCCAGGTCGATCCGCGCGTGACGGAGAGCCTGGCGCGGCAGGCGCAGGGACGGATCAACCGGTTCCAGCAGGCGATCGTGGCGCGGGAGAACACGATTTTCGTGGATACGCTGGAGCCGCTGGTGCGAATCAAGACCATCGGCCAAAGCCGCGACGAACTGATCGCCAACCTGCCGAAATACGAAGATGACTACGAATTCGGAGTGGCGGAATACGCGGCCGCCCGGTTGAACATCGACGACCTGCTGAAGCGGCGGGTGACGTGGTACGAGCAGGAGCTGCTGGTTGCGGACCACACGTTTCTGATCGGGGCGAACGTGGCCGAGTTGTGCGCGGCCACGGGGAAATTCTTCGAATATCTGGGGGAGGACGCGGCGAACGGGGTCATCCAAGTTGGAGAACCATGATCGGGGGGACGGCGAGGAAGAGTTCACCGCGGAGGCGCTGAGTACGCAGAGAGGAATGGGGGGGCGACGGGGCGAATGAGAATATGAAGAGTGTGAAGATTTGAAGGGTGCGAAAGCGTGATGGCGCGCGGGGTGACGGAACGGACGCCGGGGGGAAGTGGCATTCGCGGCATCCGGGCGACAAATCGTGACAATCTGTCAATTGTTGTGGCGCATCTCCGCAAGTGGGTCGTGACTGGTTAATATATTCGGCTGTCGAGCGAATCCCATTGCGTTGGGATCGGACTGCGCGCGAGGCGGTCGCCGGTGGTCGGTCGATCGGGTCGTCGCCAGGACGATGGCGTTTCGCGTCAAGACGGTGCACCCATGTCGTCCAGCCACGAGGCCAAACTGGGAATGCGGCACGCGCTGCTGGTGTTCACGGCGCCGGCGAGCCTGTTTCGTCGCGTCGAGGATACGGGGGCGTACGGCGGAGCGTTGGCGGCGTTGTTGTTGCTGGTCACGCTGCTGGGATATTTGCAATTTCAGACTGGACTGATCGATCGGCTGGTGGATGTGGAGACCGAACGGGAACTGTCGCAGGTCGAGTCTGCGCAGACCGACTTGGTGGATCGGCTGGAGTTGAAGCAGAAGATTGAAGACGCCCGCAAGCAGGGCGAATTCAAGAAAGTGCTGTCGAAGATAACGGTGATCGGGCTGAACCCGGTGCTGATGCTGGGGTCGTTGCTGCTGATCGCGTCGTTTCTGTACGCGGTGGTGGCGCTGCTGGGGCGCAAGCCCGAATACCACACGTTGATGTCCATCTGCGTCTACGCGGCGTTCATTGAATTGGTCGCCATGGGATTGCAGTTGGGCATGATGGTCCATTACCGCAGCATGGACATGGACACGTCGTTGAGAATTCTGGGGGAGGGCGTGTCCGCGACGATTCTGGGAGCGGTCGATCCGTTTCGAATCTGGTTCTGGATACTGGTGACCATGGGGCTGGTGGTGACGGAGCAGTTGAGCCGGCGGGCGGCGATCATCACCGGGACGGTGATGTGCCTGGGGAGCGTGGGGATTCACGTGGCGATCGGGATATCGACGCGATCGGCATGAATGGAAATGCAAGGCGGATAATGACATGAGCGGAATCATGAAGGGCATCGTTACGCTGGTTTTGCTGGTGGGCATCAGCGCCGGGCTGTTCGCGTTGGGAAAAGTGAAACGGGCGGACGACAAGAAGCCGCTGATCCACGTGGCCGAGGAGGTGGCGTTGACCGTCGACGCGGCCAAGCCGGAGCGGAGCGACATTATCCGATTGGTTCAGGCGCCCGGGGACGTCGAGGCGGTTCTGGAGGTGGAGATCAGTTCGGAGATCGTGGCCAAGATCGAGGAGATGCCGGTCGAAGAGGGGGACGTGGTGAAGGCGGGCGACCTGTTGTGCCGATTGGACGACGCCCCGCTGGTGGCGGCGGTGGAATCGGCCGAGGCGCGGATCGCGCAGTTGGAGGCGGGCAAGGTTCAGGCGGAGGTGGACCTGGAAAAGGCGTTGCGCGACTGCGCGCGGCAGCAGGAGTTGTCGGAACGGGACCTGACCAACCCGCTGGAATTGGCCGAGTATCTGACGACGATGAAAAAGGCGCAGGCGATGGTGGAGGTGCGCCGGCAGGAGCTGGTGGAATCGCATGCGCAGATGAAGCGGCTGACCGAGGATTTGAAGAGAACGGTCATCGAATCGCCGATCGATGGCGTGGTGTCGAAGATCAACGCCAAGCAGGGCGAAGTGGTGGTGACGGGCACGATGAACAACCCGGGGACGGTGATCATGTCCATCAGCGACCTGTCGCGGATGCAGGTGAAAGCGCGGGTGGACGAGGTGGACGTTCCACGCGTGCGTGCGGAGCAGCCGGCGCGGGTCTATCTGCAGTCGGATTCAAACAAGGCGGTGGCCGCGAAAGTCGTGCGCGTGGCCACGAAAGGGACCAAGGCGGTGGGTCGCGACGTGGTGACGTTTGAGACGCTTCTGGAGGTGTTGGGGAACGATCCGAGCGTCATGCCGGGGATGTCGGCCAACGTGGAGATTGAGGTGGCGCGTCGGGACCAGGCCATTACGGTGCCGGTGGAGGCGGTGGTGCACCGGTTGCGCAAGGAGTTGCCCGAAGGCATCGTGAAGGCATACGACGCGAAGCAGTCGGAAATGGACGTTTCGGAGCGGGCGAGGCAGGCGCAATACATCAAGGTGTTGTACGTCAAGAAAGAGTTAAAGGCCGAAATTCGGTTGATTGAGCCGGGCATCGCGGACACGCGGCGGGTCGAAATCGCGGACGGTCTGGGCATGGACGACGTGGTCATCACCGGACCGTACCGCAGTCTGGACCAGTTGAAGGACGGACGCAGTGTGCAGTTGAGCGACGCCAGCAAGAAAATTCTGGAGCCGGAAGCGGGCAAGACGGGCGACGCGGCCAATGTCGAAACCAAGACCGCGGAGGGCGGGAAGAAGGCGGGCGATGCCGATCCACCGGCGGCGGATCAGAAGGTGGCGTCGGCCGACGGAGGCAAGCCGTGACCGACGGCGGCGACCATCTGATCGAACTGGTGGACCTGCACAAGCACTACCGTGTGGGCACGGAGATCGTGCGCGCCCTGCGCGGCGTCTCGCTGGCGATCGACGTGAACGAATACGTGGCCATCATGGGGCAGAGCGGTTCGGGCAAGAGCACGATGATGAACATCCTGGGGTGTCTGGACATCCCGACGAAGGGCAACTACCTGCTGCGAAACCAGGACGTGGCCCGATTGTCGCAATCGAAGCTGGCCCGCATCCGCGGGCGGCAGATCGGTTTCGTGTTTCAGTCGTTCGAGCTGTTGTCGCGGACCACGGCGTTGAAAAACGTGCAACTGCCGATGTTGTACGCGCAGATGTCGAACAAGAAACGGCGGGCGGTGGCGGCGCTGGAAAAGGTGGGGCTGATGGACCGCGCCCACCATCGACCGAATCAATTGTCCGGCGGCCAGAAACAGCGCGTGGCGATCGCCCGGGCGTTGGCCCAGGAGCCGGACATCATTCTGGCGGACGAGCCCACCGGGAATCTGGACAGCCAGACCGGCGACGACATCATGCGCATATTCGATTCGCTGCACGCCGAGGGGCAGACCATCATCGTCGTCACGCACGAGGAGCACATCGCCGAGCATTGCCATCGGGTCATCCGCCTGCGCGACGGTTTAGTCATGTCGGACGAGCGGCGGGGCCGGCGCATTCCGATTGCGCCGTTGCCCGGCAGGGCTGCGATCGCCGAAGCGGTCGCGCCGCCAATGCAGAACGCGATCGCGGTATGAGATTCCATCCCATCAACATCGTACGTCGGCCGTTCCGCTGGGCGGTCAGCGCCGCGTCGCGCAACGCACAAAACGTGGCCACCGCGGCCGTGCAAATCTGGGCGAACAAGGGGCGATCGGTGCTGACCACGCTGGGGATCGTGATCGCGGTCACCTCCATCATCACCGTCATTTCGGTGGTGCAGGGGTTCGGCAATTACATGACCAACATGGTGCGGGGCTACGGCACCTCGTTTATCGTCGTGCACCCGTGGTACGAAGGTGAGCGGCACGGTCATGGCATGCGCGAGCCCACGCTGGACATCCACGACATCACCGCGGTGCGCGGAGAGTGTCCCGACGTCCGCCGCATCACGCCCTTCGTGTTCACACACAACGCCGTGGTGTCGTACGGCCGGGAGAAAGCCGAGGAGATTCCGATCCGCGGCGTGGCCGAGGAATACCAGTTAATCCGCAATTTCCCGGCCGACGCGGGCCGGTTTTTCGGACCGGTGGACGTCGACAACGCCGAGCCGGTGGCCGTGCTGGGGCGGACGCTGTTGACGTTGCTGGAATGCGACGAGTCGATCATCGGCGACTACATTTACATCGACGATACGCGGTTCCTGGTGGTCGGGCTGCTGGCCGAAAAGGGCAGTTTCGGCGACGGCGACCAGGACAAGACCATCATGATTCCGTACACGCGATCCATCCGCATGTACCCCGACCGTACGCGATCCATGTCGTTTCTGGCCGAGGCCACGGACGAGGACCACATCGACGCGGCCTACGCGCAGATCCAGCGCACGCTGCGGCAACGCCACGGACTGACGGTCGAACAGCCCGACGATTTCTACATCGAGCGTCAGGACCAGTCGTTGCAGAGTTTCGAGGAGATTCGGAACATTTCGTCGGGGATATTGGGGGGCATCGTCAGCATTTCACTGCTCGTGGGCGGCATCGGAATCATGAACATGATGCTGGTGTCGGTGACCGAGCGGACGGCCGAAATCGGCTTGCGCAAGAGCATCGGGGCGCGGCGGCGCGACATTTTGCTGCAATTCCTGACCGAGGCCGTCGTGTTGTGTACGTTCGGCGGACTGATCGGCGTGGCGCTGGGATACGGGCTGTCGAAACTGGCGTCCATGCACCCGAGTATGGTGCCGGCCGAGGTTCCGTGGTGGGCGGTGGCCGCCGCGCTGGGATGTTCGGCGGGCACGGGTATCGTGTTCGGCGTCATTCCCGCGTTCAAGGCGGCGATCCTGAATCCGATCGATGCGCTGAGGCATGAATAGAAGCAGGCACGAAGAAAAAAGTTCACCGCAGAGGCGCGGAGGACGCGGAGAGAAGAAGGAGAAGGATGGGAAGGGCAGAGGCGAAAGGCGAAACGGGAGAAGACCAGCCACAGAGAACACAGAGAAAAGCTGAATAGGACCACCGAACAGGGAAACCGGACAGGGAAACCGGACAGGGAAACCGATTCCAGTGTGCCGACTGATCTTCGCCCGGAGGGCGCACGATCGTAGCCAGGGGCTTCAGCCCCTGGATGCGTGCCCTATTCGTCCCCCCGCCCGGAGGGCGCCGACCAATCTTCGCCCGGAGGGCGCACGATCGTAGCCAGGGGCTTCAGCCCCTGGATGCGGACCCTATTTTTCCCCCCGCCCGGAGGGCGGACGAATCTCGGTTTCGCATTTGTGGGTTCCTAATTGGCCGGGCGAATGGACCCATCTGTGTCCATCTGTGAAATCTGTGGATTAATTCTTCACGAATGGACGGATTGATGTCGTCGATGGCGGGAGTGATAAACGAGATTCCACGCGGCATGGGGCCGCCGGGCGCCGGGTTACGTGCGACGCCGCGCTGGCGTCGGGCCATCGGACTGCCGGGGCGGATCGTCCGATGGGGAATCGCGTCGGCCGACCGGCACGTGCAAAACATCGTGACCGCGTTGGTGCAGGTGTGGGTTCACAAGGCCCGATCCCTGCTGACCACGCTCGGCATCATCATCGCGGTGACCTCGACAATAACGGTCGTGTCGTTCGTGCAGGGCTTCGGAAACCACGTGACCGACATGCTCCGCGGGTTCGGAACCAACATGATTTTCGTCATCCCCGAATTCGGTTCGGGCATGCGCGGGCGAATGCTCGGCCGCGTGCAGATGGACATCCACGACGTACGCGCCGTCACCGCCCAATGCGACAAGGTCCGCCGCATATCGCCGCTGTCCTTCACCAACGTGTCGATCGAGTACGGCCGGGAAAAGTCCGACAGCGTCGAGTTGCAGGGCGTGGCCGAGCAGTGGCAGACCATCCGTCGCTACGACGTGGACCGGGGGCGATTTTTCAGCGCCATCGATGTGGACGGTGCGGCCCACGTCTGCGTGTTGGGCCGCGAAGTCCTGCGGAAGCTGCAATGCGACGAGAAGATCGTCGGCGACTACGTCTACCTGGGCGGGTTGCGCTTCCTGGTGCTGGGATTGCTCGAAGCCAAGGGCAGCATGATGGGCGAGACGCTCGACGACCTGGTGGTGATTCCGTTCACCACCGCCATCCAACTGAATCCGTGGGCCCGCGTGTTCATGCCCTTCGTGCTCGAGGTGACCAGCGAGAGCGACGTGGACGAGGCGTCGTTGCAGATCGCCCAGGTGCTGCGCGAGCGGCACGACATCCAACCCGGGGCGCCCAACGATTTCCGCATCCTGCGCCAGGACGAATTCATCCGCGATCTCGAATCGGTCAAGACCGCCGCCACCGGCGTGCTGTCGGGCATCGTGGGCATTTCGCTCGTCGTCGGCGGCATCGGAATCATGAACGTAATGTTGATTTCGGTCAGCGAACGCACCCACGAAATCGGGCTGCGCAAGAGCGTCGGCGGCCGGCGGCGCGACATCCTGGCCCAGTTCCTGACCGAGGCCGTGGTGCTGGCCATGGCTGGCGGAGCCATCGGCATCGCGCTGGGCTACGCGATCTGCGCGGTCGCGTCGAAGCACCCCAGCATGGTGCCCATAGTCGTGCCCCCGTGGGTGGTCGCGTTGGCCCTGGCGTTCTCGGCCGGCATCGGAATCCTGTTCGGCATCATCCCCGCGTTCAAGGCCGCCATCCTCCACCCCATCGACGCCCTCCGGCACGAATAGCACGCCGGCCGCGCGCCGATCAGAGCCGCGGGCGCAGTACGTGTTTAGCGTCCCGCCGGGACGCGGTGAATGTAGCCCAGCACTTCAGTGCTGGGATCGCGGCCCGTTGTCGTTTCCGCTAGTCCCGAAGGGACGGCTGAAACAGATGGCGGCGTCTCAGCCGTCCCTTCGGGACTTGGTTTCATCAAGTCGCCGGCGTGCCCCGCGTTGAAACGCGGGGCTACATTCATGCCTGCCCGTGGCAGGCAACCAGTGTAAACGCTAAACACGTACAGGACGCAAGTCCGGGGTTCCGGAATCGGCGTCCAACGTCGGGCGCGCCTTGGTTCCGCGCCGACCGCGTGCGTGCCTGGCTACGGCGGAACAATCTTCGGCACGTTGACCGTCGTGACCCCGGTCCACAGTTTCGAGCCCGCGTCCGCGCCCACCTGGGCCGTCACGCCGACCGACAACAGATATTCCACCGGCTGCTGGCTCGCCGAATCCGTGGTGACCGTCGCGTAGGCCTCGTAGACCAGCGCCTGCGTCGCGAACTGCGTCCACACCGCGCCGTTGTATTGCAGCCGCTGGGAGTGCGGAATCGTGAGCGGGCCCCGGTCGTACTGCACGCTCGCCGAGTCGGCGTCGCTGACGTGCTGCAGCACCAGGCAGACGCCTTCCGTCGGCAGGAGCGTCGGCGGACTCGCAAACGTCACCGGATACCATCCCAAAGTGCCCGGCAACAACGACTCGTTGACCGTCACCTGCGCCAGAATCGTCGCTGACGGCAGATCCGACGCGTCGGGGCGACGAAGCTGCACCAGGAACTGGCCGACCGACGATCCCTTGGGCGTGGCCATGATACGCACCTTGGTGACCTGCCACGACACCGGCGTCGGCGACAACAGGAACGTCGGCTTGAAATACTGCCCATGCCATAGTGAGCTGTCCAGATCACCGTTCTGGCCGTTGACCGGCGTCGAATTGGCCATGATCACCTGTTCCGGTCCGGCCGTCGGCTGCGGAGGACCTGCTTCGGTGACGGCCTTGGTCAGGTAGTCGATGTCAAACGCGTACACGTCTTCCAGCACGTTGACCGTGTTCCCCGCGTTGTACCGCCGGGTCAGCGGATCGCCGGACGTGCCCGACCACGCATAGCGGATGGTCTCGGCCAGCGAATCGCCCGTGCGATCGGGAACGGTGAAGGCCATCGAGTGCAGTTGCGCGTCCGGCACGGTGAGCAGCGTATACAGTTCGTGGGTGATTCCGGCCAGCGCCTCGTGCCCCTCCACCACGTCGTGCATCTTGTCCTGATTGCCCGGAACGGCCCGGCTGGCGATGAGCATGGCCGACGCGATCCCGCCCAGCAGCAGCGTGCTGATGGTGACGCTCAAGACCAGTTCGATCAGCGTAAACGCTCGCCGCGTGGAGCCCGGCCGACGACGGCGCTGCGCGACCATTCGACCCGTTTGCGGAACCTGTTCATCCATCCGCAATGCCAGAATGGTGGGCACGACCGACAAACGGAGGGTAGGGCGGGTTTCACCCGCCGCCGCGCGGCTCGGTTCCGCCGGGCAAACGGCGGGTGAAACCCGCCCTACCGGTCTGTAGGATGGCAGGTTCCGTTCTGACGGCGCGGAAATCGGCTGAACTGTTACGGCCTGCGATTGATTCATGGGTGATGCCTCCCGGGGCGCGGAATCGTCCCGTATGCAATATACGATTCGGCCATTCCAGCGCGTCGGCCCACGTCCCGATAACCGTTCGGACTGGGTTACGCGACCGGAACGGTAGCGGCACGGAAAGAAGCAATCGCGGCGCGGAAAAGTCGCAAACAGTCATTACGCTCCCGAGCCCCTGCAGGGGCGACCGTCGCTAGTGTTCCGTCGCAGCTAATGATTCGGGTTGGGTGGCACGGACAACGGTACTCCGTTGTCCGTGTGCGACCGGTCGGGACGTCGAAATCGCAGTCCACGCCGAAAGTCGAAGACCACGGGCAAGCGAGTACGCTTGCCCGTGCCACCCCGAAGAATTAGGTGTGACGGAGCACTAGCCCACGGCGGAAGCCGTGGGAATGAATCGCAACGCCCCCTCCCAAGCCCCGGCAGGGGCGGCCGGGTTCAGGCTTGAGCCCCTACCGGGGCTTCGAACGGGAGGGTCGCGATTCATTCTTCCGCCGTGGGCTAACCACCAGCGCCCCTGGCGGGGCTGCGGATCGATCTCGTTCTCGACTTCCTCGCTTCCGTCGTGGGGAAGCCACGGACCTGGATTCACACGATTCAGAGGATTGGCGGGATCCGGTACGCACGGATGCTGGACTCTTTTATCCTGTCCATCTTGGAAGTCATGCCTGATTCAAACTGTTCATGTTACTCGCGAGCTACGTCACTAGCGCGCCGTGCGCTGGCGTTCGGTTTCTTCTTCCAGCAGGCGGCGTTCGGGCGGGGTCAACGACGCGACGCCGTGGCGGTGGACCTTTTCGAGAACGGCGTCGATGCGTTCGCGGCGCTGGTCGAGGCGGCGGCGTTCGCGCTCTTCGCGGGCCAGGGCCCGGGCGGCCCGGCGCCGCTGGAACCACGACGGCTTGCGTGCAACCGGTTCGTCGCCGTCCAATGACGTGAACCCGCGTGAAAAATCGTAGCCGAATTCGTTGTCGGCCTCGAACATGCCCGAACGCAGCATCTGCCGCTGTTGCCAGCACGTGACGTAGCCGAAAAACGCGATGCCGATCAGCAGGAACGCCTCCGTGAAGACGCCCAGCACCCCGATGACCATCGCGCCCACCATGCCCACGCCCGTGGCCACCTGCGTGGCCCGCGCGAATCCCCGACGGTACCACAGCAGGCACTGCAAGATCCGCCCGCCGTCGAACGGAAACACCGGGGCCAGATTGAACACCAGCAGCATCATGTTCAGCCCGAAAAACACCACCAGCCAGTAATGCGTCATGCCGGAGACCGGCACACCGGATCGGAACGGATCGAATGGATTCAACGGAACGGCCCGAACGGTCCCATGCCAGACGATCAGAACCGTGCCGGTGATCAACATCAACGCGACATTGACGGCGGGACCGGCCGCCACGGTCACCAGGTGGGCGCCGGGCCGATGCGGCGGGTTCGTGTAGGCCAGTCCGCCCAGCGGCCACAGCAGAATCTCGTCGGCCGACCCGCCGACCGATCGAGCGCCGAAACAGTGCCCGAACTCGTGCAGCAGAACGATGACGAAAAGCAGGGCGATCTGGCCGATGGCGAACTGCATGCCCGACCAACCCCCCCCGCCGCGCATTTCGCGGGCAATCAGGACCAACGCGCCGAGAACGAACAGGAGGTGCATCCGCAGTCGGATGCCGAACACCCGGCCGATGTTGAACGACCAGTTGATGGGGTTGTCGAGGGATTGCGGCACGTGAGAAATCTTCCCATGGCGCGGCAGGCGATCGACCGCACGAATGCGGCCGCGCCGTGGCGATCGATGGTCAGGGTCCAACTCGCGTCATGCCGGCAATTCGTTGGCGCCCGGCGGTGTCGATGCGCGTGCGGTGTCCAATTGCGACACCCCGAACAACACGCCGCCGGGATCGGTGCAGTACGCCAGCCATCCAATTCCGGGGATGGGCATTTTGGGCACGACGACCTGGCCGCCGGCCTTCTTCACTTTGTCGCACGCCTCGTCGACGGACACGACCTCCACGGTGTTGACCGTCCGCGGTTGACCGTCGCGGGAGCGCAGGAACCCGCCGTTTATGCCGCTGCCGGATTCACCGGTGTTGACCAGCCAGAATTCTTCCGGCCCGTTCCATTTGGAAAACTTCCAGCCGAACACTTTTTCGAAAAACGCCTGCGACTTGGCCGGATCGGTCACATGGATTTCAAAATGAAACGGACGGTTCAAGGTTGCCCTCCCTTTCAGCAGAGGTCTCGGCGGGCGCTGTGCCGGAATCGGACCCGCCGCAACCGAGCATATTCCGGAACCCGATTATTGACAACCGGTGGCCGGTGCAATCGTCCGCTTGAATTGCCCGGTCGGCGTCGCGGCGTCGGGCATCGGGATGCGGTAGACGTCGATCCGTTGACGGGCATCGAATAGCGGATCGACAAGGCCCAGCCACGCGAAAACGGCATTCAGTCGGTTCCGCGGCGGTGCGGCGGAGACCACCAATTCGAATTCTTGCAACGCGGCCTGCGAATCGAACGTCAACACCCCCCCGCGCCGCTGCCGATCCCTGTCGCGGTCCAACGCCGTCACCCATACGCATCGGCCGCCGTAGCGGGCCGTCCACGCGTCGGACGTTCCCGGCGACGGATCGGTCACGATTTCGGGTGAACCCGCACCCGCCTGCGCCGCCGTCAACCAGATGCGTTTCGTCGATTGCGACGAGGCCACGATACCGGACGACGGATCGGCGGCCGCGAACGGCTCCGCGAAAAGCAGTTCGGCCGCGCGAAAAGTGCCGGCAAGATAGGCGTTGCCCGCCGCGCCGTTGGGCAGCCACATGGAATGGGCCGCAATGGCCGCCAGTGCGACAATGCCCATCTTGCGCAGTCGCGGTCTGTGGGACAGGACGTCTACGATCAAATGCACGGTCAACAGCACAGCTGGAGGGGCCAGCGGGATCAGATAACGGGCTTGATGATACAGCGGGAAGTAGTGTTTCAGGTCGCTCGTTCCGACGGACAGATAACTGCCGACGACGAACAGGCAACACAGCAGCAATCGCGCCCAGTGCGTGCCGCGCACCAGCGCATAGCCCGCGGCCGCCAGATAGAGCGGCCCCCACGCACCGAACAAGTCGCGTCCGGTTGCGAGCATGCGGACGTACTCGGTGGAATGAAAAAGAATCGTGCGCCACGTGTTGTCGGCAACAGGCGTTCCGGCGTTTTCCTGGCTGACGCGAATCGATTCAAAATGGTACAGTGGGTTGCCGGTGGTGTACCACAGAACCGCCATTTCGGCCGACAGACCGAGCGCCGCGCCCACGGCGATCAAGAACAGACGTCGCCACGCCCAAGCGCATCGCGGCCAGGTCAACAGCACAAATAGTGCCAGACTAGGACACAAGAAAATGACCGATTCCTTGACCGAAAACCCCGCACCGACGACGAATCCGCCGAGCAGGCACTGTACCGTCGATCGCCGGTGATCACGGTTCAGCAGGGGCGGGGCCAGAAGCGACAACGCCGCCATGGTGACGAATGCGGCCGTGATGTCCGGCAGACTGATCGTCGAATAGACAATGAACAGGGGCAACAGACCCAAAAACAGCGCGCTCGCGGCGGCCGCGCGCCCGTTCATCCATCGCCGCGCCAGCCGGGCCGTCAGCCACAGCGTTCCGGCCGCGGACAAAAGCGGGACGGGCAGAAACGTGATCCACGATTCACCGAACAGGGACCGCGACAGCCCCAGCAGCAGCCAGAACCCCACGCGACCGTAGCCGTGGCTCATCTGCGCGGGGTCCGCGGGCGGCGTCGGATCGCGGGCGATTTCAAGGTACAGCACGTCGTCGGACGCCACGGGACCGGTCAGGTACAACAGCGCGAGCACCAGCCATAGACCCCCCGCGGCGATCGCCCAGCGCGACCCGTGCCAACGAGCCGCACCTACGCCGGCCGGCGCGGATCGATCAGCCCCGGCATCGCCGAGCCCGGCGGGAATCCCCCATGGAAGGGAACGGTTGGGCATCGAGTTCTCGATTGGAATTCTCCGTGGCTTCGCAAATCGATAATCGGACGTTGGCGGAGCGCACTGAAGGAGGCCATGGGTTTCGTTTGCGGCGATGCCATGGATGCTGCGGTCGTGCCCGGAGAGTGGCGGTTGTTGCCGGGTCGATCACATTTCTTTTCGGTGTGCGTAAAGGTGAATCAACTGCCGCACGAACGCCAGTTTGGCAGCAACGCCGAGCTTGCTGCGCCCGGCGCGGCGGCAGGCGAACGTGATCGGCACCTCGGAAATGCGGGCGCCGCGGCATCTGACGGCCAGTTCCAGACCGATTTTGTAGCCCCGGGGTTGCAGACCGGCGGCGTTCAACCAGACCGAGCGGCGGAGCGCGAAAAAGCCGCTTAGCGGGTCGGTCACGGTCGGCAGCAGCGGGCGTGTCAGCAGCGTGGCCAGCCGGCTGGTGACGCGGCGGTTCAGGGACCAGCGATCGTCGATTTGCCCGCCGGGAGCGTGGCGGGAACCGAACACCATATCGGCCCGTCCGTCGAAAATCGGCCGTAGCAATTCGGGGATGCCTTCCGGCGGGTGTTGCAGGTCGGCGTCCATGACCACGAACACGTCGTGCCGGGCGGCGGCGAAACCGTCGATTACCGCCAACGCGAGCCCCCGCGGGCCCGTGCGTTGGACGAGGCGAATCGGGCGGTCGACGGCAAGCTGTCGGACGATGTCGGGCGTGCCGTCGTCGGATTGGTCATCGACGATGATCAACTCGCCGCCGATTCCCGCGGCGGCGAGGGCGCAAAAAACGCGCTCGGCCAGCGGCGCGACGTTGGCGGCCTCGCGATAAGTGGGCACGATGATGGAAATGGGCGGAACCACGGCGGACACGGCGGGTATCATACGATGGGCGCGAAGGGTTTGCGCGAGGGGATCCTCGCGCCCGCGCTTGCACGGCCGGCACCGTTGTGCAATTGACACCAATACCGGTGTCGTTACAACGACCGAAGTGCTGGCGTCGGGATCGTGAATCTTGGGCCGCGGCGTGCGGTCGGCGTCGCGAGACGGGTAGGCGGTCATGTCCATTCTGGCCAACATCGGTTCGTCCACCATCGGTTCGTTGGGTTCGTTCGGCGCATTCTGGCGGTTTTCGGGCCGGGCGATCGCGCTTCTGCCGGGCACGGCGATGCGGCGGCGCGACTGGGCGTTGGTCATGCCCCAGTTTTTCGAGGTCGGCGTGCGAACCGTACCGGTGATGATGATCACCGGCGTGTTCGTGGGGCTGGTGCTGGCGGCCCAAGCGGCCGCCCAACTGAAATCGGCGGGCCTCGAGGAGCGGATGGGCGTGCTGGTCAACCTGGCGCTCATCAAGGAACTCGGCCCGGTGCTTGCCGGCGTGATGCTGGCCGGGCGCGTCGGCGGGGCGTTGACCGCCGAACTCGGCACCATGAACGTTACCGAACAGATCGACGCGCTGCGGGCCATGGGCACCGATCCCATCCGCTACCTGGTCGTGCCGCGATTCCTGGCGTGCGTCCTGCTGGCGCCGATACTGACGCTCTATTGCGATATCCTGGGGGCGTGGGGCGGATGGTTCGTGGCCGTGGTCATGGAATCGATCCCCGGGGAGCCATACGGATATTACACGGCCGAGGCGGTGGAAAAGTGGGACCTGTTCGTCGGATTGGCCAAGGCGGTGGTGTTTGGTGGGTCGATCGGGCTGATCTGCTGTTTCAAGGGCTTCACCTGCCGGGCGGGGGCGGCGGGGGTGGGACGGGCGTGCACGAGTTCGTTCGTGACGAGCTTTATCGTGATTCTGATCACGGATTTCTATCTGCTGCGGATGATGCAGGACATATACAATGCGGTGTGGGGTTTCCAACCGCTTCTTTAAGACGTGCGATGATCGCGGAACAAGAACACGCGACCGCAAGGCGGCGGCAGAACGGGACCATCATCGAGCTGGTCGATGTTCACAAGCGGTTCGGCGCGCTGCGCGTGCTGCACGGCATCAACCTGAAGATTGAACGCGGCAAGACCCACGTGATCATCGGGGCGTCCGGGACGGGCAAGAGCGTATTGCTGAAGCACATCATCGGCCTGTTGAAGCCCGACGAGGGGGCCGTCTTTTTTCAGGGGCAGCGCGTCGACCGGTTGCCGGACCGGGCGCTGACGCCGATCCGGCGGCAATTCGGTTTTCTATTTCAGTTGAGCGCGTTGTTCGATTCGATGACCGTGGGGCAGAACGTGGGTTTTCCGCTGACCCAGCAGACGCGGAAGAGCCGGCGGGAAATCGACGCGATTGTGGGCAGCAAGCTGGGCATGGTGGGGCTCGACGGCTTGCAGGACAAAATGCCCGCGGAACTGTCCGGCGGACAGAAAAAGCGGGTGGCATTGGCGCGGGCCATCGCGCTGGACCCCGCCGTCATTCTGTACGACGAGCCCACGACGGGTCTGGACCCCATCCGCGCGGACGTGATCAACGAGTTGATCCTGAAACTGCAGCGCGAGCTGGGCGTGACCGGGATCGTGGTGACCCACGACATGCCCAGCGTGTATAAGGTGGCCGACCGGGTCATCATGTTGTACGAAGGCCGCGTCCATTTCGAGGGCACGTGCGACGAGATCCGAAGCAGCGGCGACGAGCAGGTGCGGCGGTTCATCGAGGGGCGCGCGGCGGCGGCCGACTTGAGCGGTCCGACGGAAAAGGAGTAGTCGTGAACGAGGCACGTCGCAACACAATGGTGGGCGGGTTCATGGTGCTGGGGCTGGTGGCGCTCTCCTGGCTGATGACCTCGTTCGGCGAGTTGCCCGCGTTTCTGGGCGGCAAGCAGTACGACATAAAAATGGCGGTCACCCAGCCCAGCGGAATCGGCGAGGGCGCGCCCATCTATTTGAGCGGCGTGCAGATCGGCCGCGTCACCGAATTGAAGTTCAGGAACCCGGCGAGCGTGGAAGAGGGCGTCCATATCGTCGGCTCGATCGAGGAGCAATACCGCATACCGCGGAACGCGACCGCCGTGGTTCAGCCGGCGGGTTTCGGCATCGGTCGCGGGCACGTCAACATCGAGGTTCCCGAGGGAGTGCCGGGCGCGCCGGTTCCGCCGGACGGCGAGCTTGCCGGGAAAATGGGAAGTGTGTTCCAGGGCGTGATTCCGGATACGCTGCTCATCACCGTGGAGAAAGCCGCCGCCCAGTTGGGCAATTTCGTGGAAGAGTTGACGCCGGTCGCCGAAGACCTCCACGACTTGATGACCAGGGCCACGATCGAAGACGTGGAGCGGCCCGAGGGGGACCCCAAACGACTGACCGCCAACCTCTACACGGTCGTCCAGCGCGTCGACGGCACGTTGAAGGCGTTCAATGAGACGCTGGGCGACCCCGAAACGCGCGCCGGCTGGATCGAGATTGTCAAGAACGTCAGGCAGATGAGCATCGACGGGCGTGAGGCGTTCGCCAGAATCAACACATTGACCGTCGAACTGCTCCAAGACATTCAGGTTCTGAGCGGCAAGCTTGGAAAGGGTCTGGACGAGACGAATCAGAGCATCCATGAAATCGTGGACGCATTGCGGCCCACCCTGGCGCACACGGCCCAATTGAGCGCCGCCCTCGTTCGCATCTCAACGGCGTTGGAACAGGGCAGGGGCACCGCGGGAATGCTGGTGAACGACCCGCGTCTGTACGAGGCCATGCTGTTGACCATGCAACGATTAACGGAAATGGTGGACACCGTTCAACGGCTGACCGCCAAGTTTGAAATGGACGGCGAGATCAAGGTGAACGTGCCCGTGGGACCGTTCCGTCATCGGGCGGCCATCAAAGTACCGGACACGGAACCGTAGCCGGCGGTGCGTCCGCAGCGCCGCGAACCGTTTGCAGAATCGCCCACAACCAGGTCAAAACGAATGGTCCGTGGACGCCGTAGCGGACCCATTCCGGTGTTCGCCACCCGCCCGACCGCGCGATCCCGGTTGGCTCAAAACAAAAGGCCAGCGGCGCGATCGGGAACAGCCTGAACAGATTCGCTCGCAATGGACAGGATTAACAGGATTGGCGTGGTCCGGTCTTCTCGGGCTGCGGACGCATTCATCTTGTCCATCATGTAAATCATGTCCATTTGAAATCGTCCACGTTATTGTTGAGCGATTCCTACGGCGGCGGATGGCACCATCCCGCGTACACGGGGCCGAGTCGGCATTACCCGCAGCGCCCGCGGTCACCGCGTGGCGATGACCGATCCGCCGGAGTCGATGACCGACGGAATGGCGCCGGACGGCGTAGGGGGCATGGCGGCGGTCGGCGGCGTTCGTGGCCGCGCGGGTCGGGACAACCAGCCGACGGTCAGGAAACCGAGTCCGTAGAGAAGCAGAAAGACGCTGACCGCCCATTTTGAATACGTCATGAACCGCGCCAGACTGACCAGCGCATAGACGCCGAGCAGAATCTCGATAATCCACAAGTGCGTGTGGATGGGAGCATAACCGCTCGTCTTACTCGCCGCCGGCGCCGTCCCGGATTTCGGCGTGCGAACAAATTCACCGCCGCGCGAAAACAATCCGCGAACCACCGCCACGGAGTTGTTCGCGCACATTCCGCAGCCCAAGAGCAGCAACTGTGGAATCATTCGGACCGCGGACGTGCCCCCTCCCAAGCTCCACCGGGCGTAGGAATACGCGAGAGGCGGCGCGATCGCGGACGCGAAGACCACGGCCCAGACGAACCAGATCCAGCCGCCGATCCGTCCGCCCTCCATGAAGACCAACAGGATCGGACGCGCCACCAGAGCGAGAATTAACATCCAGAGGGACGCGCTGTAATGCGTCAAGTGCAGCGTGGCCTCGATGCGTTGCGCCCATGTCCGCGGGGATCGCCAGATTCTCGGCAGTAATTTGACCGCGACCTGAATCGAGCCGGTGGCCCAGCGCCGCTGCTGGCTCTTGAACGCGCCGATGTGTGCGGGCAGTTCCGCGGGAACGGCCAGATCGACGCAGTAATCCAGCCGCCAACCGCCCAACTGCGCTCGATAAGACAAATCGAGGTCTTCCGTCAGAGTGTCCCCCTGCCATCCGCCGACGTTCGGGTCTTCGATCGCGGCACGGCGCCAGACGCCGGCCGTCCCGTTGAAATTCATCAGCAGACCGTTCCACGCCCGGGCGCCCTGTTCAATCGCGAAGTGGGCGTCGATGCCCACCGCCTGAGCGCGGGTCAGCCACGATTCCTCGCGGTTCAAATGATCCCACCGGCCCTGAAGGCAGGCGAGGTCCGGCGCGGACGCCAACAACGGAACGGCCCGGCGCAGGAAATCCCCCGGGGGCACGAAATCGGCGTCGAAAATGGCCAGAAACTCGCCTCGGGCGTGGTTCAGACCGTTCGCCAACGCGCCGGCCTTGTACCCCTCGCGATCGCGGCGCCGAACCACGGTCACCTCGGCGCCCGCGGCCCGCAATTCCGCCACCACACCGTCGACCAGCGGACCCGTGTCGTCGTCGCTGTCGTCGAGAATCTGAACCTCGTGCCGACCGGCCGGGTAGTCCATCGCCGCCGCGGCGCGAATCACCCGCTCGGCCACGTCCATCTCGTTATAGAGGGGGATCTGACTGGTGACGATCGGCCAACGATCGTCGGGCGTGGTCGCAACATAATCAGCGATGGTCCGCTGCTGGCTCGCGCGAACGCCGCGCGCCCGCCGCCAGAACAGCCAGACCAGCACGTAAAGGTGCAGGCCGTAGACCGCCAGGGCGCCGGACGCCGCCAGGAATAATGCGATGACCACGTAGTCGAACAATGGAACCGACATCAGGGGCGCGGCGGCTGTTCCGCACCCCCCTCACCCGGCGTCTGCGTCTTGAGATGCCCCTTGTCGTTGGTCATCCAGTCGAACGGAATATAGGTCATTTGCCACTGCTCTTCCGTCAACGACTTGCGCAGCACCGGGTCATCCACATACTTCGCCAGGAACTCGAACACCGACTTCACGTTCGGCGCCACCTGCGGATTGGAAAAATCCGCCGCATACCATTCGAAAACCTGGCTGATCTCCACCAGTTTTTTGGCCGCGTCGATGCGGCACCGCAATTTGTCCAGAACGAACGCTTTCGCCCGTTCGGTCAACTGGGCGTCGAGCTTGTCCGCCTCGTACGCATCCCGCGACAACGGCGGGCAGCCCAGCGCTCCGCGGACCAGCGCCAGATGGATCCGCGAATCACGCCCCGTCGGCCCGGCCGCCTGAAACAACGACAGCCGCTCGCCGGCCGCCGCCGCATCGCCGAGCAGGACGCCCTTTTCGATTTCGTCGAGCGTGTAACGTTCCCCGCCGACCACGAACTTCAGACCGCGAAAGAAGGTCCGGTCGGCCTCGTCCACGTCCATGGGAAACACACGCTTGACACTGTAGTCCGACCAGAAGCGATGGTCAAACCCCCGGGTTTCGATGGCCCCCTTGATGGTCAACGCGTTGTACGCGTTGATCCAGAATGCCATTTTGGCCTCCGACGACGGCAATCCGGCCGCATCGGTGTTGGCCAGGCGGTACAGGTACTCGTTGAACTTGCGGTTCTTGCGCAGACCATCGTAATCCAGCAACCCGTCCTGATCGACGAACTCGTGCAGGGCATCAGTCAACAGCGCGTGACTGAAGTTCACCTTGTCCCATTCGTCCTGGAACCGGTCGACCTTCCTGGGCGGCTCGATGTCCTTGCCCCATGCGACCCCCGCCGACACCACCCCGACCGCCAGCACCACCATCCGATACGTCATGCTCATCGCACTTCTCCCGCGCCCGGTGGGCGTCAAAATCGCAGGCGCCGTCCCGTCCACCGACGCCGGGTGGCCGGGCACGAATGAGTTTCCGTGTCGCAGCGCCGACTCGAGAACCCCGGACGCAAGTCCGGGGCCGACTGGAAACGGGCTCGTGTACGCTCCGTGTTCCGACCTCCGTTGCGTGCCACCCGCCACTCGCGTGGCGGGTTCTGATCCGGGCGCCCGACCCAATTACTCGGGTGGGTCGGACCACCAGTCACGTTGACAGTACCGTCAATCCCGCCTAACCTCAAAAGCCGATCCGATGGAATGGACTCGTTCGTCCACGATGCCGATCCCGCGATGTCCCCGTAGCAGGATTATTCGTAATGCCCGCCCCGGCCTTTCAAAACCTCAAACTGCCGACCCACGGCACCCCGATCACCAAACGCGACACCGGCATGCACGTCCCCGACGACCCCATTGTACCCTTTATCGAGGGCGATGGGACCGGTCCGGACATCTGGCGGGCGGCCGTCCGCGTGTTCGACGCCGCGGTGACCAAGGCCTATGGGCAGAAACGGCGGCTTTGCTGGTTCGAAGTGTTCGCCGGTCAAAAATCGTACGACAAATATGGGACGTGGCTCCCCGACGACACCCTGGAAGCGTTCCGCACCTACCTCGTCGGCATCAAGGGTCCGCTGACCACGCCCATCGGCGGCGGCATCCGTTCGCTAAACGTGGCCGTCCGGCAGATTCTCGACCTGTACGTCTGCCTGCGCCCGGTGCACTACTTCAAGGGCGTGCCCTCGCCGGTCAAGCGGCCCGATCTCATCAACATGGTCATCTTCCGCGAGAACACCGAGGACATTTACGCGGGCATCGAATGGGCCGCCAAATCGCGGGAAGCGAAAAAGGTCATCGCCTGGCTGCAGGAGGCCATGGGGGTCAAGAATATCCGTTTCCCCGAATCCAGCGCCATCGGCATCAAGCCGGTCAGCATCGAAGGCTCGAAACGCCTGATCCGCGCCGCCATCCAATACGCCCTCGCCCATCAGCGAAAGAGTGTCACGCTGGTGCACAAGGGCAACATCATGAAATTCACCGAGGGCGGCTTCCGCGAATGGGGTTACGAACTGGTCCGCGAGGAATTCGCCGATCGGGCCGTTAGCTGGGACGACTGCAAGGGTGAACCCGGCGGCAAACTGCTGGTCCGCGACGTCATCGCCGACATCGCCCTTCAGCAGGTGTTGACCCGGCCCGACGAATTCGACGTCATCGCCACGCTCAACCTGAACGGCGATTACATTTCCGACGCGCTGGCCGCGCAGGTCGGCGGCATCGGCATCGCCCCCGGCGGCAACATCAACTACGTCACCGGTCACGCCGTGTTCGAGGCCACCCACGGCACCGCGCCCAAATACGCCGGCCAGGACAAGGTCAATCCCGGATCGGTCATTCTCTCCGGCGAGGCCATGCTGCGTTACATGAACTGGCACGAGGCCGCCGACTTGATCCTGAACGGCGTCAGCGGCGCCATCGCCGCCCGCACGGTCACGTACGACTTCCACCGCCTGTTGGAAGCGGAAGGCACCACCGCCAAGCTGCTCAAATGCAGCGAATTCGGCGACGCGGTCATCAACCACATGAAGTAGGGCGAAGACGCCAACACGGGGGCCCGACCTTCACGGAGGCAGGGACACGAGCCTCCACGCCGAGGCGACGCCGAACGGCAATACGTCCACCGGTCGTCATTATTCGGTTATCCGATGCGATGTGTTGCCTTGCGCGCGTGGCTCGAAAGGACGTCGACGGTCAGGCGCGTCCTGTGAACGCGAACGGCCGCGCGCCGGGAGCGTTGTGCAACCATTGATACGCACACACGCGGAAGACATGGCCACGCGAGCGTGGGCCATGCCACCCCAACCGGCGACACCCCTCGAGGACACTACCCCGTGAACGGGAGGTCTGCACAAGCACACGGGCGGGACGCCCGGGTTCGAACCAACACGGACAAGATGTCCGTGCCACGCGAACCACGGGCAAGATGCTCGTGCCACTCGGAGACACTACCCCATACACGGGAGGTCAACCCCAGGGGCCGGAAACCAATCTTGTCACGCGGCGCCCCGCGTCATGCGATCACCCCTTTCACGCGGTCACCCGTTTCAAGGCGTCCGGCCGCCCTTCCGAGGGCGGCGTCATAACCTAACATACACCGTACATAGCGGGGAGTCAAGCGGAAAATTCGGGGCGCGACGTAAGTCGAGTGGAGGCCGGAGGATAGGCCAATGAAGAAAGGGACGAAGGGACGGAGGGACGGAGGGAAAGGCGAAACGGGAGAACACAATCCACAGAGAACACAGATGGACACAGACGGCGAGTGGTCTCACGCGAAGGCGCAAAGGGCGCGAAGGGGAAAAGCGGAAAAACTGAAACGTCGAAACGGGGGGAGGGATCCACTGATTGCACCGATCGAGGAGGATGAGGGGCGGCCGGCCCGGAGTTCGGTTCGGGCGCGGAGGAGTAGCGGGAAGGGATTCCCGCAAAATGAGGTGCGAGAAGGGATTCTCGCACCAGCCGCATTCCCGCGAAGAGTGGGTGCGAGAAGGGATTCTCGCACCAGGACCCACGATGGCGGCCCTCGCCATGACGGATGAAAAACCGGGTAGATTGTATCGACTGTACGTTGCATCCTTGCCCATTTTCAGAGCAGAGCAGCCGTCCAGATTGACCCGCTACCCCTTCTCGCGATTCCCGGATTCCCTCTTGCTTTTTTCGGGCTCTTCCTTGCGCTTTTCCTCTTCCTTCTCGCCGCGGAGTTTTTCGATGGCGGCGGCCACTTCGTCCTCCCAGGGGAACTTTTCGTCCCTGGCCGGGTCGTAGGGCGGCAGGTTGGGAATCTCCACGCCGAGTTGCTTCAACAGGGCGGTGGCCTTGTTCAGTTCGTAACGGTGAACGTAAGGCTTGCCGTCGGCCCAGGCCCACGTGTAGGCCGCGAGGGCGTGCTGCTTCGCCTGCACCCGGTCGCCGATGGCCAACCACAGCTCCGCGAGAGCGCGGTGGGCCGGCCGCCTTGCATTGGCGAGTTGCTCCGCCTCGCGCCGGGGGTCGGAGAGCTGACCAAGGCGGAACCTGGCGAGTGCGAGTTGGGTCTCCGCCGCGGTGTCGATCTTCCCGACGGCGCGGGCCATACGCACGGCCTCGTGGAGACTCTCTGCGGCGATCGCCCACTGGCCTTGCTCAAGCTGCCATAGCCCGCGAAGACCGTGGAGGTAGCGGATGGCACCGCGGTTCTTGCCTTTCTTGGCCAGTTGTTCAGCATGGGCGAGATCCTCTTCCTTCAATTGCCCCTGCCAGAACCGGAACAGGGCGTGGCCATACTCTGCGTAGCCGGGACGGTAGATGTCGCGAGACCATTCGCGGCCCATAGGGTCGAGTAACTGCCACAAAGCCTCGGCATCTACCCATTGGCCAATATGGACAAGTTGCCGAAAGCGATCCAGCAGGGCACGGAAGAGATGGCCTTCGTCGTCCGTCAAACCGGCAAGGTCAAGGGCCAGAAGCAGGCAGCGTTCCGCGCTCGCCAAGCGGTTCTGAGTGGAGAGCGTCATCGAAATGCCAGTCAATTTTGCTACGACGCCTGCCCAATCCGCCGCTCCCAAGTCGGTGAGTAGGGATGCACCGTGGGCAGCAAGGGCTTTCTGCGGCTCGTCACTGAAACTCAAAGCCACGGCGACATTGTGTGCCAGATTGGAGCGGGCTCTTTTATCCACACTATTGGGTAGGGAGGCCCAGCCTCGAGGGAAGAAAGGCCGCAGCAAAGACAAAGTCTCCGGGTATGCCTCCAAATTCGCAAGGAGGGCGCTGGCCATGTCACCCGTGTAAGCATCGCAGGCCCGCTGGTATCGTCCCATGTTGAGCAGGGTGCGAACAACCTGTAGGGCGTTGCGGAGGTCTTCGAGAGTCTCCGCCTGCTCGTAGGGACCGTGGGGCTGTCGGGAGAAGTGATCCACTACGCGCTGGCCGTAGCGGTCTATTTCCTCGGGTCGTAAGCCCCCGGCGGCTATTCCGCGGACGACGGGATGCAGGTCGTAGCGCTTGTGCTGACCGTCGTATTGCAGCAGGCCCCGGCGCTCGATATCACGAACGGTTGTTGACAGTTCCTGCGGAGTGGGCAGGTGGGGATTGAGGGCGCTGAGCGTGGGGTAATCCACGGCCTCGGACAGGAGCGCCAGCGTGGAAAGGAGTTGGCGGCTCTTCTCCGGAAGGGCGTCGAGCGCGGCCTGGAGGATGTGGTTGCGCTTCTGGACCAAGTCGAGGTCGGCGAGGTTGAGCCGGCCGCCGCCCGCGGAATCGGCCGCCCAGGCGTCGAAATTCCCTCGGTCGGGAAGATAGTCGTTGACCAGCCCGGCCAGGACGCCGGTAACCAACGGGTGGCAGTCGCAATGGCTCTTGAGGTAATCCTGAATGGCCTGCGAGCCGCCGATCACGCCGCAGGAGCGGAGCAGCGCTTCGGCGTCGCTCGGACGCAGGCCGGGGAGGGACACGCGGAGAACGCCGGGGATGGGCTGGCTCGCCGCATTGAGCAGCACGCGGGGAACCAGCCGCGAGGTGATGAGCAGTTTCGACGGGGCGGCCGCGGCGAGGGCGCGGAGCAGGTCGTCGTCCTCGGGGCGGATGGCGGCGCAAGGGTCGCGGTGGGCGATCTGGTCGGTGGGCCGGTCGGCGGCCTCGTCGGGAAGCGACGCGGCGTCGAATCGATGGTAGTGGACGAGCACGCGCTCGAGGCCGTCGAGAACGAGCAGCCAGGGGCGGGCCTGAAGGTGGTGCAGGAGTTGTTCGGCGAGTACAGGAGTCTTCTTCCTGCGGAAATCATCGAACTGCTTGCCGGTGATGTAGGCGAGCGCCCGGCCGCAGAAGTCGGCCATGATCGCGCCGCGTTCGTAGAAGGAATACCAGAAGCGCCCCGCCCAGTCCCCACGGACCCCGGCGGCGTGTGTGGTGGTCCATTCCCAGGTGAGCATGCTTTTGCCCGCGCCGCCGATGGCCTCGAACAGGAGCACGGGGTGCGGGTCGGCCGGCACGGCCCAATCGTCCAGCACGTCGAGCTGGGCCTGACGGCCAACAAACCGGTGCGACCCGATGTAACGCGGCTCGGCGTAGAACGCGGGCGGTGTGGGGATGGGGTCGGGCTCGGCCGTGGTGTACGGCGGAGTCGGAACTGGGATTGGCGGCGTGATGGAGGCAGCGGTCTTTTCATCGAGATGACGGCGAAGGTCGGCGACCGATTGGGTGGCCTGGCGGGCGAATTCCTCGAGGCTGTGGAATGTGCAATACACGCGATGCACCGGCGAATCCGGCTTCAACTGCTTGGCTCGCTCGCGAAACGCGTTCAGCTTATCTTTTTTGGCCGGGTCCGATTCGACGTCCGCCGGGAGGACGTAATGTTTCTCTCCCATAATGAAAAGCAGAATAGGCCGATTGAGTAGCTGGGCCTCATTGAACTCAAGTTCGGTGATGGATAGCCCGCGGGGATTGCGGTTGGGGCATTGCGGCGTCTGACCGTATTTGAAGCTGATGACGCCGATGTAGGCCGACGCGTCGCGGACCATTTGAAGAGAGGAATCGATCACATCGACATCCGGTTTTGCCGAGTCGTTTTCCATGGCGACATCGGCAAGCCCCTGGCCTCGTATGGCTTTGATCAGCGCCGCCCGGTGTTGCTCCAGGTCAGTGAACGTGCTGGAGACCATGACGCCGGGGTAATGGCGCGGAGTGGAATCTTTTGCGTTCGGCATAGTCCTATATTGAAATGGTCCAAGTGAAATTGCAACGGTCGCGATCCGCCACGACCGGTCCGTAGAAGCCCTCGGCTCGTCGATGCCGGTCGCCGGCTGAGCCGGGGTCTATGACAGATTTGGCGGGCTGCGAAAAGGCCCTGAAGGGGCCTCGTCCTCCAGCCCAGATGTTCTCTGGGTTTGCAATCGCTTTTTTGGGATTTTCATGGCGCCTCTCCGAAATTGTCGTCCCCCTTTTGCCCGGGTTTGGGGGGCCGAGCGGGTTCGCGATTCTCCGTCAGGATTTCACAGGCCTCAGGGCCAGAACCCAACCGCCGTGACGCACTTGGTTGCGGTGGTGGCGCTCGGCGTCATAACGCGTCCGGGTCTGCCACATTTTCCATAGAATCTTCAGCCAGCGCTGGGCCAGGCAACGCAAGGCACAGGCGTAGCTCTTGCCTTCCGAACGCTTTTTCTCGTAATACACTTGGGCCCACGCGCAGACCCGCAGGCTTTGACCGGCCCACAGGTGAACCGCATGACGCAGCCGCGGGTTGCAGCCTCGCCGGAACCGCGCCGTCCGCATCTTGCCGCTCTGATGGGTGACCGGGGCTGTTCCCACGTAGCACTGCAGTCCCTCGGCGGAATCGAAGCGCCCGCGATCATCACCCAGTTCCGACAGCAGGCGCGGCCCCAGCTTCGGCCCCACGCCGGGCAATGAACCGAACAGATCATGATCCGGGTGGCGTGCGAACAATTCCTCGATCCGCGCCCGGTAGCGATCCAGATGGTCCTGAAGAGTCCGCAGTTGAATGGCCAGTCCCGTCGCCAGCAGACTCTTGGCCTGGATCAACGCGACGCTTCCGCAGAACTCCTCGGCCGTCGCGAACAAACGCAAACGCTCGGCATAGGTCTCGGGACGATAAAGCTTCTGCGTGTGCAGGAACTTCTCCCAGCGACGCTTGCCGGACTGGATCAACGCAGCCGGCGTGGGGAAGCGCTCCACAAATGCCCACGACGAACGCATCGTCCAATCCTCGAAGGCCCGCAACGCCACGGGATAATACTCCCGCAAGGCCGCCTGAAGCTGGTGGACCAACGCCGTCCGTTGCCCGATGAGCGCCACCTCGTCGCGACACAAAACCCGCAACTCCACGGTCAGCGGATCGTCCGGTCGCAACGCTCGCCACGCGTGACCGTCGGTCCGCAACGCGTCGGCCATGCTCCAGGCATCCACCCGATCCGTCTTGTGCCCGCTGGGCGCCTTGCGCTCCCGATAACGCTTGGCCGCCATGGGGTTCACCGGGAACACCGCATATCCCGCCTCCAGCAGACGCTCGACCACCACCCCGCTGCGTGTTTCGACGGCGACGGCCAGATCCGCATACGCCGACAGGCGCTTCCGCAATTGCTGCCAGCCCGCGGCACTGTCGTCGATGCGGAAATCCTCGACCACGGTCCCGCCGACATCCACCACCACCACGTCGTGATGATCGCCGGCCCAATCGAATCCCGCGAACGCGATCCGTTCGCTCCAACGCGCGGCATTCTCGTTCCCCATCTTTGGCGTCCTCCCTAAAAAGGACCGCTCCAACGCCAAAGGCCTGCCACGCGTCAACCTGATACAGGAGCCTTCGTGAGGCGTTCAGGCTCCCTCCGCGGTCGCCTTCACCCTCTCAGACGTTAGGGCAGGCGCCGCCGACCCGACCGGTGATCTGGGCTCGCTCCTCGCAGGAGCAGGGCTGCGTGACCGTGTCGATGCCGGGGCGTTGCGATCCTTGCGGCATTCTACCTCCGCCGCCAAAACGGAACCCTCCGAAGATATCACAGCCGCCGCCGAGTTACTCACAGCCGAGCGGGCCCCGGTCCCGCAGGACCGCCGCGCCCGTCTGTGACTAACATCGGAACCGGTATCAGGGTACGCGGGTCGACTTGGATGGCCTGCAACACCGGTTCGCGCAAGGCGTTGCTCAGTCGCGAAGGTCGGCCAGGCGGCTTGATCGGTGTCAGCCCGACGATGCCCATCGTCGAATACAGCCGGCGCACGCGCTCGACCGTGGCCGTGCCGCAGCCCAGGGCCTCGGCAATCGACGCTTTGCTGCGGCCCGCGTCGGACATCAGGATGATGGTGGCATTGCGGTACGTGGCCGGCGTCCTGGCCCGCATTCGAAAAGTGTCCAACTCGTCGGTTTGCTCGTCCGTCAGCCGAATCCTCGAATGGCGCGACATGGCAACCTCCCGACGGCTCCGCCGTCAGAAGTAATTTCGACACGCCGGATGCAAAGGGATCAATCATTGTGAAAGGTCACTTAGAATGGTCATCGTCAATCACTCCTTCGTAGTGGTTGGCCACGGCGGCGGATGTTGATAGCATCGCGCCGGCACTATTCACGACACGCCCCTATTGTGACACACCCTTGTCACTATGTCAAACAGAATTCGCGCTCTTTGCGCAGTTTTTTCTACAACCGGTGGGTTGTGGCAAAGACAGACGCGCCATTGACGATTCGCGCGTCTAATCGACACGACGGCGCCCGTCTATCGGTCGCATAGTCGCGCGTCTATCGTAGGTCCGCGTCGCGGTCTGCAACGTCTAACGCCCCATTGGCCGACGAGCGGCATCGTCTGCAACATCTGACGCGCCAATTGCCGACGGGCATTGTAGTCTGCACAGTCTATCGCAAGACTCTGCGGCGGGTTTCGCCCGAGTTTGCCCGACGTTTGGAATGACTATGGCAGACGCATTGTAGACGATGCAATCGACGACGTGCGTTATACGCGAATTCGTCGATAGACTGAACAACGACGCGCCGATCGTCGCGTCATCGTCACGCAATGCGTCGGTGCCGCAACGTGGCATCGTGTGCCGGGCGCGCGAGAAAACAGCATAATGCCCGCCGCCGCGCCCCCGCCT
>JABFSN010000224.1 GCA_013140575.1 Phycisphaerales bacterium | reverse complement strand
GGCGGAGTCATTGGCTGCCGGCGGTTCTGGCGGCGGGGTCGCTGATCGGGTTCATCCTGGTACGCTCAGCGCCGTTGATGGCACAGGTGGCGCCGGCGTCGGGATGAGGGTTGTGAAGAAACCGAAATGCAGCCTGGAGAATGAGTCGACGGGCCGGCGTGTAGGCATGTGCGTGACGCGCGGGATTCGCAGCGGCTCCTTCGCCCCTCCCGGGGCGGGGATTCGCGCGGGATGGAATCCACGGGTTGCACGATGCTGCGCATCGCTCCACCCGCGGCTACACTCCACCGCCCCGCCGGGGCGGAATGGACAAGGGCATAAAAAAGCGATCGCAGATCGCTGCCGTACGTCGGCCCGCGCCAATCGATCGACGCGCCGTCTTTGAACGAGTGAATCAGCGATGAAGATGACGCGCACGCAACGGCTGATCCGCATCGTGCAGTTGCTGCAGGCGGGGCGATCGTACGACGTCGACGCGCTGGCGGCGGAGATGGCCATCAGCCGGCGGACGGTGTTCCGCGATCTGAACGTGTTGCGCGAGGCGGGCGTGGTGTGCTCGTACGACGCGGAATCGGAGCGCTATGGGATCGATCGTTCGTATTACCTGCCGCCGGTGAATCTGACGATGGAGGAGGCGCTGGCGCTGCTGTTGGTGACGCGGAAATTCGTGAACGACCGGGTGGTGCCGAACGTGTCGGCGGCCATGACGGGGGGGATGAAGATCGAATCGGTGCTGCCCGCGGACGTGCGGACGATGTGCGGCTCGCTGCTGGACGGCGTGACGGTGGACTGGCACCCGGTGTCGGACGTGGACCCGATCACCGACACCATCGCCCGGATTCAGGCGGCGATGGCAGACAAACGGCGCATGGCGATGCGTTACGATTCGTACGCCGACAAGTGCGAAATCGAGACCATGGTCGACCCATACCGGATCCTGTTCCGTAATCGCGGCTGGTACCTGATCGGGCGATCGTCGGTGCATCGGCAGGCGCGCACGTTCAAGATCGAACGAATCATCGAGATGCGCGTGCTCGAGGAACGGTTCCGCCCGGACCCGAAGTTCCGGCTGGAGCACTATTTCGGAAACGCATGGAGCATGATCCGGGGGAGCGTGCGGCATCACGTCGAGGTGCATTTCAGCAGCATGGTGGCGGGCAACGTCGAGGAAGTGTACTGGCATTCAACGCAACGCACGCGGCGGCGGACGGACGGGTCGCTGGTGTTCGAAGTCGACGTGGACGGCATCGACGAGATTTCGTGGTGGATCCTGGGCTATGGCGATCAGGCGGTGGTGACCGAACCGGAAGAGCTGCGGCAGTTGATCCTGGCGCACGCCCGGAATGCGACGCGTCTGTACACGAACGGCGAGGCCACGCCCGCGCCGCGGGATTAGACGATGCGGGCCGGGGTTCAGCGGGTGCGGGGCGCGGTCGTCGAGGTCGAGGGGGCGTGCGTGGGGCGGATCGGGGGCGGCCTGCTGGTGTATCTGGGAATTCAACCAGACGATGGGGGCGAGGACGTCGCCTACATTGCGGAGAAGGTTCGGCATTTGCGCGTCTTTTCGGATGCGGAGGGGATGATGAACGAAGACGTGGTGCAGGCGGGAGGTTCTGTGCTGGTGGTGAGCGCGTTTACGACGATGGCGGACGCGCGTCACGGACGGCGGCCGTCGTTCGCGGCTGCGGCGAGGGGGGCGACGGCCGAACCGATGTACGAGCGGGTGTGCGCGGTGTTGTTGGAATCGGGCGTGACGGTCGAGAAGGGACGGTTCGGGGCGATGATGAAGGTGACTTCGGACAACGACGGTCCGGTGTGCGTATTGTTGGATTCGCGGCGTGGTTTTTAGAAGAAGGCACGGGGGCAAAAGCGAAACGTCGAAAAGCGAAAGGCGAAATGGGAAGGGGCCGGTAGTTCTCGCGCGTTGGCTGAATTCACGGGTGGCCGTAGACTGCGATCGGGGAACGGTCCCCGGCGAGCAAGCAACGGAGGGTAGATTTGACCATATTTGGAATTCGATCGGCCGCGGTGGTGTTGCTGTTGGGTAGCGCCGCTGCGGCGCAGGACGTCCCCCGCGCATTTACCGGCGCGCACATCATCCCCATCGCGGGCGACGAAATCGATCGCGGCACGCTGGTGGTGCGGGGCGGGAAGATCCTCGCCGTCGGGCCGGACGACGCGGTGGAGATCCCGGCCGGCGCGGAGCGTATCGACGCGGCCGGACGGGTGATCATGCCGGGTCTGGTCTGCACGCATAATCACGCGGGCGGCATCGGCGGGGCGGACGGGAGCGGGCCGATTCAACCCGAGGTGCGGATACTCGACTCGATCAACGTGTTGGACCCGGGATTTCGCCGCGTCGTCGCGGGCGGATTGACCACCATCAACCTGATGCCGGGGTCGGGTCATTTGTGCAGCGGGCAGACCGTTTATCTGAAAATGCGCGGGGGCAAGACCGTCGATCAACTGTACATCCGCGATTCGGCGGGCATGCCGACGGGCGGATTGAAAATGGCCAATGGCACCAACTCGATGCACGAATCGCCGTTCCCCGGCACGCGGGGCAAATCGGCCGCACTGGTGCGGGAGAAGTTCATCAAGGCCCAGGAGTATCGCGAGAAGCTGCAACGGCCAAGCGTCGATCCCGAAAAGCAGCCCACCCGTGATCTGGCGATGGAAGCGCTGGTCGAGGTGCTGGAAGGCAAGCGCGTCGTGCATCATCACACGCACCGCCACGACGACATCATGACCGTCATTCGTCTGTCGAAGGAGTTCGGGTTCCGCGTCGTGCTGCACCACGTCAGCGAGGGGTGGAAGGTGGCCGACGAGATCGCCGCGGCCGGTGTGCCCTGTTCGATCATTCTGGTGGACAGCCCCGGCGGGAAGCTGGAGGCCGTCAACCTGGTGATGGAAACCGGCGGCATTTTGGAGCGGGCGGGGGTGAAGGTCGCGTTTCACACCGACGACTGGATCACCGATTCGCGACTGTTCCTGCGCTCGGCCGCGTTGGGCGTGCGCGCGGGGATGTCGCGAGCGGAGGCGTTGAAGGCGTTGACGCTGGCGGGCGCCGAGATGCTGGATTTGGCAGACCGGATCGGATCGCTGGAAGCTGGTAAGGACGCGGATTTCATTATTCTGTCGGCCGACCCGTTAAGCGTGTACGCGAAGGTGTTGGAGACGTGGGTGGATGGCGGGAAGGTGTTCGACCGCAACATCCCGGACGATCGGCTGCACGCGGTGGGCGGGTATGGGGCGGGCGATGACGTGGAGCCCTATCTGTGCTGCTACGACAAGGAGGGCCCGTCATGAAGCGGCATTTGTCTGCTTGTTTTTCATTGCTTGTATTCGCGTTTGCGGCGGCGCCGGCGTTTTCGCAGGTGGCCGTTCGCGGCAAGACGGTCTACACGATGGGCGGCGCGGCGATCGAGAACGGCGTCGTGGTGATTCGCGACGGAAAGATCGCCGAAGTCGGACCGGCCGATCAAGTCGCCGTTCCGGCGGGTTTTCGCGTTTTGGAGGGTGCCGTGGTCACGCCGGGGTTGGTGGACGCGCACAGCGTCGTCGGGCTGACCGGCATCTACAACCAACCGCACGACCAGGACCAACTGGAGCGGTCCGCGCCCATCCAGCCGGAATTGCGGGCCATCGATGCGTTCAACACGCAAGAGGCGCTGCTGGAATACATTCGCGGGTTCGGTATCACCACGGTACACACCGGTCACGCGCCCGGTGAGTTGATTTCGGGCCAAACATGCGTGGTTAAGACGATCGGCAATACGTTGGCCGACGCTCTGCTTCTGGAGCCGGCCGCGGTGGCCGCTACCATTGGCAGCGACGCCCGCAAGAACGAGAAGAAATCGCCGGGGACGCGCGGCAAGATGTCGGCCATGCTCCGCGAGCAGTTCATCAAGGCCCAGGAATACGCCCACAAACTGGAAACGGCCGCCGACGACAAAAAGCCCGATCGTGACCTGAAGCTGGAAGTGCTGGCCCGCGTGCTGAAGGGCGAGGTTCCGCTGATGGTGTCGGCCGACCGCGCTCAGGACATCGCCAGCGCCCTGCGCTTGCGCGAGGAGTTCGGATTCAAGCTGATTCTGGACAGTGCGGCCGAGGCCTATCTGCTGATCGAGCAGATCAAGGCCACGGGCGTGCCGGTGATCGTCCACGCGTCGATGGTGCGGGCGTACGGGGATCGCAAGAACATGAGTTTCGAGACCGCGGCCAAGCTCCACGAAGCCGGCATTATGATTGCGTTGCAGAGCGGATACGAAGACTACGTTCCCAAGACGCGTGTGGCGTTGTTCGAGGCCGCCATCGCCGCCGCCAACGGTCTGTCGTTTGAAGAGGCGCTGGCCACCATCACCATCGACGCCGCGCGCATCGTCGGCGTCGCCGACCGTGTCGGGTCTTTGGAACCCGGCAAAGACGGCGACGTGGCCATCTACGACGGCGACCCGTTCGAGTACGCCACGCATTGCGTCGGCGTGATCATTGACGGGCAGGTGGTGAGCACGTCGCCGCGGTGATAATCGTCGAACGGCGCGCACGCGCCGGCGGGATTCGCGCACGGGCGGCGGTGTGGGCATGGGGGAGTCACGGCGGGTGAAACCGGCGCCACGAAAGCGCCGCCCCGGCGGTCGCCTGTCCGGGCATTGCAGAGGACGGAGCAGTCGTCTTCGGGAAAGCCACCGGACGGGTGCGGAGCGGCTATGGGGTCACGGTGAAGGGGCCGACCGCCAACGGGGCGGTCGCGTCCAAGTTCAGCGGCGTGACACAGATCTGATCGCCGAACACGACGGCGACGTCGGTGCCCGGGCGAATGACGCGGCCCTCGAAAAAGCCGGTGTATTCGTATTCCCGCGAACCATCGTCCGCGTCGCGGACTCGATAGGTCAACGGGATCGGATCGGTGGATAACGGCGCGATGCATACGCCGGACGGGCGTTGGCCCGGCGGCAGAGCCGGTAGATTCACGTTCCACAGACGCACCCTGTCGCGATAACCCAGCAATTGCGGGATCAATCGGGCCACGATTTGAGCGGACAGCGACCAGTCCATGGGATGGGTCTTTCGATGGAGGTGCGAAACGGCGATGGACGGAATTCCGTTGAAGGCGCCTTCCCGCGCGGCGGCGACGGTTCCCGAACTGTGCACGTCGATGGTGCTGACGTTGGCGCCGAGGTTGATGCCCGACAGCACGAGATCCACGGGTTCACGCAGAAGCGTGGAGATGGCCAGACGCACGCAGTCCGCCGGCGTTCCATCCACGGCGAAAATGAGACCCATCGTGGGATGATCGACGGCGCGAACGCGAATGGGCCCCTTCAGCGTCGCCGCGTGACCGCAGACCGACCGTTCGCCGCTGGGGGCGACGACGCTCACGGTGTGTTGGTCCTTCACCGCGTCGTGCAGCGCGACCAGACCGGGGGATTCGTAACCGTCGTCGTTGGTGATGAGAACGTGCATATGGGAATCGGCCGGATCAACGGGCTGAATCAGTGGCCGGGGTCACGACGGGATCAACAGGCCGGTGACGGTGGCTTCGAACGCGAGGGCCCCATCGACCACGCCCTGCACGGAGCAAACGATCCGGCGGGTGCGCGCGTCCTTGCGCCGGCATAGAAACCAGAGGCAGGTCGGCGGCCGGACCGTCTGCCGAAACTTGCAATCGTCCACGCCGCCGAAACCGACGAACCCGTTGAACCCGGGCTGCGAATAGCATTCCATGAACGCCGCAAGTTGCGCGGCGGCCTCGAGCATCAGCACGCCCGGCAGCAGCGGCATTCCCGGAACATGACCGCGACACCACCATTCGTCATCGCGCACCTCGCGGAACGCGACGGCCTCGCCGATCGAATGATCGAGATGCACGACTCCGTCCAACTGCATGAACTCATGCCGTTGCGGCAGGCGGGAATACAGGGCATGCCTGTCGAACAGGACGGTGGATCGGTCGCACCGAGCCAGATCCAGCAGAAATGCACTCGGCATATTGAATCCAGTGAAACAACCGGTTTGCCCGGTCACGCGGCCTGGTCCGACATCTCCAGCGCCGACAGCAACGCACACGGCGATCACGAAAGATCGCGCCGTCGCACGCCTTCCACGTCAATGGGCCTCGACCGATCGAAGCTGTTTCGACCGGGCGAACGAGTGGCCCGGCGCCGCGGGGTGGTTTCGACCCGGTCGAGCGCCGCGGTTTGAATATCAACCCCCGGGGCGAGTCACAAGCCTAGCTTGGGCCCGGCTCGGAACGAACTTCGAGCACCTTCTTTCGCACGTCCTGGGCGGTGGATTTGATGTCCTGCATAGCTTTGCGAACTCGTGTACCCGCGGCCTTGTTGCCGCCGGCAGCCTTGGCCACATCCTCCTGGCTGGCTTCCACAAGTTGTTTCAGTCGTTCGTAGGCTTCCAACATGAGCGATGACCTCCGTGTGCTACGGATGAAGTTTGGTTCAGGGCACGTTGCCGGGGGGAGTCTAACAAGGTTGGTCCCGCCACGTAAAGCGGTTTTTCGGGCGTTGAGACGCGGTTTTTTCGACGGAGTGGGCAGTCGAGCTGTCCATGAAAACAGAACTAGAAATTGATGCTCAATATATTAATGCTGTACAGTAATAACTGTCAGCCAGGATGGGCCAGGTTGTTTGGGTGGAGCGGGATGTTTACAAGGTCCGATGATTTTAGGACGTTGTCGATTGCCCCGGAGATGCAAATCAGCTCTGGGAAGGCGGATGGCCCTCCCCGGAAGGGGCGCGGAAATACACAGATGATTAGTGAACGAGGCTTGGAGTCGGTTTGTCCATTCCGCGTATTTCGTCGGCCGGCGTTCGGCGTCGCGAGCGCGACGGTCGTTGTTTTGTCGGCGTTTCAGGCGGTCGCGTGGGCCGGTCCGGCGGATGCTGACGGCGTTCCGACAATCGACCGCCGCGTTTTTGCGGTCAGGATCGGCATTGATGACGGCGGCGACGTGGTGCGGGACGTGGCGCTGTGGTTTTCAACGGACGACGGCGCGAACTGGAAACGGTTCGAACCGACGGGCGCAAACGCCGTCACCGAGTATTCCGCGTCAACAGCGCCCGGGGGGAGCGCGGCTAACGAGGCCGTCAGTTTGACGATAACCGGGTCAGGCGGCCTAACGACGGTCGACGAACAAAACCGCGAGAACAAAATCATTTTCGAGGCGCCGGCGGACGGGTTCTACGGCTTCTTCGCCGTGGCCACCAATGGTGTTGGGTCGTCGACCGCGGCACCAGTTCCGGGAACGGTTCCGCAATTGCGGGTGCATGTCGATTCGACGCCGCCGGTCGTGCCGCCGGTCGTGCCGCCGGTCGTGCCGTTGGCAGCGCCGGTCATCGCGGTCGCGGACGACACGGCGCCGCCGCGGACGGATGTTTCGCGGGGATCAACCGGTCCGTCGAACGTGACGGAGACGTCGGAATCGAAACGGGCGGCGACGTTGCACCGGGAGGCAAAAGCGCACGTTGATCGCGGTGAATTCCGGCTGGCGACGTCGCGATTGCGGGAGGCGTTGGCGCTGGATCCGGGTTCGACGGATGCGCTTGTTGAGCTGGGTGGGGCGTTGTACGCTCAACGGCTGCTGGGGGAGGCGACGGACGCCTATCGGCTGGCGTTGGGGCAGGATGCGACGTCGCGGTCGGCGCTGCAGGGGTTGGCGCTGGTACACGTGGCCGAGCATCGTTTCCCGGAGGCGGTGCAGCAGTTGAGCGCCATGGTGCGGGCCAATCCGCGGGACGTGGAGGCGTGGCTGTATCTGGGGGACGTGGCCATCTATCAGGGCGACGAATTGCTGGCCCGGGAACAGTACCACAAGGCGTCCACGCTGGATCCGCGGGCGACGGAAATCATCGACAAGGCCCAGTTGCGGCTGGGGAGTTTACAGCGATTGGCGGCGAGTTTCCGTCAGGTCGATCCCACGCCATGACCCGCACCGGACCGTGCAAACCGATCTGCGTCATTCACGGCAAGAATGCGTTCACGCACCGCGAGGCACTGGCTCGAATCATCGACCGCGAACTCGACGGCGGCGATCCGGCGCTGAACATGGTCCGGGTCAACGGCGACGGCGCGAGCTGTTCGGACGTTCTGGACGACGTGCGCACGATGTGCATGCTCGGCGGGCGGCGGGTGGTGGTGGTGGAGGACGCGGACGATTTTGTGAGCCGGCATCGCGCGGCGCTGGAGCGCTATGCGGAGTCACCGACGGACGGCGGCTGCCTGGTTTTGGTCTGCAGGACGTTTCTTCCGAAAACTAATCTGGGGAAACGGCTGAAGGAAATCGGCGAGATCATCGAATGCGAAGAGTTGCCCAATCAGGCCGTTCCTGGGTGGGTGGTCTCGCGGGCCCGCGAGGCTTATCAGAAGCGCGTGTCACGCGAGGCGGCGGCGATGCTGTGCGAACACGCGGGCCGGTCGCAGGAGACGCTGGACGCGGAGTTGGCCAAGCTGGCGATTTACGTGGGTGCGCGGGAGAGCATCGACGGGAAGGACGTGGACGCGATGGTGGTGCAATATCGCGAGCATGTGGTGTTCGCGGTCATGGACGCGATCGCCGACGGTGACACGCGGAAGGCGTTGTCGGAATGGCAACGGGTGGTGGCCACCGATCGGGCCGCGCCGGGACGTGCGATCGGGGGGTTGGCGTTTGGGCTGCGGCGATTGCTGGACATGCGGAGTCGATTGGACGGGGGCGAACCGCTGCACTCGATCGGGCGGGGTTATTTCGCACCGCCCGAGGTGCTGAAACGCAGGCTGCAGCGCTGCACGCGCGATCGACTGGAGAATCAACTGGCCGATTTGTTGCGTGCTGATTTGGAGTCCAAGACGGGACTGGGCACGTTCGAGTCTGCGGTTGAGAAATTCATCATTCGCCATGGCGGCGCGGCGAAGGCGGGATAGTGGTTCGTCACACTTTGGTTTTCGGGCGATCGGAACGCGGCGCGGCCAGCGGGTCTGTCGCCCCTCCGGGGCTTGTTCGTCGGGGGTGACGGATCCGGGGGCTGACGCCCCCGGCTACTGACTGTCGCCCCTTCGGGGCTACCGGAGCATCGAGGCGCGACGGTCATCATGAGAACGTGTTTCGAAAGTTTTTTCCGAGCCGCACGCGTAAGCAAGCGGTCTGGATTTTTCGACGGTAACCCGCTCCCTAACGGTTGCGGCTCGGAAGGAATTCGGCCTTTCGAAACAGGTTCTGAGTTGGAAGGAGCCGGCTGATGACGAACATTCGACAATCGACGTTGCGCTACCGCCAGTGGATGCCGGCGCTGTTGATGGTGCTGGCCGGTTGCGAGGCCGGACAGTGGGGGCGACCGCTGCGACCGCGAACGGCGCCGGGCGAATCGCCCGCGTCCGTTCCGGCCGGGGCGCCCGTGGAGCCGCAGTCTTCGGCGGCCGCAGCCGATGCGGATCCGATGGAGGCCGTCCGTTCGGAAGAAGCGCGGGCGCAGGTGTTGGATTTCATCAACCGGCTGGACGCGATTGCCAAGACCGACAGCCCCGATGGGGCGGGGACGGAATCGGAATCGAGAGGTTCCGCGTTGCGGGCAGTCGAATCGGCGGCGCGAAAAACGCCGGCGAACCCGGCGGATCCGGCGAGTGCGGCGGTGCGGCATTCGAGCGGGTCTCGTCCCGCGGGAACGAAGGCGACGGTGACTGATCCGACACGGGCCGCGGAAAAGCCGGTGGAGGCGGCGAGTTTCGTGCCCGATGACGGATTGCCGGGCCTGAAGGTGGTGTCGGGTCGGAAAGGCGGAAACGGGCCCGCGTCGCCGCCGCGGATCATTCGGCTGGCGGTCGATCGTGTCGAGATACCAACGCCGGACGCGAGATCGTTCGACGAAGCGCGGGTGGCCAATCGACCGTTGGCCGACGATACGACATTTGCGGAGACGATGGTGGACGGATTGGCGGCCCGCGTGATCCAATCGCCGACGGACGCGGATGCGCGATGGCGCCTGGCACTGCTGGGGCTGGCGTCGAACCGCGTGGACGACGCGGTTTTCCAGGGAGCGGCGGAATCGACGGCCGGACTGCTGCGGTCGATCGTGGCGTTCCTGTCGGACGTTCGAGGGGTGTTGGCCGATCCGGTGGCGGATGCGAAGCCGGCGATGGCGTCGGTGGAGACGCTACGTGACGCGCTGCGGGAGCGGTCCGACCCGTCCATTCCGACGGTGGCGTTGTGCTCGCGGGTGCAGGCGTTCGGGGTGTACGACGAGTTGCCCGGGGGCGTGTTTCAGGCGTTGCGGCCCAATCAGGCGATCGTCTATTTCGAGGTGGCCCACTTCCGTTCCGAGGCGACCGACGACGGGCGATTCCGCACGGTTCTGAACGAACGGTTCGAGGTGCTGACCCCCGGGGGCGAATCGGTGTGGACGCACGACGTGCCGCGGATCGAGGACGTGTCACGACGGCGCCGCGAGGATTTCTTCGTCGCGCAACGCATCACGCTGCCGGCGACGATGACCGACGGGAAATACGTTTTGAAGATCACGGTTCAGGACCAGTTGTCGCAGAAACAGACGCAGGCGATCCACGAATTCGCGGTGGGCGCGGAAGCCGGCGCGAATTAATTCCACAACGAAATCCAATTGCCGGGCGCGACCGACGGAAGAGCGGACATCGTGACTGGCGAAAGGGCAACCATCGCGACCGACGGGAGCGCAGGTACAATGGTTGGGGTCACGATGATTCGACGCGGAAGAACCGACCAACAGCATCGTGAAATCTGTTCCACCACCGGGTGTCGGCGTTTTCACCCCTGATTCTCGCCGTCCCGATACCCGGGACGAACGACGCTTCACCGTGGTTCCGCAGCTCGCTTTGTCGGGGACATTTCGCGGGAGCGATCACCGTGCCCCCACCCTTTGCTTTCGCAAAAGAGAGTCCACCCAGCACCCGGCCGGGCTATCGGCAATCGTCGAACAACGACTGAAAGACGCCGAAGTCCAGAATGTCCGCCACCCCATCGCGGTTAAGATCGGGCGCGCACTCCGACCCGCAGGAAAACGCGTACGCCGAACCGGAAAGGGAGCCCGCGTCGTCGTTGTAGTGCGCGCCGACGAAGGCCGTGTCCCCATTCACGGAGACGGAGATTCCGAAAAAGTCATCGGCGGCCGCGTTCGATGCGGTCAGCTTCGGCTGCTGGTTCCATACGCCGCCGGAGCGGACGTATACATACGCCGAGCCGGAGTCGTCGCCCGCGTCGCCATCCCGTGGGGCACCGACCACGGCCGTGTCCCCGTCGACTGAAACGCGAACCCCGAACTGGTCACCCGCCGCCGCGTCCGATGCAGTCAGCTTCTGCTGCTGGGTCCACACCCCGCCGGAGCGGACGAAGACGTACGCCGACCCGGAGAAGGAGCCGGCGGAATCGTCGCCAACCGCGCCGACCGCGGCCGTGTCCTCGCTCACGGAGACGGAAATCCCGAACTGGTCACCCGCCGCCGCGTCCGCGGCGGTCAGCTTCTGCTGCTCGGTCCACACCCCACCGGATCGGACGTAGACGTACGCCGAACCGGAGTCGCTGACGGCGCCGTCGTCGAGTTCTGCCCCAACCACGGCCGTGTCCCCACTGACGCAAACGGATATCCCGAAAAAATCGCTCGCCGCACCGTCCGATGCGGTCAGTTTCTGCTGCTGGATCCACGCCTCGCCGCAACGAACGTAGACGTACGCCGAGCCGCTGACCAAGCCCGCGTCGTCGTCGCCGTACGCCCCGACCACAGCCGTGTCCCCGCTAACCGAGACCGAGACCCCGAACAGGTCACCTGCGGCTGCGTCTGATGCGGTAAGCTTCTGTTGCTGGGTCCACACCGCGCCGGCGCGGACGAAGACGTACGCCGAACCGGAGCTGGTTCCCGCGTCGTCGTCGTCCCACGCCCCGACCACGGCCGTTTCATCGCTCACCGAGACGGAAACCCCGAGTCCATCGCCCGTCTCTGCGTCCAACGCGGTCAGGTTGTGCTGCTGGGTCCAAACGCCACCGGAGCGGAGGTAGACGTATGCCGAACCGAAAACGGATCCGGCGACGTCGTGGCCGTACGCTCCGACCACGGCCGTGTCGCCACTCACCGAGACCGACCGTCCGAACTCGTCATTCGCGTCAATGTCCGCGGCAATCAACTTCTGCTCCTCGGCGCACTGCCCCAGCGCCGGGATCGCCCCGACGGCCATGCACACCACGACCAACGCCCACCCGAGGCTCGGCACGCCCGCGATCCCTCCACCGCGCGTAATCGACCTGCCTTCTTGTGACATGGGTGTCTCCCTGTTCTTTCGAATTGACCGAGGGCCGGCCGTGGTCGCGCGCGAACTCGCGGCACGTCCGTATTCATGGAGATTAACCACCTAACGCCCGGGAATCAACCGCTCGTCCGATTCATGGCATTCTTTCCTTTACGGGCGATGGCGGGAAGGCGTCACCCGGCGACAAACCGCGTCCCCGGCCGGGAACACCGGGTTTCGTGCGCCCTCCGGGCGGGAAGAAGTAGCGCATGCGATCCAGGGACTGAAGTCCCTGGCTAAGATCGTGCGCCCTCCGGGCGAAGATTCGCGGGTCATGTTCGCGGGTCATGATGAAATCGGTTTCCCTACTTCTTGGTTCTATTTAGTATCACAGCGCTACTTCGCGTTCCGATGCTCGCTGGCGCGACCGAAAACGCGGGGGGTCGATACGGCCCATCGGCGATCGCGAGCTGAAGTCGAAGGTAGAAGCGCTATCATATTAGACACATGCCGTCACTTCGCTGCGTTGCGGCGGCGCCAGTTGGGCATTTGGTCGGGGGTGACGGATTGCCACAAACCCACGCGGGCGGCGCGGGCGTTCGATTCGAGGGATAGAAACCGTTCGCGATGGGGGTGCTTGAAACGCGGGTCGGCGTAGGCGTAGCCGGCCTCGACCAGGATTTCGTTGAACAGGCGGCCGGTGTCGACGGGCACGATGTAGGCCAGCAGGCGGTTGTATTTGTCGCGAGTGTCGTCGGCAACGAGCAGGAGGCGCACGCGTCTGCCGAGCAATGCGGACCGCGTGAAATCGGAGGCCTCATCGCCGTAGAACATTCGGCCGGTGGGGGACTTGTCGGTTTCGGGTGTGTCAACGCCCCACAAGCGGATGCGCGTTTTGGTTTCGTTTCCGTCTGGGGCGTCCACATCGACGGTGTCGCCGTCGGCCACATGAACGACGGTGAACGTCTGCCCGTCGTATCGATCGAGGTCGCTTCCCGTGACGGGCGCGGATGGGGAGCGTTGGGCGTCGCGGCCGAGAAAGGCGACGAATCCGATGATCAGCACGACGGCGACGAAGAGCGGGTGACGCCGGTAATAGCGTGGCACGCGGATGGTGGAGGGCAGTCGTTTTCGACGTCGGTATCGAGCCACGGCGGATGAGACTACGCGAAGGCGCGTGGGGCGGACAAGGCGGCGGTCCCTTCTGATGCATCAAGCCCGCATGTGGCAACGTGGCGATCG
>JABFSN010000170.1 GCA_013140575.1 Phycisphaerales bacterium | reverse complement strand
GGAGCGGGATCGCAAGCTCGAGGCGGCACGCGAACGACGACGAGCCGCGCGCCTACAGGCTCGTGACAAAGCGGTTGCCTGATGAATAACAAAACCGTAGAACAACCGACGGCCTGGACGGAGGATACGGCTCTGCTGGGAAGCAACCCGAGCGCCGATCCAGGGGCCAAGACCGAAAGGCGGGCGACCCACCGGGCCGCCCGTCTCTCTCAAACGACCTTCGGGATTGGCACCAACGCGATAAATCCCTCGCGGCGCAGCCGCGAGTCCTTGCCGATCCAAACGCCGGGAGACGGTCTCCCGGTAGCGAACAACCGACGGCCGAAACTCCAGGTCAAGCTGAACCAGTACACAAGGACTTTACGACATTTCGCGATGAAGCTTGGGGATTCTACTGGAGGTACTCGGATTCGTGGGCTGTTGTTGGCACTCATCATGCCGATACAAGAGTCAAGATCGTTAGCGATGGCGGTTCAGGGATAGATTTTGCAAACGTGGTCGTCACGTTTGATCCGAGCATGATCGACGTGCTGCCAGCCAAGGCGGCCGAAATGGTGCTTCGACCGGGTGTGTATGAATCTATCATGCGAGTCAATTTCGCCGACGCGGTGATTGCGGAAAGCGGCAGGACGACGCTTGCCAACCAAGATGCCGCTTTCTTTGTATCACGGATGAAGTTGCGCGCGGCGGGTCAAGAGTCACCGATGACGCAGCTTCAGTATTTCACAACAGGCCGGGGGTATAGCTTTTGGTTGACGTTCCAAACAGCGCAGGAGCGATTCGACAGTGTCAGGCCCGTCTTTGAGCTTATGGCAGCACGTTTTGGCTTCACAGGGGATTTGATACAGCCCACATCCGGCCCGACGACCATTCTTGCTGGCGGTCCGCCCCGAAGCGCCGTATAATCGGTTGACTTGTATGGATGAAATCAAGCCGTCGTATCGACTGGACCGCACCGCGTTGAGCGTCGTTCCGCTCGATGAGCAGGACGACGACGGCGTGTACTGGCGAAGCCGCTCGCCCGCCGAGCGGATGCAGGCCTTGGAGTATCTACGCCGGATGGCCTATGGACACGCTGCCGCTACCGCAAGACTTCAGAGAGTTCTTGAGGTTGCTCAACTCGGAGAAGATTGAGTACCTGATCGTTGGCGGCTACGCCGTGGCGCACCACGGATATGCCCGGCCCACTGGTGATCTCGACGTATGGGTGGGTGTCGACCCTGAAAGCGCGTCCAAGCTGGCGGGAGTTCTCAAGTCGTTCGGTTTCGCCACTCCGACGGTGCGGCCGGACTTGTTCCTGACGGCGGGGCGCGTGGTGCGTATGGGTGTTCCGCCGGTCCGCATCGAGATTCTTACCGAGGTTTCCGGCGTCGCATTCTCCGAGTGTCACGCCCGCCGTGTTGAGGCCGAGTTCGACGGCATACCGGTGCGCATGATCGCCAAAACCGATTTGCTGGCCAACAAACGTGCCGCCGGTCGACACAAGGACTTGAACGACCTGAAGCACCTCGACGGGGGCCTTTGAGGGCGCGGCGCAGAAGCGGCGGGTTGAGTGACCGATGAAGCTGCGGCAACGGGTCGAACGGCTGGAAACGCGTTTCGCGTCGCGGCGGGCGCTGACGCACGAGGCCATTGACTGTCGTTATTCAGTTGTCCGATACCGTGAAATGCCTTGCGCCGGCGGCTCGAATGGACGTCGACGGCCGGGGGCGTTGATCTGACGCGAACGGCCGTGCGCCGGGTGCTGCGTGCGGTATAGCCCACGCACACGAGCGAATGGCATGGCCGCGCGAGCGTGGGCCATGCCACCCCAACCGGCGACACCCCTCGAAGACGCTGCCCCATGAACGGGAGGTCTGCGCGAAGCGGACGGGCGGGACGCACCGCGAAAGCAACTCGCGGGCGAGACGCCCGAGGTACGTGAATCATGGACAGGATGTCCATGCCACGCGGAACACGGCCGGGACGGTCGCGGCTCGGAACGAAGACCGCTTCCTTACGGTTGCGGCTCGGAAAATGCAGTGCAATTCCGAGACACCACGCCCGATGACCGTGCCACTTGGAGACACTGCCCCGCGCACGGGAGGTCAAACAGAGGGGCCGGAAACCAGTATTACCACGCGGCGCCCCGCGTCATGCGATCACCCCTTTCGATTTGGCGCCCGGTGCGGCCCGGCTCAAGCCGCGAGCCACCGGACGCGTCGATTCACTTCAATGCATCCTCTCAACTCCGCTCCCTCACGGTCGCGGCTCGGAAAGACCGCCGCCCTTTCGAGGGCGGCGCTCATACCTAACATACACCGGAATTATCTACTTGACAAACCAAGCCCCATGATGTAGTATTAGGGTGTACCAAACGAAGGGAACACCCGATGCTGACCTACAAACAAGTTTGCAAGCTGACTGAAAACGACGCCCGCGAATATCTCGAACGGCTCCGCTGGCCGAACGGTCCAGTGTGTGCCCATTGCGGATCGGCAGTCGTGGCCAAGCTGAACGGCAAGGCGACGCGCCCGGGCGTTTACAAGTGCAAGGCCCGCGAGTGCCGCAAGCAATTCACGGTGACGGTTGGGACGATATTCGAGCGGTCGCATATCCCGCTGACGACGTGGATTCAGGCGTTTCACCTGATTTGTGCGTCGAAAAAGGGCGTGTCGGCGCTCCAGCTTCAACGGATGCTGGGGCTGAAATCCTACAAGTCCGCGTGGCATATGGCGCACCGCGTCCGCCACGCGATGCAGAATGAACCATTGCGGACGATGCTATCGGGGACCGTCGAGGCCGATGAAACATGGGTCGGCCCCCGGCTTCGCGGGCATGGAACGGGGTTGAAAATCGAAAACAAGACCGCCGTCATGGCGCTCGTCGAACGCGGCGGGAAAATGCGAACCAAGGTCATCGGCCGCGTGACCCAAAAGAATCTCAAGGGCGCGTTGGATGAAATGGTTGCCAAGTCGTCACGGCTACTGACCGACGGCCTACAGGCGTACGTGAAGCTCGGCCCAGCGTTCGAGGGCGGTCACGAAACCGTTGACCACAGCGTCGGCGAATACGCCCGTGGCGACGTTCACGTCAACTCGGCCGAGTCCTACTTCGCCCTACTGAAACGCGGAATTCATGGTGCGTTCCACCACGTCGGACGCCACCACCTGCACCGCTACGCCGACGAATTCGCGTTCCGGTGGAACCACCGAACGGTTACGGACGGAGAGCGGACGGACGCGGCGTTGAAGATGGCGCCAGGGACAAGGCTGGTGTACAAAGCTGACTAGGCGGAAGGGAGTTGGCCACAGCGAAGTGCGAAAAGTGGCCTATCGCAAAGTTCAACATCTTCGACAGGGATTCCGGTATATCCCGATACAGCAATTGGAATGTAGCCCACTAAAGGCAATCGCGCATTTCCAAGCATCTTCTCGGAAGATGTAGCGGATGCCTCGCTTGACTTTGCATTATTGGATTCAATCACTATGGTGTTCATCGGTCCCCTTGCCCGGTGGCGGTGTGTTGCTTCAGTCGGAAATGGAGTTTTCGGCCGTGCGGGTTAGTGTGGTCCCGATCGGAGGAAAACGACATGAACAACGCGAAGCAACGGCGGCATTTCACAGGGCAGGAGAAGGTGGCGATTT
>JABFSN010000028.1 GCA_013140575.1 Phycisphaerales bacterium | reverse complement strand
GTCTTGGATCCCTTGCCGTCGCCGACCTTCAGCACGGGCACGGCAACCAGATAGGGACCGTACTTGTAGGTCGCGTCCTTGGTCACACTCGTCGCCCCGGCGTCACTCGTGAACTGCGTCAGTTGGGCCTCAAACGTCAGGATCGCCGGATAAGTGCTGCCATGCTCGGCCGAATACATGTCCAGCGCGTTCCGCAGAACGTGCAGGTCGCCGCGCAGGGCGCTGGCGCCCGCGCCGGCCGCACCGCGGCTGATCCGCGGCACCGCGATGGCCGCGATGACGCCGATAATCACGATCACGATCACCAACTCCACCAGACTGAATCCCCGTGTCCGCTTCATTGTGTTCATGACTCTTGTTCCTCGCGAAGGCGTTTTCCAAATCTTCACAGACGCGTTGTCTGTATCGACGCGGAAACATTAGTGCTTGACATTTCGAGATGGATTCAGCGTGATGGACGTGACGGAATGGCCGATAGCACGGCCCGGCCTCCGGGACAGACGAACGTGGCGTCGGCGCCGGTGATCGCTTCAAGCGTGCAGCCGTCGATTTTGTGACCCAACCCCAGCCAGGTGTCGTCCACCAGCGCCACCCACTCGTCCCCCTGGCGCATGACTCCGGCCAGTTTGTGATCCCGTTGAAAGATTGCGGGCGTCACCGTGTTGCCGCCCGATCGACCGGCCAACACCCGTTCGCCGGCGCCGTCGTCGTCGGCCAGTCCGGCGAGCAGATCGCGGGCCCGATCGGTCAATTGGAACACGTCCCGCGACATGGTGGCCGGTGACCTTGGCGGAAGACCCTTCGGAAACGCCGCCGCGACCAGCGATCGCGCCGGTCCCGTCGGCGTGGTCACTCCCAACGCGCTCAGCGAACGCACGCCGGCGGCCGCTTCCGCGGAATGCGGGCCCGGTCCGAAAAACAGCCGGTCGGCCAACAGCAACAGGGCCCCGCCGATCAGCACGCTTGCGTAGACGATTTTTTTGCGGCGGTTCATGGTCCCCGATCACACCCCGGTCACGGCCGGTAGCCTGTCATCCGTGCGTTTTTGGACAGCCCCGGAGGGGCGAAGGTTAATAGCCGGGGGCGCAAGCCCCCGGACTCGTCGCGCCGCGATTCACTAGCCCCGGACGGGGCGACAGGTTCGGGCCGAGCGCCCGTACCCGATTACCCGAGGACTTCGGTCTGACTAACCACTACTGCTGGGATTCGTAGAAGCTCAGCGTCAGATCGCTCTCCACCCGCATTCGGCCGTCCGTGGACGGCGTCTTCGTTTCCGACAGACGCACGTGGGTCACGTCCGCCCAAAAAGAACAGCTCTCGAACGACTCGAAAAACGACAACTGGTCGGCGAACGCGCCGCCCGCCCGGACGTGGTACCGGAATTCGGTCACGTCCGGATACAGGATCGTCGCGATGGGCTCGACGTGCAGAAATTCGACGTTCTTGCTCTTGGCGACGGCCGTGATGCTCCGCAGATCGAAATCGATGGGCGATTTTTCCGGCAATTTACCCACCTGCTCGGACCGTTTCATCAGCGTGCGGTATTCGTTGGTCTTCTCGTCGAGCGCGCCGTGCAATTGCCGCAGATCGGCGCGGGCCTGGGCCACGTCCGTCTGCAGCGCGTGGACCTGGCTCGAGGCCGTGTCCGGTTTCAGCAACGCGTACCACGAAACGGCCGACAGCAGTCCTGCGGTCACCGCCAGTCCCGCCGCGTCAACCAACCAGATGGACCGTGGGATCATGGACTACGCTCCTCGCGTCCAGTCGCAGACGATCTGGAAATGAACCGCCGTGCTTTCCAGCACCGGCTCGACGATGGATTTTTGCAGTCGAACCGACCCCAGCGCTCCCGCGCCGGACAGACGGGCCACGAATTCCCAGATGTGTTGCTGCTCGATGGCGTAGCCGTCAATGGTCACCACCTGCGGCGCTTCCAGAATCACGACCGTCGCCTCCGCGGGTTTGTCGGGCGCCGCCGGCCGATCGTCCTTGGTCCGCTTGTCCTCGGTGCCGCGCCGCGCCGTCGGCGGATCGGTGGCGATGGCGGTCAGCCAAACTTCGTCCGGCATCGAGCTCGCAATCAGACCGATCAATCGGGCCCATGGCCGCTTGGTGCGTAACGCCTCGGCGCGCGCGATCTCCGATTCCAACTGCCGCGCGTCTATGCCCAGCTGATTCAGGTTTCCGCGGACCTTCTCAATCTCCGCGGTCGTTCGATCGCGCTCCGCCCCCAGCGCCTGAACCTGCCGGTGACGCGACAGCTCCAGCGTCATGGGAACCGCGCCCAGCACGCAGGCCGTCGCCACCACCATCGCCCACAGCCGGATGCGCCGCCGCCGCCGCCGGGCCAACACGCGCGCCGCGGGCATCAGATTCACGCCGGTCATGATGCCATCTCCGGATCCAGTGACAGGCCCATGGCACACGCGAACGCATCGATGCTCCCCCGTTGATGCGGCGCAACCGACAACACCGGGTCCGCGCCGGCCACTATCCCCGATAGTCGATCCACGACGATGCCCAGCCGCTCCGCCAGGTGTTTCGCGAGACCCTTCATCGTGCAGCCCCCGCCGACCAGCAGCAGCTCGCCGGGATTGCGATCCGGATAGCAACGCAACACGTATTCATACGATCGTTCAATCTCCCCCGCGGCCGCGTCCAGGTCCGTTCGCAGACTGTTGAATATCAACTCCGCCACATTGTCGGCCACCGACGGCGCCTCCGACGCGCCCTCCCCGTGAATCGCGATGCCGTGGTCGCATTTGTGGATTTCGGCCGCGTCGAACGACACTCCCAGCGCTTTGGCGATCGCCTCGGACCAGCCGTGACCGCCGCTACCGATCCCGCGGACCAACACCGGACGATCGTCGACCGCGATCACCAGCCGCGACATGCGCTCGCCGACGTCGAGAACGGCCCATATCCCGCCGGCGTCGACGCCGGGTCGGTTTCGCACCATCGACCCCAGACGCACCAGCGCACACGCCGTCGTGTCCACACGCTCGCAATCCAGGCCGATGGATTCAATCAGATGACTTGCCGAATCCACGGACGCGCCGTGGGCGACCACCCCGATCGCCGACGTCCGCGCCGCGCTGGATGTCGGCACTCGCCAGAAATCGGACAACGCCCGCCCTTCCGGGACGGACGTGACCCGATTCAGTTCCCAACGCACCGCTTCCGCGAACTTCTGGGGGTCTTCCAGCCCGCCTCGTTCCGGCACTTCCAGCATATGGAATTCAATGTCCGGGGCGCTCAAACCGGCGGCCGCGCGGAATCCGCGGAAATCGGCCTGATCCATCGCCCGTCGGATCCGCCGGGCATATCCGTCCGGTGCACGATCACCTTGCTCGTCTTCGCGCCGGTCCCAATGCCCCAGCGCCCGGACAGACCATCGCCCGCCGGTCCGCTGCAGTTGCGCCGCCCGAACCGCGCGCGGCGCCACGTCCAACCCGATCGGCGTGTTGGCCGCAACCCCAATCCCCACCCTGGATAAAACCGTTGCGATCATCGCACGCCCTTCGTCCCTCTGTCCCTCTGTCCCTCTGTCCCTACGTCTCTTCCTCATTTCAACGCCGACGTCATATCGAACAACGGCATAAACAGCGAAACCGCCACCGTCCCCACC
>JABFSN010000003.1 GCA_013140575.1 Phycisphaerales bacterium | reverse complement strand
CCCCAGCGGCAACGCCGTATCGTCGCAAACCACCAGCAGATCCTCCCGCTCCAATCCGTAAAAGCCGACGACCGCCGCCACCGCCTGCCCGCTCCGATTCATGAACGTCGTCGGCTTCATCAACGCGACCTTGCGGCCCCCGATCATCCCGTCCCCGAACCACGCGTGAAACTTCTCCCGCGACAGGTCGATTCCCGCGCGGCTCGCCACCAGATCGACCACCTCGAATCCCACGTTGTGCCGCGTCCCCGCGTAGGTCGGTCCGGGGTTGCCCAGCCCGACGATCAGTTTCATCATCCCCACCGCTCAACGTCACCGTATCCGCCCCGCGACCATTCGACGTCACCGTACCCGTCCCGCGAGCATCCGGGCATCATCCGTCTTTCCGCCCCATCGGGGCGGCGGACTGTAGCCACGGGTGGAGCGATGCGTAGCATCGCGCAACCCGTGGATTCCGTCCCGCGGAAATCCTCGCCCCGGCAGGGGCGAAGGACGCGCCGCGGGAAACGCCAAACACCCACACATTACTTCTCTTCGCCCTCCGCTTCCTCCGTCGGGGCCACTCGTCCGATCCGCTCCGGTTCCGGCGCGCCCTCTTCCGCCACAACCGTCGCCGCGTCCACCTCCGCCGCCAGCGCCCGCACCATCGCCAAACGCTCGTTGGGATCGTCCAGAATAACCACGCCTTCCGGCAATTTCAGATCCTTCACGTGCAACACGTCCCCGACCTCCAGCTCCGTCACCGTCGGATGGAACGTATCCGGAATGTTCATCGCCAGACACTCGACCAGCACGGTGTCTTTCATCAATTCCAGAATGCCGCCGTGTTCCACGCCCTTCGGCGTCCCTCGCAATTCGATCGCCACCTCCACCCGCACCCGCTCGTCGAGGTTCACCCGCGCCATGTCCACGTGAATCGGATCGCGGTCCAGATGGTCGCGCTGCACGTCCTTGATCAGGCACGCCTTGGTCTGACCCTCCATCTCCAGATTCAGCACCCGCGCACCGTGGTCCAGATGCAGTTGCAGTGCGTGCGCCTCCACGCTGAACGCCTCCGGCGCCTCGCCGTGCCCGTAAATGATGCCCGGCAGTTGGCCCTTCGCCCGCAGGCGACGCGTGTAGTGCGTGCCCAGCCGCGTCCGCCGCTCACATTTCAGGATTGGGACTTCCATCGCTCACCTTGCTCCGCTCGCGTCGCCGCCGCCATCCACCGCGGCCGACACCCCGCCTACTCCGTGAACAACGCGCTCACCGATTCGTGCGTGTGGATCCGCCGGATCGCCTCGCCCATCAGCCTCGCCACCGTCAGTATCTTCAAATTCGGCAACGCCCGATGCGCCTCCGCCGAAACCGGCACCGTGTCCGTCACCACCAGGTGCGAAAACTTCGCCTCCCGCAACCGCTCGATCGCCGGCGGCGCGAACACCGGATGCGTCGCACCCAGGCATACCGTCGTCGCCCCCCGATCCCGCACCAGTTCCGCCGCCTGCGTGGCCGTCCCCGCCGTGGTGATCATGTCATCGAAAATCAGCACCGTCTTGCCTTCCACTTCCCCGATGATGTTCACCATCGTCGTGCAGTCGCCCGAACGCCGCCGCTTGTCGATCACCGCCAGCTCGCCCCCCAGCCGCGACGTGAAGTTGTTCGCCGTCTTGATATTGCCCACGTCCGGCGAAACGATCGTGATGTTCTTCAACCCCAGCCCCCGGAAATGATCGCACAACACCGGCGCCGCGTGCAGGTGATCCACCGGAATGTCGAAAAACCCCTGAATCTGATCCGCGTGCAGGTCCATCGCCAGAACCCGGTCCGCACCCGCCGTGACGATCAGGTTCGCCACCAGCTTCGCCGTGATCGGCGTCCGTCCCTCCGACTTGCGGTCCTGACGCGCGTACCCGAAATACGGAATCACCGCCGTGATCCGATCCGCGCTCGCCCGACGCAGGCAATCGATGAAGATCAGCAGCTCAATCAGGTTGTCGTTCACCGGCGGGCACGTCGACTGCACCACGAAACAATCCCGCCCCCGTACGTCGTCCTCCAGCTTGATCGACGTCTCCCCGTCCGGGAAATGGTCGATCACCGCACCGCCCATCTCCACGCCCACGCTCTCGCATATCTGCGCCGTCAATTGCGGGTTGCTGCTCCCCGAAAATATCCGCATCTGTTTCAGGTTGCCGTCGTCGTGCTTGTGCGGACCGCGCATCATGGCCGTGTCGCTCCTGAAATCACGCCCCGGAATCAACCCGTTTCGCTGCACACTGCCAGGCTGCCGACGCACCACAACCTCAACTCCCGTCACCGCCGCGAACCCGTCCCCGCTCGGGTGGCACGGACAACGGTACTCCGTTGTCCGTGGTTCGTGCCGACCCTCGCGGAAAACTCCCGCGGAAACGCGGCCGGCACAACACGGCCCAGCGCGGACGCGTGGCACGCGCTACCTCAAGCGATTGGGCCGCCGGTAGTTCGTCACGCTTCCGCGAAACCGTTCCCCAGCCCGCGGCATCGGCCCACTACCCGGCCAGGACTCGAACCTGAAATACCAGGACCAAAACCTGGTGTGTTACCAATTACACCACCGGGTATTCGCGCAACGTCACCCGCGGAAAACCGACGACGATCCGCCGACCTCAACCGCTCGGCGCGCGCCGACCTCAACGCACTCGATGCGCAATCTCGTCCACGAAAACATGCCACGCGAAAGGACGCGGCCCAATCCACGGATCGAACGGCCGAATTCGCCGTCCACGTCCGCGAACCACCCGGATACGAGGCTACGAGCCCTCCGCCGCGATGACGAAGGCCCGCTGTCCCGAGCCAGCCTTCCAATGAAGCCCGCCGCAATCAAACCGCGGCCGCTTCCAGGCCTGAACAGACGGCCCCAACGACACCCAGGATTCGCTCCCGTCGACCGCTCGCCGACCGAAGCTCGGGCAGACGCTAGCAGGTACCCCGCCGATCGTCAACCAAGGCTCGCGGACGCTGGACGCTCGAGGTCCGTCAAACATGGGGCGGCGGTACTTCAGCCCCGGCAGGGGCGACCGTCGCCAGCCCACGGCGGAAGCCGTGGGAACGAACGACCGCGTTGGAACGAACGACCGCTTCCTCGTCTTAAGCCCCGGTAGGGGCGCCCGTCGCTAGCCCACGGCGGAAGCCGTGGGAACGAACTAAAGCCCCGGTAGGGGCGGCCGTCCCTCGCCCGAGGCGTGGCTTCGGATCGATATCGTTTTCACCGTACCCACTCCGTGGGCCGGGCCGGGTCTCACCGCCAGCGCTGAAGGGCTGTCGCCGAATGGGTCACGGAGCCAGGATCTCCCCCATTCGATCCATCGAAATCAGAAACTCCGACCCCACCCCCGCCGATCCCAGCCGCTCCAGCGTCCACGCGTCGCCCTTGCCTGCCCCGAGCGCGCGCACCGCCTCCGCGTCGACGTAGAGTCCGACGGCAACTCCGTCCGAGTCCTCGCGGACGAGCAGTACCTCTCGTCGCGCGACGGCGTCTTCGCCTGCCGCCTCACGCGCCTCGTTGGCGTCGACGACGAAGTCCTCGACATCGTGGCCGAGCTCGACGTCGTAGAGGAGCTCGAGCGCACGCTGCACCCGACCGAGCGTCAATGGACCGTGCCCCGCCCGCGCGTCTCCGCTTCGAGCACAGGGAAG
>JABFSN010000101.1 GCA_013140575.1 Phycisphaerales bacterium | reverse complement strand
ACCGATTTCGACGCATTCTGATTCGCTGGGAGAAGAAACCGGAGAATTATCTGGGCTTGCTGCATATGACCCTGGCCTGCATTACCTTTCAGGCGTCGAAACTGTTTTTGGGATAGGCCCTTAGTCGGAAAGGCTTGGGGAGACGCTCGGCGCGCGAGGGCACTTGCTCAAACAAGGCTGGCTTGAACGCAACACGCAAACCGCCCACCCGCAGTTGCGGAAGCGTTGGGGCATCGGCCGAATCTCCTTGCCGGAATCGGTGTCCGTACGCTAAACTTCAGCCATGACCATTGAGATTCTTCGCGAGTATCTGACCAAGCGCCCATTCGTTCCATTTCGCGTGGTCGCGTCGAGCGGGCAGACGTACGACGTGGTACATCCTGAAAACGCCATCTTGATCCGCGGCGGGCTGGTCGTCGCGTACGGAAGCGGCAACGGCGATCTGCCGGACCGCGTCGCCACGCTTTCATTGATGCACATCGCCACGGTCGAATCCGTCCAGCGGCGCTCGTCCCGCAAACGAACCTAGCGCCTCGAATCGCCCGATCCTGCGTGTACCTCGATCAGAACCCCGGACGCAAGTCCAGTGCCGAACCCCAACCGGGCCGCGACGCAGCCTTCGAACAGCGTCGAACCCATTCGGCCCGCCACTCGCGTGGCGGGTTCTGACTCGCATCGCCAGCCGAAATCCCAAAATCGAATGCACGGCCGGCGCTTGCGAAATCATCGCCCGCGGCGCTTGCCGCGCGTGGACGATCGGCCGGTTTTGGGCCGCCCGCGGTTCGGGCGGATGGATTTGCGAACACCCGGAGTGTCGCGTGGTGTCACTGCCTCGGCTTTTCGGGGCTCCGATTGCCCGCGGCCCGATCGACCGCGGCGGGGTTTGTCGGCGCCGCCGGCGCCGCGCGACGACGGCTTGGTGCGCCCACCCGCGGGCCGCTGACCGTCGGCGCCGCGGGGCATGGCCAGATCGAGCCGCCGCGTGGGGATGTCCACCGCGTCGATGATCACCCGCAACGGTTCGCCGATGGCGATCCGCCGGCCGGTGCGCTGACCGCGAACGCAGCCCCGCGCCGAATCCACCTCCCACCAGTCGTCGGCGATGTTGTCGAACCCCAGCAGCCCGTCGATCAGAAATTCGGTCAACTGCACGAACACGCCGAAATTGGCCACTCCCGTCACCACCCCGTCCACCGCCTGACCGACGCGCGTCTCCATCAGCCGCAGCACCTTCACCTGCCGGAGCTCGCGTTCGGCCGCCTCGGCCTGTCGTTCGCGCTGACTGCAGTGCACGCCCAGTCGCTCGAACGCTTCGAACCCGTCGGGGTCCATCGGACTCGAATCGATAGCCAAAACGCCGGCGCGCTTGTTCTTCCCCTCTCCCTCCTTGGGGGAGAGGGTAGGGTGAGGGGGTCTTCGAGACGCGTGTCGGTCTTGCTTTTGGAATTCACCGCGCGCGAATCGATCGACCAGCCGATGCACCGTCAGATCGGGGTAGCGCCGGATCGGCGACGTGAAATGGGCGTAGTGCTCGCTGGCCAGCGCGTAGTGCCCCTCCAGAACCGGTGAATAGACCGCCCGCTGCATCGAACGCAGCACGGCCAGATTCACCGCGAACGATTGCGGCGTGCCGTGGACCTGTTTCAACAGCGCCCGCAGTCCGGCCCGGTCGTCCAGCGACGGCGTGGGCAGGTCCAGCATGTTCAGGAATTTGGACAGATCGCGGCTGACCGTCGAATCGGGATCGGGATGCACGCGGCGCAGGCACGGAACGTTCAAACCCGCGAACAGCCGGGCGACGGTTTCGTTGGCCTCCACCATGAACATCTCGATGATCTTGTGCGAATAGCTGTTGTCCGTCGGTTTGACGCCCGTGACCCGGCCCGCGTCGTCCATGACCAAATCGACCTCGGGCAGGTCCAGCTCGATCATGCCCTCGCGTTGCCGCCGTTGCTGAATCACCCGGGCCAGCTTTTCCATGACCCGCAACAACTCCACGACCGCCGCGGGCAGGTCGCCCGTCTTTCCGTCCAGCGCGGCCGACGCCTGCAAGTAGGTCAATCGCTTCGCGGACCGGATGATGCTGTTGGCCACGCGTTCGCTGACCACCTTGCCTTTTGCGTCGTAGGTGATGAACGCGCTCTTGGTCAGGCGCGGCTCGCCTTCCTGCAAACTGCACAAACCGTTGCTGATCAGTTCCGGCAGCATGGGGACCACGTGCCGCGGGAAATAAACGCTCGTGCCCCGTTCCCGCGCCGTGCGATCCAACGCCGTGCCCTCGCGCACGAAATGACTGACATCGGCGATGTGTACGCCCAGTTCGAACCGCCCCCGCGGCCGAACCTGCAACGAAATGGCGTCGTCGAAATCGCGGGCGTCGTCCGGGTCGATGGTGATGATGGTCAGGTCGCGAAGATCTTCGCGATCACGGGCGACGGCGTCGGCGTCGTAATCGGCGACGGCCCGCCGTGCGTCGCCCAACGCCTCGTCGTCGAATTCGTGCGGCAATTGGTATTGAACGATGATGCTGGCCGTGTCCACTTCCGGCTCGCCGGCCGGTCCCAGCACGCGGACGATCACCCCCAGCGCCTCGCGATCGCCGTCGGGGTAGCGGGTCACCTCGACCACCACCTGGTCGCCCGCCTTCGCGCCTTTCGCGGTCGGATCGCCGATCACGATCGGCGCGTGCATGATGTTCCCGTCGGCCCGCACGAACCACCGGCCGAACTCGTACTGCAACGCCCCGACGAACTGCGATTGCCCGCGTTCGATGATGCGGACGATGCGCCCCTCGTGGATCATCTTGCCGCCGCGATGCCCTTTTTTGAGCACGGTGGCGGCCACCAAGTCGCCGGTAATGGCTCCGCCCGCATTCCCCGGGGGAACGAACAGGTCACCATGGGCCGTGGGCGATTCAGGGATAATGAAACCGAAGCCGCGGGGGTTGGACCGAAACCGTCCGATAAACTCGCCGCCCATTTCCGGCAGCAGGACCGCGTTACCCGACCCCAGCACCACGCGACCCGCCCGGGCCAACCCCTTCACCGCGTGCCGGAAATCGCCGTATTCGTCCTCGGCGATGCCCATGGCCGTAGCCAACGGGCGGATTTTGCGCGGGTGATAGTCCTTCCGCGCGAGAAACTTCAATATGCGATCGGAAAATGCGTCAGATGTCATGTCTGTAGTCTCGATTCGGAGATGTTCCGCGCAGCGCTGAACACGTTACGTCCTTGTCCCCGGTCACCACGAGGGCGGTTTGCAAATCCACCCGCCGTGACCGTCCGGCACTTGCGGTGGGAACTGTGACACCTTGAGAAGCCGTAACGGAAGGGTCCTGTCCTGGTCCGCCGCGGAACGTAACTCTATCGCCGCCCCGCGTTGGGGGCTGCGCGAAGGGACGTAGACGATGATCTTCTTGGGCGGAAAGAGGCGCTTGATCGCGTGAACGGCGGGAAGGAGGTCGGAATCACCGCTAACGATTACGAATCGATCGCTCCTATTTTCGAAAGCATCCTCCAGCATCTGGATGCCGATAGCCACATCGGTTTGTTTCTCCTCCGGTACCTCGAATCGCTTTCGGCCGGCATGGGTACACGTCGGAACCCCGCACGTGATGGTTTTGTTTTTGAACTTGCCAAGCCTGATCTCGACGAGCGGTAGTTTCTCCAGCGCGCGCAAGTAAGTCTCCTGATTTGATCGCCGGGATCCCTGAATGATTGCCGTGAAATAGTATATTCGCCGCAAATCATCGCCTTGACGAAGCAAAGTGAAGTATTTCTGGAGGTCCAGCCATTTGTGGGGCCCGCCGCGGACGGCACCGTAGTATAGGTTAAAGCCGTCGATATAGACGATGCTCCGATTACCTTGGTGCATAAAAAAACAGGCAACCGTATAGGTTGCCCAACCGACCCGGAGGTCGGGGAGTTGTAGATTGAGTATACACCGAGTGGCTCCGCTGTCAAGTTCCGCGCGTGGAAGGCAACGTCCTTCGGGCGGAAACCCATTTGGGCGGCCTGGACCGTCCCGTGCTTGGTTCCCAAACGGGACGAAAACCACCAGCCGAGGCGACGTCGGTTTCCACACACGGTACGCTATGGTCGTGCGATCGGATTGTAAAGCGACACGGTTGTTCAGGGAACAGGTTCGGCCCACCCCGCCATGACCCGCTTGGAACACATGCAACAGGCGTTGGCTTATCTGAAAACCCAGCTCGGCGACGCCGTTCCATCCGAATTGACGTTCGAGGGTGAATTCGATGAACGGCCGCTGGAACGTGAAGGGGCGGTCGCCGTTTTCAGCTTCACGGCCGCCATTGGCGGGCACGCGGTCGAGCGTTATTGGGTGGTCGCGGGCGAGACGGAGCCGAATTACTACCCGCATTGGGGGCTGTCGCCCGACGATGCATACAACCTGCACGTCGGGACGCGATTCATGCTCGTCGTCGGCGTCTCGACGGTTGCGTTGGACAAGCTGCCGCCCGACGCACTCGATCGGGTGACGGTGTTTATCGGAAGCGCCGTGCCGGGCGCGGCGGTTTCGGGATTGGCGCCGGCCGCCGCTTTTCAGGTGGAGGAACAATGGCACGTGGTTTACCGCGCGAAAATCGGCGAGGAACAAGCGTATGTGTTGGGTTACGACTGCCCCCCGGGCATTTACCGCGATGTGAATTTACCGCCGCACGTGGTCTACCGCCGGCACTTGGGAATGCTGATCCGCTACGAAGCCAATCAGGACAGGGACCGATAGCATCGTGCGCCCGGCGACGGAGAATGGACCCGGTCGGCGCGAACGTCCGCGAATTCGTCACGGCAACTTTTGCCGTCGCGCCGCTTATCAGTTCGTTGCGTGCGCGCGGCGGTCGCGGGCGCTCAACTCCATTCAAGAACTCTTCCAACGCCCACCGATAGAACCCGGGCCGACGGCGTAACTTACTTCGCATCACGGGGGTGAACGCCGGCGACCGCACGCGAACAAACCAGACGGTGATTGGTTCGATCCGCCGGGCGGAGGCCCGGAACACCACCAGCATCGCATCGGACGGCTCTTGGATCGGGCAGGAGGCCCAGCCCTTGGCAGGCCCCATGGCCCGATCCGTTGCGGGAGGAGTCTTTCGATGCGCCCCGAATCCCTCGATACCTACATGGAGCCCCTGCTGTCCGGCAACCGCCTCGCCTGCCGGGAGATCATCCAGACCAGTCTCGAAACCTGCCGCTCCGGCCGCGAGGTCTACGAACGCATCCTGTGGCCGGCGATGGAACGGGTGGAGAAGCTGTTCCGCGGAGACCGCATCAGCACGGTGGTCGAGCACATGGCCACGCGGATCAATCGTTCGCTGGCCGATCAGCTTCAACAGACCCTGCCCAAGAACCCGGCCAAGGGCAAGCGGATCCTGATCATGTGCGCCGACGGAGAGCCGGAGGAACTGGGCGGGCAGATGTGCGCCGACCTGTTTGAGGCCGACGGTTGGAACGCCTATTTCATCGGCGGCGGTGTTCCGCACGACGAGGTGGGGGCAACCATCGGCAAGCTGCGTCCGGACATTCTGCTGATCTTCGGAACCCAGCCGCGCGACGTGCCCCGCATCCGCGAGCTGGTGGATCGCATTCGCGACATCGGGGCCAACCCGGCGCTGAACATCATGGTGTCGGGCGGCGTGTTCAACCGGGCCGACGGCTTGTGGAAGGAAATCAACGCCGACCTGTTTGCGTCGACCATCCGCGAAGCCATTGAAATCGCCAACACGGCCGAACCCCGGCCGATCGAGGCCCGAATCCCCGGAACACCGAAGAAGCGCCGTCGCCGTCGGGCCGTGGCGTTGGTCGGCGCGGAGGCATGACGGTCGCCACGGCGTGCTTCGGCAAGGGTTTCAGAACCCCGGACGCGAGTCCGGGGCCGAACGGACGCCGGGTCGCGTACGTTTCGATTTCCGACGTCGGTTCCGTCCGGCCCGCCACTCGCGAGGGGGGGGTCTGATGCGTGCACCCGATTCGGGCACTCGAGTGTGTCGGACGGGCAGTGACCCTGGTGATGTGCGATTACCGGCCGAGGTTTGACCGCTGGAAGGGCGAAACCTATACTTAATCGTCGAGACGGCGGGTGGCGTGGAGTTGCCGGGCGTATTATCCAGTTTTTAACCGCCATTATCCTTTTCCCGCGGCCGGCATTTGCCCACGTCCGTCGTTTCGCCGAGGTGACCACGTGACCCGTGCGGTCCGCGGTGCAGTGTGATGCAACGCGGGTCGGGGTCGATTCAACAGACCGACGGCGGGTTTTGGTAAGGGCGGTTCCTTGCGAGCGTTACGCTGCGCGCGGATGCCAAGCAGCGGCATCGGGCGATTCGGCCCGCCACCGGCGTGATGGGTTCTGATCGCTGGATGGCGAGTGTTCGATGGTGGCACCACACTCGTGTTGTGTCGCGATTGCGTTTTCGGGTGATTGGAACGCGGGTTAGCCTGCGGGTCTGCCGCCCCTCCGGGGCTGTGTCGTCGGTGCGACCGATCCGGGGGCTGACGCCCCCGGCTATTGACTGCCGCCCCTTCGGGGCTGCCCGGAAAGCGAAGCGGGACACGCTGCCGAAAACGCGAAGCGGGGTGGTCCGCGCGTGTGATGCCAGACGCTCCACCCGTGTCAGCGAGACGGTCTATCGGGGAAGAACGGGGCGGTTTCGGCGGAAGTTCATGAGCCTGTACCTGGCCGATTACCGGGTCATCGAGAAGCTGGGCACCGGCGCCAACAGCGATATCTACTGCGTCGAACACCTGGAAACCGGCGAGCTGCGGGCGGCCAAGTACGTCCGCATCAACGAAGAGGACGAGAAGAAATTCCTCGAGCAGTTGCGGGCCGAACAGGCCACCGGGCAATCCCTCGACCACCCCGTTCTGCGTAAAATCTACGACCTGCGGCAGATTCGCAAACGATTGCGTATTCAGGCGGCCGTGCTGCTGATGGAATACGTCGACGGCGTGCCCATGTCGCACAGCGAGTTTCGGCCCGAATTGCCGCGGCTGCTGGGGTATTTTCGCCTGGTGGCCGAGGGCTTGCAGGTCATGCACCACAGCGGCTACGTGCACGCGGACCTGAAGCCGGGCAATATGATCGTCACGAGAGACGATCGGGTCAAACTGATCGACTACGGGCAGAGCTCGGCCATGATGCACGCCAAGGAGCGCATCCAGGGCACCATGGACTACATGGCCCCCGAACAGGCGCGGCGCTCGGTGCTCGATCAGCGGACCGACGTGTTCGGGCTGGGGGCGACGTTGTTCAAGCTGCTGACCGGCCGGGCGGTGACCACGGAAATGAACAAGGTCGCCAGCCTGCACATGCCGTCGCGCATCGGCCGGCGTCTGTCCGAACTGAAGCGCCCCATATCGGACGACATCCCCACGTGCGTCGCCCGACTAATGGAAGATTGCATCAAATCGGAACCGGTCGAGCGGCTCGCGGACATGCGCGCGGTCATCAATCGCATCGATCTGACGTTGACCATTCTGGACCATCAACGTCAACAGCACGGCGGCACGGGATCGGCCCACACGGGTTAGCACGACCGTGCTGGGACTATTCGGGGCGCCGGCGACCGAAACACATCCGTCCGCTGCGTGGACATCCCCCATTGCCCCGTACGGGTTGCCGTCCATGGCCGGGAATGCAGTCCGTGACAGCGGGCGACGCCCCCGGAATCGTCCGCGCCCTCAAGACCAGCCCAGCAGGGCGGAGGAGGCTGTGACCGCTCACGAAATGTCCGGCGCTGTCGCCCTGGCGTCCACGCAGCACCAATTCTTCGCAAACAACGGCGGCCCGTTCCGTGGGTCGGAACGGGCCGTTTCTCGTAAATTCGTTCCCGCACGCGACGTGCGGCGTGCGTCGTCTAAACAAGAACACACAAAAGGGAAACCGAGTTTCGTCCGCCCTCCGGGCGGAAAGAAACGGGGAATCCGTTCCAGGGGCTGAAGCCCCTGGCTAAGACCGTGCGCCCTACGGGCGAGGATTCGCGAGACTTGCCGAAATCGGTTTCCCTATTCCGTGGTTCCATTTAGTAATAGACGCAGTTCTTCGCGCACACCTTCTTCGCTTCGCACATGTTCGGATAAATCACCCCGCCCTGGCAAATCACCGGATTGTAAATCTGTGGACATTCGATTCCGCTGATGGGGCAGGCCGTGAATCCGCCCTTGGCATGCACGGCCGATACGGTGAAGACGGCGGCGACCACGATCAGCAACATCACCACGCGCCAAGCCAGTCCGTTCGTTTTCATGATTCGACTCCAACCAGGTAGGTCCGACGATCCGGGGACGCCCCGGATCATTCGCGCAGGCTACCCATTGCGGCGCCCGGCGTCCAGCGACGCAGGGTCGGCTACGACCGTTCCGCCGCGAGCATTTGATCGTAGGATTCCCGCGGCCGAATCACGCGGTAATCGCCGCCGTCCACCAGGATTTCCGGCGCCAGCGGTCGGCTGTTGTACCGGCTCCCCATCACCGACCCATAGGCACCGGTGCTAAAGATCGCCAGCAGGTCGCCCCGCTGAATCGGCGGCAGCCATCGATTGGGCGCCAGTAGATCGGCGCTCTCGCATACCGGGCCGACCACGTCGACCAGCGACGTGCCATCGAGCTTCAAATCCCGACCGCGATGCGGGGGGACCATTCCGTTTGCCGGTTTGACCGGCCATGCGAAATGGTAGGCTTCGTAAAGCGCCGGGCGGATCAGTTCGGTCATGGCCGCGTCCACGATGACGAACGTCTTGTCACCGCCGCGCTTGGTGAAGATGGTCCGTGCCAGCAGAATCCCGGCATTGGCCGAAATGGACCGTCCGGGCTCCAGAATCAACTGCAATCCCCGAGCCCGAAGCACGGGAATGACGGCTTCGGCGTAGGCTTGCGCCGCCGGCGCCTCGGCGCCCTCGTAATGGGCCCCGAACCCTCCGCCGATGTTCAGCGTGTCGATCGTCAAGCCGTCCACCCGCAGGGATTCGACGAGTTGCAGCGCCCTGGTGACCGCCTCGACGTAGGGTTCGACACGGTTGACCGGCGATCCGATGTGCAGATGAATGCCCGTCAGCCGCACGCGCCGGTCACGGCCGAATTCACGGAACACCCGCCGGGCGCGATCCACGTCCACGCCGAATTTGGTTTCCCGCTTGCCGGTGGTCGTGTAACGGTGGGTGTGCGGGTCGACGTCGGGATTGACCCGCAACGCCGCCCCCGTCGATGCATTCGACAATTCGCACAACTGGTCGATCCGTTCCAGCTCCTGTTCGCTTTCCACGTTGAACCAGCCGACCCTGGCGCCCAGCGCCATGCGGATTTCGTCATCGGTTTTCCCGACGCCCGCGAACACGATCCGCGACGCATCCGCGCCCACCTCGAGCGCCCGGACCAGTTCCCCGCCGCTGACCACGTCGAAACTGGCGCCAAGCGACCGCATCAGGCGCAGTATGTGCAGGTTGTGGCAGCTTTTGATCGAGTAACAGATGATCGGATTCAGTTCCGCGAACGCGGCCCGCAATCGGTCAAAATGGTCGACGAACGTCTGCGTCGAATAGACGTACGCGGGCGTGCCCTCGCGCTCGGCGATGGCCGCCACGGCCACGTCCTCGCAAATCAATTCGCCCGCCCGGTATCCGAAATGATCCATGACCGCCGCATCCGATCGACTCGCCGCGAATCCCGGCCCAGCATCCGCGATCCGCTTGAAATCGGCAACGACGGGAGCGGGGCCGGGCCCGATGCCTTGTTTCGCGGCGTCCAGTCGGGTGGCACGGACAACGGTACCCCGTTGTCCGTGTGCCGCGGGCGTGCACGACGAATTGTGACGAACGCGGGAGTGCCTGAAAACACGGGCAAGCGAGTACGCTTGCCCGTGCCACCCGCGGAACAGGCCGCGTCGTTCCGCCAAGAGACTTGTTTCGCGGCGCCTGACCCGATAGGCTGCGGGACCGTGACTCCCGATCCAGCCGTTGTCGGCGAGCAAAGCATGTCCGCGAGGCGCAGTCCTGCCCCGTCCGTGGCCGACGCGCTTAAACGGTGGTCGCAATCGTTCGGCGTCCGATTCGATGGGTTATTGACGGCTGGTGACGACTTATCGCCCCGCCTGATGGAGGCCATGCGCTATTCCGCGCTGGCCGGCGGGAAGCGTCTGCGCCCGTATTTGTTGACCCGATGTTGCGAGGTGTGCGGCGGAAGCGCGGACGATGCGTTCCCCGCCGCGGCCGCCATCGAATGCGTTCATGCGTTTTCGCTGGTGCATGACGACCTGCCTGCGATGGACAACGACGACCTGCGTCGCGGTCGGCCTACCAACCACAAACAATTCGGCGAAGCGGCGGCCATTCTGGCCGGCGATGGGTTGCTGGCGCTGGCATTCGAACTGGTCACGCGGTGTCCGGTGGAACCATCTCGGGTCGTCGCGGTCGTCGCCGAATTGGCTCGCGGAACGGGTTGGTTGGGAATGATCGGCGGACAAATGGCCGACATCGACGGTCAATCGCAAGCGCCGTCACGCGAGTTGAGCGAGTACATACACGAGCGAAAAACGGCAGCACTGTTTCAATCCGCGTGTCGGATCGGAGCCATCGTGGCTGGCGCGGCAGATGAATCGCAGGTCGCGGTCGGTTCATTTGGACGCTGTTTGGGTCATGCGTTCCAAATCGCCGATGACTTATTGGACGTTACATCCACGTCCGAACAAATGGGCAAGGGAGTCGGTAAAGATGCGAAGGCGGGCAAACAGACCTTCCCGGCCGTTTGGGGCGTCGACGAAAGCGTCGAGGTCGCACGCCGGGCTGCTGAGCGCGCCGTTGAGTCGTTATCGCCGTTCGGACCCGAGGCCGACGATCTGCGGGCGCTTGCCAGCTATGTGATTCAGCGGCACCATTGACGATTCGGTGGTTCACGAACACCGGCGGAGCATGAACATGGGTCGGCTCGAACAAATCCAATCGCCTTCCGATCTGAAAAGGCTGCACATCAGCGAACTGCCGGGATTGGCGCAGGAAATCCGCGATCGGATTACCGACGTCGTGGGCCGCAAGGGGGGCCATTTCGCCAGCAATTTGGGCGTGACGGAGCTGACCATTGCGCTTCACCACTGTTTCGATTTTCCGACCGACCGCCTGCTGTGGGATGTCGGTCACCAATGTTACCCGCACAAGCTGTTGACCGGGCGTAACGATCGGTTCGAGACCATCCGCCAAGCCGGCGGAATCAGCGGGTTTCCCAACATTGACGAAAGCCCGTACGACGTTTTCAACGTGGGGCACGCGGGCACCGCTATCGCCACGGCCATCGGCATGGCCCGCGGCGATCGACTGATGAAACGGGATACCAAGGTCGTTGCGGTGGTTGGCGACGCCAGCATTGTTAACGGGGTGGCGTTCGAGGGGCTGAACCAGGCCGGCACATTGGATCGGCAACTGTTAATCGTCCTGAACGACAACAAATGGGGGATTTCGCCGGCGCAGGGCGGGTTGGCCGAGCATTTGGCAAAATTCCGGGCCAGCACGGTTTATGAAGAAATAAAACAACGGGCGAAGTCGATGCTGCCGCGCGTGCCGTTGGTCGGCCGAAAGGTCGCCGACGTGCTGGAACACGTCAAGGAAGGCATCAAGGCCACGCTGTCGCCACATCAGGTGTTTGAATCCATGGGGCTGGTGTACATCGGCCCGACGGATGGGCACGACATCGCCCACCTGATTGAGATGTTCGAATTCCTGAAGGAAATCAACCGTCCGGTGGTGTTTCACGTGCATACAGACAAGGGACGCGGCTGCGAGTGGGCGGTGGCCGAGCCGGGGAAGTTTCATTCACCGAATCCGTTCGTGGTGGAGAATGGCAAGGCCACCCTTCAAAACGGGAAGGGGAAGAGTTGGACGCGGGCGTTCGTGGATGCGTTGATCGCGTGCGCTGAGACCAATGACAAGATTTACGCGATGACGGCGGGGATGCCCGATGGCACGGGATTGGACAGATTTGCGGAGCGGTTTGAGGGTCGGTGCCGGGACATCGGGATTGCGGAAAGTTGCACGGTGGACATTGCGGCCGGAATGGCGAAGAGCGGTTTGCGGCCGGTTTGTGCGATATATTCGACGTTTTTGCAACGTGCGTTCGATCAGGTTTTTCAAGAAGTGGTGCTGCAGGGGCTTCCGGTTTTGTTCTGTCTGGATCGAGCCGGGTTGGTGGGCGGCGACGGGGCGGTGCATCACGGGTTTCTGGATATCGCGTTCCTGCGCGGGTTGCCCAACATGGTGCTGATGGCGCCGATGGACGAGCCGGAATTGAACGAGGCCATGCGATTCGCGCTGACGTTGCCGGTGGCGGCGGCGATTCGATATCCGCGGGATGTGGTTCCGCCGCCGGTTCCGAAGTGCGACCCGTTTGAATTGGGTGTGTCGCGGACGCTGCGCGAGGGCGGCGATGCGACGGTTTTGGCGTACGGCACGCCGGCGCTGGCGGCGATGGAAGCGGCGGAAATGCTGGCGTCGTCCGGCGTGGAGGCGACGGTGGTGAACGCGCGGTTTGCCAAGCCGGTGGATCGAGAAATGGTGCGGCGAGCGTTTCAAGACGGTCGGCCGGTGGTCACGGTGGAGGATCATTCGATTACCGGCGGGTTTGGCGCTGCGGTTCTGGAAACGGCCGCTGATCTGGGGTTGACCATTCGCTCGTTCCGACGGCTGGGGTTGCCCGATGACCGATTTATCGCCCACGGTTCCCGCGCGGGTCAGATGGCCGAGGTGGGCATGGACCCGGCGGGTATCGCGGCCGCGGTTCAGGCGTTGATTGAACGCGGTCACGAGCCGGCAATGCGGCGAACGGATCGCGCCCGGACCGTGTCGGGCCTGCCGGGCGAGCCTATCCTGTCACGCTGACAACGAAGATAATGGGCGGCATGGGTCCAACCACGTCATCCCGCCGAGTGTTCATCGTTGGAAATCCGGAAAAGCGCGGCGTCAAGACCGCGATGAAGTCGATTCAAGCCGTCGCGAGTCAATGCGGCGAGGTGGTGGGGACCGCGCTTTCGTTTGACGGCAAGGACGCGGTTGATCGCGGGGCGGATTTTCTGATCGTGCTGGGTGGCGACGGGACGCTGCTGGCGGTGTGTCGGTCGCTGGGCAGGAACCAGGTGCCGATAGCTGGCGTCAATTTAGGTAAACTGGGTTATTTAGCTGAATTCACGGCGGCGGAACTGGAGGCCGAGCTTCCGCAGTTGCTATGCGATGGGGATGCGGTCAGCGAGCGGATGATCCTGGAATTCGCGGTGCGGCGCGACGGGGCGGCGGTGTTTTCGAGTCTGGCGGTGAACGATGGCGTGGTCCACGCCGGCCCGCCGTATCGGATTATTCAACTGGCGTTGGCCGTTGACGGCATGCACCTGACGACGATCGGCGGCGATGGGTTGATCGTGTCCACGCCGGTGGGATCGACGGCGCACAACCTGTCGGCCGGCGGGCCGATCATGCAGGGGGGGGTGCTGGGGATTGTGCTGACGCCGTTGTGTGCGCATTCGTTGAGCCACCGGCCGCTGGTGGTGGAACACAAGGCGACGGTGGAGATTTCGGTGCAGAAGGCGAACGAGGGCACTTCGCTGATGGTCGATGGGCAGGTGGGGTGCCCGCTCCTGAAGGGGGACGTGATCACGGTCGGGCGTTTCGCGGCGAACATGAAACTGGTACGGAATCCGCGCCGGCCGCGATGGCAGGGGTTGGTGACGAAGTTGCATTGGGGGCAGTCGCCGGGGGCGGGGTGATGGGGG
>JABFSN010000161.1 GCA_013140575.1 Phycisphaerales bacterium | reverse complement strand
CAGCGCCGCTTCCCACTCCGCAACGTGTTCGGCCAGCGGTCGCCGTTGCGCGGCCGCGTGCCGATCCCCACCGGCGTCAATCACCCCGTCCCGCCGCAACGCCGCGTCCGCGATGCGTTTCGACAGAATTCGCTCCGCCGCGGCCCGGTCCGTCGTTCGCGTCGATAGGGCACGGCGCTTCCCGTCGTGCGTGTACCACGTCGCAATCCACACCCCGCGACCGTCGCGTTTGAACAGTGAACCCGTCCCGTGCGGCCGTTGCCGTTTCATCGTGTCACCTTGTCTTTCCGTTTGCCCTGCCCCACCGGGCGCAGCTCGAACCGCAACCCCAATGCGTCGGCCAGCTTGTCGGCCGTCGGCAGGGTCATCGTGCGATCCGCGGTCATAAAACCGTGAATCGCCGAATAGCCGATGCCCGACCGGTCCGACAGTTTCTTCATGCTCCACCCGCTCGCCCGCGCCGCATCCTTCAATTGCCGTTGAATGTCGTTGTTCATGCCCGCAGTATATCACAAAATAGATATCACGTCAAGTGTTTTCTTCACGCCGCCCGGCCGTATGCCGTGGTTCATCCCATTCGGCCATCGCGCGGACGATCGCCTTGTCGTGCTCCGTGGCGTCCGCGGTGAACCGGATGCAGGTCCGCCCGACGATCTCCACCAGCTCGCCCGCCAGCGCCGCCATCACCATCGCCTTGTGGGCGATCAGCCGCCCGGCCAGCGCTTCAAGACGCCGCGGCCCCTGGATGACCAGCCTGCCCCCGTCGGCCGTGACCGCCAGCCCCGACTCCGCCGCCTCCCGCGACAGCGTCACGCCGTCCATTCGCCGTCCCCATCGTCCCGATCCGCTTCGCCCGCGTCATCCGCCAACACGTCTGGTCGGCGGCCCATGCCTGTCTGGGACCGGGCGACGAAGTGAAGATGTGGGCCAGGCGGCAGTTGCACGACCTCAAGCAGGTCGGACCCCGGTCGGTGCTGGCGGCCATCGACGATCTAAAAAAGAGGCTGCGTTCCGAGGACAAACCAGATGCGCTGCGGGTGCTGCGCAAGTACATGGTGGAACGATGGGAAATGGTGGACTATCCCCGGGCCATCGCCCAAGGTTGGGACATCGGCCCCGGCCCGACCGAGGCCATGTGCAAGAACCTGACCCTACGACTCAAGCGGACGGGGATGAAGTGGGACGCCCCTCACGCCGCCGGGATCATGACCCTTATCGCCCTACGCGAAAACCGCCAATGTCCGGCTATTGGAAAACACGAAAAATCGCCTGATGCCAAAACCCGTGGCCACACCCGTTCCTGGACAGGCCGCGCCGCGTCCGCTGCCGGATCGTACCAACTGTTGTATAACTGCAGGAAAATCCACTGCGTGAACTTGTAGAACGAAACGTCGCACGTCGCGATCTCCCGCTCCCAGTCGTAGCTGAAACCGAACCGCTTCAACTGCCGGCCCATCGTCTCGATGTTCTTCCGCGTGGTGATCGCCGGATGGACCCCCGTCTCGATCGCGTATTGCTCGGCCGGCAGACCGAACGCGTCATACCCCATCGGATGCAGCACGTTGAAACCCCGCATCCGCTTGTAACGCACGTAAATGTCCGTGGCGCAGTACCCGATCGGATGACCCACGTGCAGTCCCGCTCCGCTCGGATATCGCGCCGAAAAGCTTGGCGTCCAGCTTGGCGTTTTCCTTACCGGAACGGGATTCACGGAAAGCGACGCCGGATGCGCTATCGTGCGCGACGGACGGCGACGGCGGCAAACTGCGACGTGACGTAACCCTTGGAAGTACAAGCGCTTCGTGCGCTTCGATGCAACGAGTGTCATTGAACGGCACGGGCGAAGGCGAACAGGCGGCGGTGGGATTCGAACCCACGAATAACGGATTTGCAATCCGTCCCCTTGATCCACTTGGGTACGCCGCCGGCATCACCGGCCGAGCCGTGCGCCGGTTCCGGGTTATTCAACAACTCCACGCCGGCCGCGACCGACACGGTGGAACGAATGTCGGTCCGCCCAAATCGGGTCAAAAACCGGCGCCGGCCATCGCCGCTTCGCGGCCGTTCCGGGTGGTATCGTGCCGTCGCGATCGGCCGCCGGGAGGCGCCCGGAAGGGGTACTATAGCAGGGCGGTGTTTGAGGGCAAACGGTCCGGGAAGAACGACCGTGCGTCGGCGCTGCAAAGGATGGAGCGCTGACCAGGCGTGCGCGTGTTCATCCGCCGTTGGGCGCGGCGAAGGTTTTGGCGGTCGGGCGGATGCCCCAATCGGCCAGCAGGTTTGCCACCAGTTCCATGGGCAGGCCGACGACGTTGGTGAAGCTGCCTTCGATCCGCTCAATGAACGCGTCACCGCGATCCTGAATGCCGTAGGCGCCCGCTTTTCCGCGCCAGTCGTTCCCCGCGAGGTATTTGTCCAGCGCGTCGTCGTCCATGGGACGCATGGTGACGCCGGTCGTGTCGTGACCGATGACCCGCCGCCGGCTGCCCGCGTCGAACAGGGTGACGCCGGTGATGACCTGATGCGTGGTGCCCGCCAGCTTCGACAGAATGCGGCGGGCGTCGTGGACGTCGGTCGGCTTGCCGAACACGTCGGGCCCCAGCGCCACCACGGTGTCGGCCGCCAGAATGACCTCGTCGGTACACAGACGGGCGACGGAGCGGGCCTTGAAATAGCTGCTGGCTTCGGCGCGATTGGCCGGTGATACGTCGTCGGCGAAGTCGTGCGGCTCGTCGAACGGTGAGGGCAAAACGTCAAACACGAAGCCCGCTTGGGTCAGCAGTTTGTGACGCCGCGGACTGGACGAGGCCAGAATGAGCTTGCCGACGTTGTCGCGCGCGGAGTCCATGGTCACGGTCCAACCGAATGCCTCCGCGGATGCGAACGTCCGACGTGTGTTTCGTCCCCGCGGCTCCCCCGCGGCATTTATCCATGAAAACAAGCGTAGTGTCAAGATGTCGAAAAGACGGATTCTGCCATATCGGACGGCGTTCCGGAGGAGATTCCCGGATTGACGGGTTCGGATCGTGCTGATCATCCGCGATCATGAGCCGGAACGCACCGCGGCACCCGCTTCGTGCGAGGTAGGACATTGGCGGGATGCGTGATGAGCGCGAATGCCCATCGACTCGGGGCGCCGGGCGCAAGCCCGGTGGTGGGAGTACCGGGGGCGCCCCGCAGCTCGGTGTCGCGGTTCCCCACCGTCAGTGCGTAATGGGCTGGAAGCCCGTCCCACAACGCGCTACACGTCCCACGGTTCGAAGCCGACGATTTCATACGATCCCGGTGGATCGGCCATGGGCAGTTCCACCCGTTCGCCCACACGACGGCCCATCAACTCCTGGGCGAGCGGCGCTTTGTAGTTGTAAACGTGCTTTTCCACGTTGGCTTCGAACGGTCCCAGAAACGTCATTGCAAACGTCGCCGACTGATTCACGTTCCGGAACTTGACCCGGCTGCCCACGCTGACATGATCGTCGGGGACGTCTTCCGGACGCAGCACCTTCGCCGCGGCCATCTGATCGCGCAGATTCGCCAGGCGAGCCCGCAGCAGGTCCCGCTCCTCCAACGCAAACTTGTATTCGGAATTCTCGCTTAGATCGCCCTTTTCGGCCGCCGCGCCGATGGCCTTGGCGTTCTCCTTCATCTTGACGTTCACCAGGTCGTCGATGTCCGCCTTCCAGCGGAGGATGCCGCGCTCGGTGGCCAGAATGACGTCCTCCTTGGCCCACACGGCGATCGCCGCCTTGGCGTGCAGTTCGGGGAATCGCGCGCGGATGGAAGCCTGTAAATCCTCGTGGACGGCCCGACCCAGATTGTGCAGTCGGCGGATCTGGGTGCGGAGCGCGGCGGCCATGCCCATTTCAATCTGCCCGAGGCATTGCTCGAACCGTTCGTATTTTCGCGCCGACAGGGCGTTGCGGACCACCGTTTGGATATCACGAACCCGATTTCGATCGGGGCGCTCATCGCGCTGCACGTCGGCCATCAGGGCCAGCAGCCGGGTCAGGAGCGTCACCGGGGGCGTGGTGTTCCATCGGGGGATCGACGAGCCCTTGTCCCACAACCAGCAGAACGCTTCGCAACAATTGGCCGGGTCACCCAGGATCGTGGCGATGAGCGATTCGATCCGCTCGGCCGGCACGTCGGCCCGGGTCAGACGTTCGGCGATATCGTCGCACGCGGCGGGCGGCACGGTGGGAAACAGGTCCAGCAAGACGGCAACCCAATCCTTCGAGCGGGCACACTCCAGGCACCCGAACGCCCGCCGGTACAGACCGACGGAATCGCAGGTGCGGATCAATCCGCGAGGATCGTCGGTGGAGGAGAGCATGGCGATGGCGTCCTTGTCGGCGTCCGCGTCGCCCATCAGCTCGCCGATCTGACCCGCGACCAAGTGCGACAGAAACGCGACCTTACCGCCGCCTTTCGCTAATTTCGCGGCCCGCTGGGCGACCGCGGCTTTCAGCCGCAGCAACATATCGCGATCCGGATCGTGCCGCCGCGCCTTGCAATCGCGTGCGTAGGCGTCGAGCGCGGCCAATCGCTCGGCCGGAGTGTGCAGCGTCTCGAATTGCGATTCAAACTCGGTTCCGTGACCACCGGCGTCGGGGATGTATTCGAGTGTGTAGGGCCCGCGTCCATCAAGCCGGACGTGCCGCGACCTGCGTATGGCCGCCCGGGCTTTGGTCCACCATTTGTCCCATTCCGCGTGCGTCAGAACCGAACGGGTGACGATTTGCTCCAATGCCGCGCCGTCGATCTTGGGACCGTGGGCCTTCAACACGCATTCCACCAGTGCCGCGGGATCCTTGACCGCCAGGATGCGGATCGCGTCGGTGTCGAACGCCACGCGCGCCCGAAAATCTCCCGCGTCGCAGGGCTCGTATTCATCGGCGCAGGTGACCGGATCGAGCGACCGCTTCTTCTTGCCGTCGTGAATCGTGATTTCCCACGTGGTCGGATCGATCGACTCGACGCGGGCGGCCGCGGCCTCGTGCCGCCCGATCAGGTAGGCGCCCGGTTTGATTGCCAGGCAAAAATCCATGGTGCGGATCGCCCGGCGCGGCGGTCGTCCGCCATCCATGCCCGCGGCCGAGATGAGCGCGTCCAGCGAATCGCGGTCGGCGTAAGCTTCGCGGTACAGCGCGGCCACCTGTTTTTGGAGATTCGCGCTGCGGTTCAGGAGCAGGGCCAGCGACTTTCCGATCGCCAAGGCCTCGTCCGCGGCGCCCTTCTGGGTCATGGTTTCGACGGTCGCCCACGCCAGCGACTCGGCCATCCCGAGTTGTTCGCGCTCGACCAGCGCCGCCAGCACGGGCATCATTTCGGCCAGCCGGTCCGGCGTACAGGAACTGCCCTCGATGGCCGACATCCACGCCTGCTCGGCCACTTTGAAATTTCCCGAACCGATCATTTGAACGACGGTATCCACCTGCATGGTTCGCGCCCACCCTTTTCACTTGTTCGTCAACCGCGGCCCACCGGATCGCAATCCCTCATTCTCGCACAAAACGATCGTTCTGTCGAGTTTCCCGTTCCCCACTACCGCGATCCTGCGACCGGGGTTAAACTGGCCTTTGGTCGCCGGCGTGGCGACGCGGCCCTTTTGTGCGGCGCCGCTTGTGCGTCCCTTCGGGACGCCACGAATGTAGCCCAGCACTTCAGTGCTGGGTTTGCGGCACCGCCCCCAATCGCCCAGTCCCGAAGGGACGGCTGAAGCGCAACGCGGAATTTCAGCCGACTCTTCGGGACTCTGAAGGAGCGAGCCAATCGTGAACCCCGCGTTGAAACGCGGGGCTACATACATGCCTGCCCGCGGCAGGCGATGCCCAATGATGCTGATAACTCGAATTCGGTGGCCAATTTTTTGTACAAGCTGTTACCCGGACCAACTCAATGACCATCGCCTATTTCGATTGTTTCAGCGGCATTGCCGGAGACATGATTCTCGGCGCCCTCGTGGACGCGGGGCTGCCCGCCGATGAACTTCGCGCCGCGGTCGGCGGCCTGCCGATATCGGGATATCAGATCGCGATTGAGCGCGTCACACGTCACGGCATCTCCGCCACGCGGGTCGATGTTCAACTCGACGCTTCCACCCCTCAGCCGCACCGGCATCTGTCCCACGTACTCAAGATCATCGACGGGGCGAATCTCACCGACGCGGTCAAGACCCGCGCCGCGGCCGTTTTTCGCCGTCTGGCCGAGGCCGAGGCCCGGGTCCACGGCACTAACGTTGAGAAGATCCATTTCCACGAGGTCGGCGCGGTGGACGCGATCATCGACGTGGTGGGCGCCATGTGGGGTCTCGACCGATTGGGCGTTCAACGCGTCGTCGGATCACCCGTTCCGACCGGTCACGGCACGGTCAGCTGCGAACACGGCGTCATGCCCGTCCCGGCGCCGGCCACCGCCCTGTTGTTACAGGGTGTTCCGCTGGCCGCCTGTAACGAGCCCGGCGAACTGACCACCCCCACCGGTGCGGCCATTCTGACGGAATTGGCCGATAGCTACGGTCCCATCCCGGCGATGACGCTTGAACGGGTCGGCGTGGGTGCGGGCAGCCGGCAGGGTCAACACCGCCCGAACGTCTTCCGGTTGTTGCTGGGTCGGGTCGGGGCAGCGCATAATGCCGACTGCGTCGTCGTTCTGGAGGCCAACGTCGACGACGCCACGCCCGAAATCCTCGGTCACACGCTCGACGGCCTCCTCGATGCGGGTGCACTCGACGCCTACATCCTGCCGATACAGATGAAAAAATCACGCCCCGGAGCGATGATCACGGCGCTGGCTGAACCGGATCGGGTGGCGCGAATCGAGGAGGTGCTATTCGCGGAAACCACGACGTTCGGCATCCGCCGCCACGAAGTCTTGCGGACGAAACTGGAGCGGACATTCGTTACGGTACAGACCCGGTTCGGTCCGATCCGCATCAAGGAGGGTCGTTCCGGCGATCGCGTCATCACCGCGTCGCCGGAATTCGAGGACTGCCGCAAGGCCGCGGAGGAGCACAACGCGCCGCTCCGCGAAGTCATGAACGACGCCACGCACGCATGGCATCATCGGCATTAATGGCGGCCGTTCGATCGCCGCACGCAGGACATAGAGGTCTCGCGAATGACGAACACCGCCGTACCCCTCGCAGCCGCTCTGTTTTCGCCCGGTCAGGCACTGCTCGTCGCCGTCATCGTCCTGGCGATCACGCTGATGTCCATTTCCCGATCGCGTCGTCGCCGCGATCCGCAGGTGTCACCGCACGGCATGGCCCGAAACCAGATCATCCGCGTCAACGAGCAGAAGGCCCTTCAAACCGACATCGCCGATCTGACCATGCAATTGCAGCAGTTCGCCCGCGAAACGACCGCGCAACTCGATGGCAAATTGACCCGCCTCGAACGCGCCATCGCCGACGCCGATCGGCGAATTCACAGTCTGGGGCAGCTTCTCAACACCAGCACCGGCAAAGCCGTACTTGATGTTATCGTCGGCGATGACCCACCACAGGCCGTGGGGCGCGTTCGAGCCACGTCCGAAAACGTCTGCTCGCCGGACCAAGTCATGACCCTCCGCGCGACGGGCCGTTCCGGAATCGAAATCGCGCGCGAACTTGGCCGATCGGTCGAAGAGGTCGAATTGACGCTCGCGGTCCATGACTGGCGAAACGGGGCGGCGGCGTGATTGGGATCGTCGTGGCCGAATCGAGATGAATCACGGGCGTCGGGGTGGTCGGCGCGATGGGTCGCGCCTACAATCACGCGGACACGGCGATCCTCGTGCGTCGAGCAGGCAGCGGCGACTTTCGGGGCTTCCCATGGCATTGTCGGTGTTGTTCGTCAGCGGTCCGCGCCGAGCGGGCAAAAGCACGGTCATCCAGCGGCTGATCACCAGCTGCGGGCTGCGCAGTCCCCATTACCTTCGCCTGACTTCCGCCGACGGAGACAAGCGCCAACCGTGCAAGCTCGCCAGACCCGACGATGATTGCGGCGTGCGCTCGGCGCGATGGGTCGAATACGACGACGATCGCGCGTTCGAGCTGATCCCGTCGGTTCTCGGGGAGATCCACGCCATCGACCGCAAGGGACTGGTCATCATCGAGGCCGACGCCGACCCCACGCTGCGCCACGCGTACCCGTACGATCATCGTCTGTTCGTGATGCCCGCGCCGCAGCGCACGTCGGAAGTCTTCCGCACCCGCGAGCAGGCCAGCGACGCGTTCCACGCCGCGCTCAACGACACGGCCGCCTTCGCCCGCGAGATCTACGGGCTGATCGATGACGAACGATTTGACGACGGCGGCAGCGAACTCCGCAGCGAGCTGGATGGCGCTCAGCTTCGCGCTCTGATGAATTCCGGTCTGGGCGACGAATTGGCCACGCGCATCCTGCTGCAATCGACGCATCACGGTCTGATCGAGGGCGACATCGTGGTGGTCAACACGGCCGTCGGCGGCACGAGCGACGTGGTGACCGAGTGCGTGCGCCGTCTGCAACGCGTCCTCGAACACATCCGCACGCCCGACGGCCGGCGGCCGGTTCTGTACGCCTGCGACCCGGCCGACGCGAAGGATCCGCTCACCGAGAAACTCTACCGCCGCCTGGGCGGTCTTCTCGATTGCGACTGCGACGAAGAACGCCCGGTTGAAAACGCGGTCAACTGACGCCCGCGCCTCCCGCACGGGACGCTGAATCACCCCGCCGCCGCCGGAATGGTCGGGCAATGCCCACGCTACGCGTCTGTTTCACTGAACGGTCGCACGAGCCGGACGTGCAATTAAACCTGAAGGGCGGCGACATGGCCGCGGAATTGGGCGGCCATGCCGGTTCTTGCGCCGGGCATTACGGCACGGTCACCTGGGTATTGGTGACGGTGTCGAGTTCGAACAGTTGCCCGCCGATGGCCACCAGTTTGGTGCGGTCGTCGGTCTGTAACGTGATGGAGAATGTCCCCGACGCGTCATTGGAAGCCCGGAAGACGAACGTGCAGGCGTACTTCTCGGTGGTGGTCGTCACCGAGCCGCTGTTGAGCACGTTGGCCAGCCGCGACTGCGACAGGTCGCCGCCCCACATCGCGTTTCGCCCGGCGAAAAGATAGTCGCCGACCTGATCGTCCACGAAGACCTCTTCGAGCGTCAGCGTTCCGGTCGAACCGCCCGACACCTCCACGGCCACCTGATAGCCGCGCATGGTGGAGAGCCGACCGAGGCGCACGTCGATTCCGACCGTCTGCCCCGGCTGCACGTGTGCGGCCGACGCAACGAGCGTCACGTCGATGGGCAGAAGCTCGGGTTCGGGATCGATCTCAACGAGCATCGACATTTCCCCACCGCTGCAGCACGGAACGGTCCCAGTGCAGGTCCCGACCACTCCGGCGAAACCGTCAAGGACGGACAGGATATCGAAAATGTCGATTCCGCCATCGCCCCCCGGGCAGCCACAAAGATCAAGATCTTCGAACGCGCACGTCGAGAAATCGCCGGCAAACCCGTCGAGCATACAGAGAACGTCGAAGATGTCGGTCACGCCGGAGTGATTGACGTCGCCCCATACAACGGGCGACGTGTAACATCCGGTTTCAACATCACAATAGTCATCCGTGCATTCGTCCTGATCGTCGCAGACGATCGGCGTAAACACGCAGTCGATTTCGGCATCGCACGCGTCCGTGGTGCAGGCGTCGCCGTCGTCGCAGAAGTCATTGACGCGTATGTGTATGCAGACACCGGCGAGGACTTCGCAAACATCGTACGTGCAATCGATGCTATCGTCGCAACCGTTATCGATATTCTGGCAGTCCAACTGCGGATGGCAATAGTCGTCGGTACACTCATAAAAGTCGTTGCAATCCTTGGGGGTACCGGCGCAGACGCCCGCGGCGCACACGTCGTTCTCTGTGCAGACGTTATTATCGTCGCACGCCGCCGAGTTGTTCGTGTGGATGCACGCACCGCCGACGCAGTAATCGTTCGTGCACTCGTTCTGATCGTCGCAGTCCATCGGCGTCCCGGCGCACGCCCCGCCCGAACAGACGTCGCTCAGCGTACACGGGTCCGCATCGTCGCACACGGCCGTGTTGTTCACATACACGCACGTCCCGCCGACGCACGAGTCGTCGGTGCAGACGTTGCCGTCGTTGCACACGAGAGGCGCATTTACGCACGCGCCGGACGCCGGATTGCACGAGTCCGTCGTGCAGAGATTGCCATCGTTGCAGTCAACCGGAACCCCGGCACAAACGCCTCCGGAGCAGAGATCGTCCTGCGTGCAATTATCCCCGTCGTCACACAACGCCGTGTTCGGCGTGTTTTGGCAATCGCCGTTCACGCATTCATCGCTCGTGCATGGGTTTTCGTCGTCGCAGTCCATGGGCGCATTGATGCAATCCAACGATGGGTCGCAGGCGTCGTTCGTGCAATCATCGTCGTCGTCGCAGAAGCCGTCGTCGGCGAAGTGCTGACATTCGGACGCGCCTCCGCCCATGTTCACGCAAGCGTCGCTCGTGCACTCGACTCCGTCCGAACAGAGAAACACGCACGTGCCCGTCAATCCGTCGCACGTGGCGTCCCCGCAGTCCTGCCCGGTTGGGCAGTCGCTGCTGTTCGGCTGGCAAACGACCTCGTAGGCTCCCATATCCAGCCAATCGGAGCCGCCGATGGCAAGTACATTGATCCCGCGCGCCTTGCGATCGAGGTCGAACGGCAACGGCTCTTGCGTGAAGGTGTCGCCGTCCAGGTCCCACTCATCGGGCGGCCAGTAGTTGTTCTCGCCGCGATCGATGCATGGCGAGACGACGGGCGACGTGTCGGGCCGCAGATTCTCGTCGCCGGTGGCCGCCTCCAAGTCGCTTCCCAGCGGATCGGCGAAGATGGGGTTGTCGTCGATGTTCGAGGCATCGAACGGGATGCTGGCGTCCGAGGGGTTGGCGTCCATGACGCAACTGTTAAGCACCTCGGCCGTCCCAGCCCCGAAGAAAAACACCTGCTCGTCCGTCGTGTTAGTCCCACCGTTGCCGTCGGTGTTGTCCCACAGGATGGAGTTGCGCACCCGGATGGGCATGGCCAGGCGGTAAATGCCGCCGGACCGTCCGTTGGCGCTGTTCTCGCCGAAGGTGCAGTGGGTGAGCGTCGTACACCAATTGTTGAGCGCGCAGCTTGCGTCCGGCGAAGTGCCGTCGACGAAAAACGCCCCACCGTCACCGCCCGCGGTGTTGGCGAGAAACAATGCGTTGACCAGGCTGACGTTTTGCGGAGGATGGTTGGCCGTAGGCACGTGATAAACATACATCGCCCCGCCATTGCGATCCGAAGCGCCAGCGATCGCCTCGTTACTGATGAAACGAACATTTACAAAATCCGCTTCCGCGCCCTGCACGTAGACTGCACCGCCCTTCTCGGCCGTGTTGTCCCGAAAGACGGTATCAATCACCCCTGTCTCATACTGATCGGGATCCTCAGCAGTCAGATGGACAGCCGATCGGACGTAGAGCGCCCCGCCCCAAGCCGGCTGCAGAAACGCGCCCACGGCCGTGTTGCTCCTGAATTCACAGAACCGCACGCGCGGCACGGCGTTGAAAATGGCGCACAATGCGCCGCCATTCCCCGTGCACCGGTTGCGTTCAAAGACGCACCCGGTGAAACTCGCGTGCCCCCTGAAGTCGATCAACACGGCGCCGCCGTCCTCGTTGCTCGCGTTGAGCGTAAACCGGCAGTTCTCGAATAGAGTGAGTTTGGCGTCCACGAGAAAGACGGTATCGGTGCGATTGTTGACCGCTCCGCCGTGGCGGTCGGCGTAGTTCCGCGTGAACAGGCAATTGCGGATGGTCGGGTCGGCGTCGACGTTCTCCATGCCGCCTCCGCGATCTTCGCGGCGGGGAACGTCGCCATTGGCATGTCCACCGGTGATGGTGAAGCCGTCAATGGTCAGCGCGCCGTCGAGATCGGTGACGCTGACCACGTGGTACGCATTGTCGTCGCGCGTGGGATCGGTGCTGAAGAATTCCGGCACGGTCAAGTCATTATCATCGTTGTTCAGATCACCGTCGAGGATGGTCTCGTGGCCCGGCGTGCGCGGGTCGTGCGTGTCGTCGATGGGAATGGACGCCTCCGTGCCGGCGAAGCCGCCGTAGAGGGCGAGATTGGCGCCGAGCAAGTCGGGCATGCGGAACGATTCCGTCCTGGGAATGGACTGATCGCGCACCAACGGGCGGTACGTACCCTGGGCCACCCAGATTTGTGCGTAGCCGAGGCCGGGCGCTACGTTGAACGCCGCTTCGATGGTGGTGAACGCCTTGGTCCAGCTCGTGCCGTCGTGCGGACCGGGTGCGTCGTGATCGACAAGCACAATCGTCTGGGCCGACGCCGTGACGCAGAAGAAAGACAGCGTCAAGAGTGCGTGCAGAGTCCGAGGATTAGCTATCATGGTATGACCTTTCTCAATCAGGAGTGAGTGGTGCAGCGCCGCGCCGGCGCTGCGGAAGCTGGTCGTGCGCGTCGGGAAGTTCGTCAGGTCATGGTAACCACCTCCTTCTTCGGGAAACGATGGAAATACCGAATGCGAGCAGCACAAGTGTCGTTGGCTCAGGGACGATAAAGACCGCGTTCAAGCTGCCCTCGTAGGCGAGGTAGGCGAGCGTGACCGTCGTCGGGAAGAACCCCTGTCCGCTCATCTCCGACGTGATGCGAATGATGTCTCCGGTCTCGCCGACCAGCGTGCCCCATTCGTAGAACGGTGAGTCGAGCTCGAGCAGTGTCGTTCCCTGCGTGACGTTTTCGAACTTGACGAACGTGTCGCCGCTGAACCAGGCCGTGTCGTGGATGATCAGACTCGTGATCCAGGTTAATTCGTCCTGCGGCATGACCAACTCGATCACCGACCAGAGCGACCCTCCGCCCTCGCCTCCGGTGTGATCGTCCTGGGAGGTGAAGCCGCCGTTGTAGGTGGTATTGAAGTTCACGACGACGGTCAGCGCGTCGCCGTTGATGCGAACATCTGACTCACCGCCGGTGCTGTACGTCGCGGCTTGTGAACCCACGCGTGTACGATCGGTGGCGGCGAAAAAAACAGCCGGACTAAGCGGCGTGGCCACGCTCGACGCCGTAACCACCGGCCCGCCATCGAAAACCCGGGCCGTTCCGTGCCCTTCTCCTTCCATACTCCAAGTCCAAAGTTCGCTCGCGACGACCGGGCGATTGGCACAGAGCCCAGTGCCGAAAGCAAGCACCACCACAAAAGCGCCCGTTCTGCTTTGATTCGCCATATGATCTATCACCCACCTCGCTCCCGACCTCATTTCCACGTCTCCAATGCGTCTTATCCTTGCAACTTCCATTCCAGAGCGCACCGCGTCTTCTCGTAATTTGGGTGGCCTCGGGACCATTCGCGCCGTGCGTTTCGTCGATGGGAATCGGCGCTTCCGTCCCCACGAAGCCGCCGTAGAGGGCGAGATTGGCGCCGAGCAGGTCGGGTATGCGAAACGACTCCGTCCGGGGAATGGACTGATCGCGAACCAGGGGTCGGTACGTGCCCTGGGCCACCCAGATTTGTGCGTAGCCGAGGCTCGGCGCTACGTTGAACGCAACGGCCAATGACCGTGCGCCGATGATGACCACGCCAGGAATCGACCTGCGATTCACTTCTGCATCTCCCCCTGACGGCTCTCAGCGAATTCTACGGCAATTCCCGTGCCAGTTCCGTCCATTTCTCGCCATTGTTGGGCAGTCTCCCGCCGTCGCAGACGTTGGCCGTCCCCTGCCCCGCCCCCCTTCGCACCCATTACACCCTTTCCCCTCTTCCCTCCGCGCTCTCCGCGCCTCTGCGGTGAACTCCTC
>JABFSN010000218.1 GCA_013140575.1 Phycisphaerales bacterium | reverse complement strand
GAGGATCTGTTGAACACGGTGTTCGAGTGGCTCGAACACCGCAGACCATTTGAAGTCGAACGCCATGCGTATCTGCGTTCCAAGGCGGCATAGACCAGTTTCCCTATTGTGGGGAGTTATTTAGTCCTTCCACGACTACTTCGACGTGGAGGTCTTATTGTTTCTTTCCGGAGGGGGGCGCATAAAGCAAATCCACTGCCCTGGCGCAACCGATTGCGCGGGGCAGTATTTGTTACTGGCACTCCTGAATTCACCGAACATCGACGCCGCCACGACCAAGCGTCGGTTAGACCATCGTTGCCAGTTCATTTGAGAGTCAGGTGCGTGATTTCGGGCGGGCACAGGAAGCGGATGCGCGGGGCGGGGCCGCGTTCGACGCCGAGGCCGCGGCTGACGTAGATACGTCGGCCGTCGAGGTGGTGCAGTCCGCCCGCGCCCACGTGGCGGGGGACGGTGGAAAAGATGATGGGCGGTCCGAACCACGGCAGTTGAACCTGGCCGCCGTGGGTATGGCCGGCCACCAGCAGGTCGATCCGTGAATTCGCCGACATGGAGTAGACGTGATCGGGCAGATGGCTGACCAGGATGCGAACGTCGTCATGGCCGGGGGCGGATTCCAGTTCGGCGATGGTGCGTTTGGCTGCCGGCGTGGGCTTCAATTCGACGCCCGCAATGGTGACGGCGCGATCACGCACGTTCACGCGCACGATTTGGTTCACCAGCAATCGAACGCCGGTTTCGCGCAGGATGTCGGCTGCTTGTTCGGGCGATTCGCAGTTTCCGGGGACGAAATAGACGCCGCCCGGTGCGCGCAATCGATTCACCAGCTCCCGAATCGCGGGAAGCTCGCGTTCCAGTTCCGCGTCGGTTCCCTCGAACAGGTCGCCGGGCAGCAACAGAATGTCGGGCCGCGACGCCATCATGCGATCGATCGCGCCGCGTTCGTATTGGCTGACGCGGTCGGTCTGAATGTCCGACAGCACGCCGATGACGATTGGTTCGCGGCCGCCGCGCTGCATGGCAAGCGGAATGTCGGCCCGTTCGGTTTGCAGCCGGAATGGCTCGATGAACGACGCGTGGACGCCGACGGGGATCATCGTCAACACTAGCACGGCCGCGATTCGCGCGGCCAATGTCGCCTGCCGCGCCCGGAACAGAACGGACAGGCCCATCAGCGGGGCGACGACGACGCAGTCCAGATACAGGGTGTGAATCAGCCCGAAGAATTCCAATCCCGCGGCCGCCAGGACGAAACACTTGACCGCGACAAACGTCGTGGTGACGAGTGCGGCCGTGACCATGCGCCGCAGCGTCAGCGGCGCCGTGGGGTAGGAAATGGCGTTGACGCAGACGGTCGCGTTCCCGACGGCGCGGCGCCGCGGAATCAACGCGAACCACGCGACGGCCGCGTCGGCGGCCGCGGATAGAATCAACAGCAAGCCCACCGGTCACCCCTGAAACACGAGTACCGCAAGCGTGCCGCGCCTGCGCTGGTCGTCCACTGCCGCCTGCTTCCTGGGGTGGCACGGGCAAGCGTACTCGTTTGCCCGTGGGTCCTGGTCGGCCCGCGTACGCCGCAATTCAACATTGACGCCGGCAGCGCACGGACAACGGAGTACCGTTGTCCGTGCCACCCTACCCGGACGCAACGCCTGGGCGACGCGCTATAAACCCAGCAACATGGCCGCGCCGCAACCGACGATGGCGATGCCGGCCAGCGCGTGCCCGTAGCGGCCGAACGCGACCGCCCATCGTCCATTGCCATCAATTGGCACGGCGCGCAGGCCGTGGACCCCGACCACGACCACCGCGACCATCGTGGCGACGGTCGCCAGGAGAAACACGCCGGCGACGACCATCATCGACCACCAGCCGTGACGCAACGCAGGGAACATCAGGATGGGGATCAGCGGTTCGCAGGGTCCGAATAGGAACACGGTGAACAGAACCCACGGGGTGATCGAGCCCCGTCGACCCTCGGCCAGTGGAGCGTGCGGAACGTGGACGTGCACGTGTTCGCCGTGATGGTTGTGGTCGTGGTTGTGAACCGTGCCGTCGGCGTGAACGTGTGGGTGACCGTGCGTTCGAGCGCGCATCCCGCGTCGCACGCCCCACACGGCGTAAACCATGCCGAACGCGCACAGCAGCCAGGCCGCAACTTGCCCGCGGGCGGCTTCAATACCGGTCACGGATTCGATGTTTTTCAGCAACGCCGTTCCCGCCACACCGATGATGACGGAACTGAGCACGTGGCCCACGCCGCACAGCGACGCAACGGTGACGGCCTTGCGCATGGTCCAACGCCCGGCACGCGCCAGCGCGATGAAGGGCACGTAATGGTCCGGCCCCAGCAGGGTGTGCCCGACACCCACGCCGAGCGCCAGCACGAGAATCGCGTTCATATCGGGATTAGTCGGCACATCGGGCTCCGGTTCAGCGTCCAACGGGCTCGTTCATGATCTCATCTGCAATCCGGATGCCATTCTATGCCGATCCGCAACCTGCGGGAATCGGGCGCGGTTCCCCGCAACGATCACCGCCATCGTTGCGTGGGTGCATCGACGGATGAATCGATTGGTTGTAAGAAAACCGTGGCGGCAGGCGCGCGACGTGACGCCGTAGTCCGCGGCGCGCAAACGGGTGTGTTTACCGAACACCAGGAGAGCCAAATCAACCATGACGTCACAATCAGTCGCATGGCAGGTGCGTTTCCGTGAAAAAGTGACCACGGCTGAACAGGCCGTGGCGTGCGTGCGGCACGGGCATCGTGTTTTTGTTGGGTCCGGCGCCGGGGAGCCGCAAGTGCTGGTGGAGGCGTTGTCGGGACGGACAGACATTAGTGACACTGAAATAATTCATATTCTGACGTTGGGCGTGGCACCCTATGCCGAGCCGCGGTTCGGGGAGCGGTTTCGGCACAACGCCTATTTCATCGGGCCGAATACGCGGCAGGCGGTCGCGGAGGGGCGGGCGGATTACACGCCGATTTTTCTGTCGGAAATACCGGCGTTGTTTCGTTCCGGACGAGTGGTGATTGATGTGGCGATGATCGCGGTCAGTTCGCCGGACGAGCACGGGTATTGCAGTTACGGCGTGGCGACGGACATCGTGAAGGCGGCCGCGGAATCGGCGAATGTGGTCATCGCGGAGATCAACGCAAATATGCCGCGGGTGCTGGGCGATTGTTTCATCAATGTTCGCGAGATCGACATGCTGGTGGAAAGCGACCGGCCGATACTGGAGGCGGTGCAGGGGGCGCCGGACGAGACGGCGCGGGCCATCGGCAAGCACATATCCAACCTGATCGAGGACGGGGCGACGCTGCAACTGGGGATCGGGACGATCCCGGATTCGGTGTTGCACTTTCTGGACGGGTTCCGCAACCTGGGCATCCACACGGAGATGTTTAGCGACGGGATTATGCCGCTGGTGGAGAAGGGGATCATCACCAATTCGGAGAAGACGCTGCACCGGGGCAAGATCGTGGCCAGTTTCGTAATGGGATCGCGGAAGCTGTACGATTTCGTGGACAACAACCCGATGGTGGAATGCCACCCGACGGAATACGTCAACGATCCGTACCGCATCGCGCAGAATCACAAGATGATATCCATCAACGCGGCCATCGAGGTGGACCTGACCGGTCAGGTGTGCGCGGATTCGCTGGGGGCGATGTTTTACAGCGGGATCGGGGG
>JABFSN010000132.1 GCA_013140575.1 Phycisphaerales bacterium | reverse complement strand
GAACAACCGTTGCACCGCCCGACGATCCAGCGTGATCTTCTTGTAGCGGCTCTCCGCATTGGCCCGCACCGGGGTCAGCTCCAGCCGGTTTAACGTGCTCTTGCCGGCCAGCGCCTTGCCGCGGTCCGCGCGCGTCCCCGCGTTCGGCCCAGCGGGTCCTTCTTGCCCACCCGTACGGCCAGCAGCGGATCGTGCCGCAGATCATCGTGGTCGTTGAGGTCCTTGTAACCCAGCGCCAAGGCGTAGACGCGCTGGGCCGCCCATTCCTCGACGGTGTGCTCGATCCGATCCGGGTCGCGATGATCGGTGAAACAGGCCGCAAACTGTCGAAGAATCTCGGTGATCCGCTCCGCGTCCCGCAGCAGCAAGCCCCCGGCATCCGACGAGAGGCGCCCACCGTCAAATCGGGCGACCACCCCGCGGCGACCCGGGGCGTGAAATCCGAACGATGGTTGGTTACACTCTGCGCACATCAGGCTGCTCCTCCGTGCACGATAAACCGGCTTGTAACACCCTGTTTATCCCACGAAGGGCGGCCTCTTGTCATCCACCCGGTGAGAAATGCCGGCTAGGACCAGCAAGCTTGGGAGCTCTCCGACCGGCCTGCTATGGCGCGTTGAAAGCGATCTGGAACCCGGCGAAGTCCAGCAGGTCAATCTTGGCGTCGCCGTCGAAATCGAAGACCGCGCAGCCGGGTTGTAGTCCGCCCTGGGGAGCGTTCACGCAGGTGACGAAATCGGCGTAGTCGTCCCGATCCACGTCGTCGTCGCCGTCCGAATCGCCCATCCTGCTGACCGTCACGAACGCCGGGTAGCTGCCCACCGAGCCGCATGCGTTGGTCACCGCACACTCGTAACGGCCGGCGGTCGCTGTCGTCGCAGTCAATTGATAGTTTTCCGAGGGTCCTTCGATGCAGGCGCCGTTGCGCAGCCATTGGTAGTCGAGAGGCCCCGTCCCCGTCGCGACGACGCTGAGCGTCACTTGCGCGCCGGACGGGACCATTTGCGATTGCGGCCGCTGGATGATGCGGACCGGCTCCATCGCCGAACCCGGTTCGCAACTCGTCAGCGATTGAATGAACACGTTGTCAAACGCGACGCCCGCGGCTGCGTTGTCGTACAGCGCGATGTTGCCGGACGGGTAATTCGGGGTAGTCAGCGTGGTCGTCGGCGTCGGTGAATCGTTGAGATAGGCGGTGAAGGTATTGCCGCGTACCTCGACGCGCAGGTGAATCGCCGCGCCGGGGGTGTACGCGTTATACGCGACGTTTTGCGGCCCTTCGGGGTACCGCTGCCAGAACAGATCGCCGGTCGCATACGGATAGACGGACCCGAACCCCAGCAGCACTCCGCTCGGATAGTTGGGGGCGTTGGGGTTGGTGAACTGCGAGCGCAGCCAGATTCCGCCGTTGGCGTTGTAGTTCGACAAGGCCGTGTTGGTCACGTCCAGCTCGATCAGGAAATCGCGGAGCGGCAGCTCGAACGAGCTGTAGGTGGCGGGGTAGTCGGCGGGCGCGGCGGCGGAGTATGCCCCGTCGATCACCGCCCAGTTGCCGCGCTCGTTGTTCCACCATTCGGTCGCGTTTTGCTGCGTGCTGAACGGGTTCAGCAGCGGCGGCGTCACCAGCGCAATCGGATCGTTGAATACGACGTTCGTCGCATTGGCGACGGCGACCCGGTAGACGCCGGTATCAAGCGCGTCCGTTTCCGTGATCGTGAGCGTCGGCGACATCGTGCCCGAGTAGGTCTCGTTATCGTTCAACGGAACAAACGTTCCGCCGATTTCTCTCAGCCATTGATAGCTGAGCGGCGGCTCGCCGACCGCGCCGACCGTAAGTTGCGCCGTCGCGCAGCCGGCCGCGATTTGATCCGTTACCGGTGCGATGATGCGCGCTCCCGGCGCGATCGCCATCATGAATTCGCCGCCGGCGCTGACCTGCACGGCCGCACCGACGCGCGTGTCCACCGGGGCAGGGAGGTTTGCTGGGGACAAGGGCGTGGGCGGGCGGCCAAGCGCACCATGGAAGCTGAAGCCGCAGGTCCAGATCGTGCCGTTTTCGTCGACGAACGCGCTGAGTTGGTTCCCGGCGTCGAGTGAGCGCACCGTCGGAAGGTTGAGCACCGGGGCCGGCGTGGGGTTGTCCAAATTGTTCGACCCGGTCCCGATTCCCGAGATATGGCCCCATGCCCACGGGGTTCCGTCGGACCGTACCGCCAGGTTGTGCTGCCAGCCGGCCGAAATCTGCGTTACGTTCGAAAGCCCAATGGTTTGCACGAAGCGGTTGTGATCCACCACGGTTCCATCGCCAAGCTGCCCATTTGCGTTCCACCCCGCTGCCCAGACCGTGCCGTCGGCGAGGCGCACCAGATTGTGGTAAGCTCCGACCTCGACTTCGACGACGTTGCTCAGGTCGGTCACGCGCTGCGGCGTCCGATGAATGATTGTGCCCGTGCCCAGCCCGAATTGGCCGTAGTAATCGAGTCCCCAAACCCATAGCGAACCATCGCCGGTGACGGCCGCGGCGCTGTAGTAACCCATCGAAATATCCACCACGCATTCCAGGTTCAGTTGTACCGGGTTGAGCGCGAGATAGAGGTCTGCGATTCCGAGTTGGCCGGTGCCTCCATCGCCCCACGTCCACACGTGCCCGCTCGCGTCGAGCGCCATGCTGGTTCCGAAGCCACCGCCGCTGGAAACGGCGACGATGTCGGTCAGGCCGTTGGCCTGCACCGGCGTGGCCCTGGTTTGATTCGTGCCGTCACCCAGGTACTGGTAGCCCCAGCCCCACACGGTGCCGTCCGCGAGCAACGCGTGCGAGTTCCACTGACCCCCCGTCACGGCGACCACGTTGTTCAGGTTGATCACGTAGCCCGGGTTCACGTCAAAGTCGGGAATGAACGTCCCGCGGCCCAGGCCGCCGTAGGTGTTGCGGCCCCAGCCGGTGACGCGGTAGGCCGGCGGGTTGGCGTCGATGACGCGAACGGAAATCGGCGCGGAAGTCGTCGTCTGGGTTCCGGCGCATTGATTCGGCATGGCGCCGTCGCAAGACGTGATCCGCAGCGTGTACTGCCCGGCGTCACTTTCCCCCGCATCCGTGATGGTCAACGCATCCGTCGTCGCACCGCTCACGCGGCCGCCGTCCATGAGATTCGTGCCGTCGCGCCGCCATTGCATGCAGGTTGAAAAACGCGAGGCATTGGTCTGAACCGACAGCGTGATCGTTTCGCCGTTGCGATAGGCGCCGCAGCCGCTGGTGCCGAGAACCTGAAGCGGCGCCGATGTCCAGCCCACGACATAGGCCGCGGAGATGGACTGCGCGGTGCTGCGAAAGTCGTGGTCGAATTGGGGAAACTGAATCCGAAACGCGGTGATGAATTCCGTGACGCGAATCGGCCGAGCCTGCCGCACGACAGCCAGAATCTCGTCGCCGTTGAGGGCCAGCGCGTCCTGCGGACAGGCGGTCTGCCCGGCGTCCTGCGGCGGATCCTCCATGTCGCGCAGCAGCGCGGCGACGAAGCCCTCGGTGGTGAGTGCGTTGTGCGCCGTGTTGTCACAGCAGTTCTGAAGAAGCTCAAGCGTATAGCGAGTGTCACCGATCGCAGTCGGTAGCGGCCCGTTGTACCGTCCCTGCCAGATGCGCATCACAACCGAGCCGAGCCAGTTCGGAAATCCCTCGTTCCATGCGTCCGTGTCGGTTTCATTGCACCAGATACAGTGTCCGCCGCCGCCGCCGCACATATCGCCGCCGCAAACGGAAGGAGTCGCGTCGCAAAAGCCATTGCAGTAGCTCGGGGGGACTGGTGAAGTCCATTCGTACAGCAGATGATGGCCCCACTCGTGGGCCTGCGTGCCTTCGTTCCATTGTTCGTCGGGGCCGATGTAGATTTCATCGTCCGAAGCACTGTAGAAAGCGCCATTTCCGTCCTGCCACACGACTCCCGCTTGCGCCGAGACGTAGCCGCTGGTTTCAGTCACATAGCGGTGCGTCCGCACTATGCTGTTGTGGATGTGCAGGACCGGAAAATCGTTCGCGTCCCCCGGGCGCTGCACGCCGAAGTCGACGTCGCCGCCGGGGGAGTCGTTGAAAATCAGCGAGTCGATCGTGCTCCAGGAATAAATATCTTCGCCGGCGTCGTCGTTGCGCACATACAGCACGCCCGTATCGCAGAAGAAGCGCAGGTAGATGTCCGGATCGTCGCAGCCGCTGATATCGCAATCGTCCCAGCAGGTCGTGATGTCGAAATTGCCCTGCTCGTCCGTATGCGCCTCGTAGATGATCTCGGAATCAACCGTGTCGTCGTCGATGATCTGATAGCGAATTCCATCCGCGCCGATCGCCTGTCCGTCGGGCCGCACGTATTCAATACGCCCGTGAACGCGCATCAAATAATCGTCGCAGCCGGCCGCAGTGGGACCGCCGCCGCCATTGCCGGGCGGCGCCGCGCCGCCGTTGTTCACTCGCGAAGCGGGCCGGTCTTTTCCGATGGCCGCGATCCGCTCCGGGCTCAGGTCGAACTTCTTTTCGACCCGCTCTCCGTTTACCGTGACGCGGACTTCCAACTTGCCGACGCCGTCCTTGACGTCGGCTTGAAACGGTATGCGAATCGTCTCGCCGCGTTTCGCGTCGATCGCGGTGAACGAACCAACGGTACGGACTTCCCAGCCAACTCCGCCGATCTCAACGCGTTCAACCACGCCATCGTCCGGCGACGTGAATTCCACGACGCCGGAGTAGGGCTGGCCGGGCAGCGCGGGCAGCAGCGATTCCCGGGCGAGACGAATTCTTCCCGGCTCACGCACGTCCGCCGGCGCCGACGCAGGGAGCACGAGCAGCAATGCCCAGCTCCAACACCCCGTCCGCGCGATGAAGTTCCGCCGCTGTCCTGCCTGTTTGTACATCGTATTCCCCACCCGGAGCCGGCTCGATCGCGTCGCCAGCCCGTTCCACGCACCGCCACCGCGTGCCGATATCTGCGTGATAAGCGGCCCCCTACTGACACTGCGTCAGGCGAAGGGTCTTACTCACGCGGGTGTGGGTATTTTTTTTGATTCGCATTATCCTTGCGGCCAAGGAGCAACAGCGTGGAGACCGCCGGTGAACGCTGAGCAGCGCGAGTGGGTGACGCTCGCTGTCGCGGGTGACAAAGACGCCCTGGGGGCGTTGCTGGAGGCCTTTGGCCCCGACATTGAGGCCGGCCTGAGCATTGGGCCCGCATGGCGCGGCCTGCTGGACGCCGCCGACGTGATGCAAGTCACGTACCTGGAGGCCTTTACGCAGATCGGGCGCTTTGACGCGGAGCGTGCGGAAGCGTTTCCCCATTGGCTGCGGAGGATGGCACAGAACAACCTGTACGATGCGATTCGCGGCCTGGAGACTCGGAAGAATCCGTCGCCCCGTATGCAACTCGATGCCTACGGCGGCGACAGCAGCCTGGCTCTTCTCGATACGCTGACCGGGGGCACAGGCACGCCCAGCCAGGCCGCACGGGGGGCCGAGGCCGGCCAGCGCCTGCGCGACGCACTCCGCATTCTTCCGCCGGACTACGCCCGGACGGTGGAGCTTTACGATCTGGAAGGTCGGCGGGTCGAGGAAGTGGCCGCCGCGATGGGGCGCTCGACGGGGGCCGTCTACATGTTGCGGATGCGCGCTCACGGGCGGCTGCGCGAGATACTGGGCGACGCCTCGCAGATTTTTGAATCGCGGACGTGAGCGGTTGGGGATCCCGGACGCAATGAGTGTATGCCGTCGCAGAAGTCTGGAAAACCTGTGCACCGGGCATGGATCGAGCAGGCCCGGCTGCAATCCGACCAAGCCGACCGTCAGGCGGCCGAGGCCAGGATCGCGTTCGAACAGGGCGGCGCGCCCATTTTCGCCGCCGATCACTTCCCGGGATACGAGCTGGAGCGCGAGATTCACCGCGGCGCGCAAGGCGTGGTGTACCGCGCGGTGCAGAAAAGCACCTCGCGGCGCGTCGCACTCAAGCTGCTGCACGACCACGCCTTCGGCGGATCGCTGGAGCGGGCCCGGTTCGAGCGCGAGATGCGCGTGCTGGCGACGGTGCAGCATCCCAACATCGTTGCCATCCACGATGGCGGCAGCCACGACGGGCGCGTCTTTCTGGTCATGGACTATATCGCGGGTCAACCGCTGGACGTCTACATGGCCAGCCAGCCCCGCTCCATCCGCGAGACGCTCGATCTGTTCATCGCCATCTGCGATGCGGTGAATGCCGCGCACGTTCGCGGGATCATCCACCGCGACCTCAAGCCGGCCAATGTGCGGGTGGACGCAACCGGTCGGCCGTTCGTGCTCGACTTCGGCCTGGCGAAACTCACCGGCGCCGCGCTCGACAGCGCGACCGCAGCGACCGGTTCGGATTCCATGCTCCGCATTCCGAAATCCGCATTGACCATGACCGGCCAGTTCCTCGGGTCTGTCCCTTGGTCCGCGCCGGAGCAGGCCGAAGGAAGCCCGACGCGCATTGACCTTCGCACCGACGTGTATTCTCTGGGCGTGCTGCTCTATCAGATGCTTACCGGCAAGTTTCCCTATCCCGTGGTCGGCCCCATGAAGCAGGTGTTTGAGTCGATTCTGCACGCCTCGCCCACGGCGCCGCGCTCCCTTCGGCACGAAATCGACGACGAATTGGAAACCATCGTGCTCAAGTGCCTGAACAAGGAGCAAGAACGGCGATATCAGATCGGCGGCGAACTCGCGGCCGATCTGCGCCGCTATCTCGCAGGAGAGCCGATCGAGGCCAAACGTGACAGCACCTGGTACCTGCTCAAGAAAACGTTGCATCGTTATCGCCGTCGCGCGGCCGTCGCGGCCGCATTCGTGCTCGTCGTCTTCGGTGCGACGATCGCTCTGTCGATCCTGTACGCGCGTCAGGGGCGGTTGCTGGTGGAAGTGGCGCACCAGCGCGACATGGCGGATTATGAGTCCTACGTGGCCAACATCGCCGCGGCGGACGCGGCCATTGCAGCCGGCGACGGCGGCGCAGCATTGTCGCGTCTTCAAACCGTCCCGGCCGAGTTGCGCAACTGGGAATGGCACTACCTGATTCGACAAGCCGATCAGAGCGTGGCGACATGGTCCGGGCCGCAAGGGATGATCACCGGACGTGTTCGCGTAAGCCCGGGCCGGCTATACGTCGGCGCCTCATTTTGGATGGAGGAGCGGGGCAGCGCACTCCGAGTGTGGCCACGGGCGTCACCCAGTGCGATCGCCGAATTCTCCAGTTCGGCGCGTTGGGTACCGTTCGAATTCAACGCCGGCGGGAACCAGGTGCTTTTTCTTAATCGCGATGGCGCCGTTTCGCACTTCGATCTGGTCGATCGGCGCGAAACAGATCATCGCCCGGTCGCGGCGCTGGGCCACGGACAGAGGGCCATGGAATTCTCGCCTGATGGGCGAATCCTGGCGATTTCCACGGGACAGGGGATCCGCTTGTGGGACACTGTCGCCGACCTGTTGCTCCAGGAGCTGGCCCTCTCAGGCGATCGTTGGGTTAACATCTTGAGCTTTGATGCCGGCGGCAAGCGACTGGCGGCTGGATTGAATGACGGGACGATTATCCTATGGGACGGCGCCGGCGAAGGAGTATTGGCGCAAACCAAAGCGCACGCCGGGCAAGTTTACGGAGTGGCCTTCAGCCGGGATGGAGGGCTTCTCGCCACGGCCGGCGGCGAAGACGGCGAGATCAAGATCTGGGACTTGGGCGAACATTCAGCACCGCCGGAAACCACCACGGATCGTCACGCACCGTCGCTCCGCATGATTCGCGAGATGCACGACGGCGGCCAGCGCAACGGCGCTATTTCCTTCAGCCCTGACGGCAAGCTCCTGGCCGTGCCGTCCGAAGACAAGACGGTGCGGATCTGGACTGTCGCGGAGGGCGAGGTTCGGGCCACGCTGCTCGGCCACGCCACCGGCGTGGTATGCACCGCCTTTAGCAGCGACGGGCATTTCGTAGTAAGCGGGGCGCGCGAAGGAGTGGTCAAGCTCTGGGACCTCGAGAAATCGCCGGCCGTTCGTGCTTTTCGTGAGCTTCCGGACATTTTGGCTTCCATCGCCTTCACTCCGGATGGCGCGCGGCTTCTCATTCGATGCGGTATAACGGCGTGCGTCGCCGATTTCGCCAGCGGGCGGTGGATACATGAACGTCGCCTGTCCCCCGCACCCGCTTTCGGCGGCATACTGCCCGGCCCGGGCGGCGCGCAGGCAACCTTCAGCGCCGCGGACGGAAGCATCCAAATCTGGAACTTCGAGACCGAACAAGAACCCCGCGTCATCGGCACGCACCGGTCCGTTCCGCGCCTTGCGGGCAATCCGTCCGGTCGCATTCTCGCGTCGGCAGACGCGGAAACCATCGTGCTATGGGATTGGGCCGAAGGACGCGAGTCGCGCCGCTTCGTCGGCCCGGGTGAGAGAGTACGGTCCCTGGCCCTAAGCCACGATGCCGCACGCCTGGCATTGGGATTGGAGACCGGCGAACTCATCATCTGCAATACGCGCACCGGCGAACGCACTCCGATGGAGCGGGCGCACGGCGGTTCGGTCACGAGCGCAGCTTTCAGTCCCGATGGCCGAAACCTGGCCACGGGGTCCGACGACGGCACCGTAAAGCTCTGGGACGTGGCCACCGGACGGGTCAGGTGGAGCGCTTCACCGCATCTCGGCGACGTGTGGTGCGTCGCGTTCAGCCCGGACGGCACGCGCCTGGCCGCGGGCGGCCGGGATCGCTCGGTGCGCGTATTCGACCCCCGGACAGGCCGGGAGATGCTCGCTCTGCGCGGGCCCACCGGAACCGTAATGTGCGTTGCGTTCAGCCCGGACGGGCACAGCATCGTCGCCGGATCCTGGGCCCGCGAGGTGTTCGCCTGGGACACGGGCCATGCGTACGCCCTCCTCGGCCTGAAATGAACCACCCCCGCATTCTCACCCCATCGCCCTGCACGCGAAAGCACCGTTTTGAGACAGAGTCTAACCTCGACTTTTGCCGTTTTTTCTTGCCCTCACGCGGCTTGACTGAGGTGGTCCAGCAGCGTGCCCACCGACTCCGGTTGTGGCGCTCGACGATCCGATGAGGTGGTTACAGACGGAGGATTCATAACAACCCAGTATATCCAACCAGCCCAAGATTACGGACGCGAGTATCGGAGTCTAAGAACGTGTTTGAGAAGCCAATTCCGGCCGAACGAGCACGCCTTCGGACTGTGATTTCACTATGCCGAACGCTCCCTCACGGTCGCGGCTCGGAAAGAAAACTCCCTTCTTAGACACGTTCTAAATCGAATCCCCACATGGGTTTAGGAGAGGTCCAGCCGTATCGCGTCGGTAGCCATGTCGGATAGTCAGCCGACTAGGCGTTCGTCGCGAGAACGGCCAAGTTGCGAGTTAGACTGCTTGGGGATTGCGAGAATTCCAGAATGAGTTCGCAGTCGAATCCAGTCAGATTCCCGGTGAAGATTCCATCCTGAGTGTTGTTGCGAGGCCGCTTGATCGGCTAGCATGAACTGTGCGCTGATTGATTAACGGTAGGACGGATGGCATCTTGCGCGCAGGACATGCCGGTTTTCGAAGTGCCGGGGCAGAAAGGTACGGCTGCGAATGACGTGAATCGTTCGCGCCGAGGGCCGACGAGGCGGCGTGCGACGTCGGCCGGGGGAAATTCGATGGTGGTCTCGTTTGGTCCTGGTGGGCCAGTCGGGACCGTGGCGGTGTAGTGCCGAGGAAGGAGTGACGTGGTGCCCGCGGAACTTGAGGGGATCCGGTTCGTGGCGTTCGTGGATATGGTCGGGTATTCCAAATTGCGCGAACAGATCGATCGCGTGAACCCCGGGCGAGCATCGGATCAGCTCCGCCGGCAGATGGACAAATTTTTTGAGCGCGGTTGCCGTGAGGCCGGAGTTGACGCGAGGGAAGTCACGCTGCAGCAGGAAGGCGATGGCGACCTGCTGTGCTTTTCGGAGGCGGTGCAGGTGTACCACTTCGCGGAGGGGTTTTTCGCGGCAGTCCGTGAATCCAACCAGGCGGCGGCGAATCGCGTGGAGGTGAGGCGATTCCGCATGGGGGCGACATGCGGTCACATTCAGACGGCGGGCGGGACGCGGCAAGCGGAGCCGATTGTTCGAGCGCGTCGTCTTCAGGAGGCGGCGGAACCGGACCATCTGCTGGTGAGCCCGTCCATTTTCGATCAGTTGTTGCCGGAGCAACAGAGCCGGTTCGGATGTCTGGAGACGGTCAAGGACAAGGAACACGGCGCCCAATTCATCGCCCATCGGCGGATGTTTGACACGGATTTTTCGGGCGCGAAGGGACCGCAGAACAAGTGTCCGGCGTGTCATTCGGAATACGAAAACGATCGGGCCACGTGCGATTCGTGCGGCGTCCATGTAGCGAGAGCCCAGCAGTACCTGGAGACATTCAACGTCGTCGTGCAGGACGGGCACGTCAACGCCATGGAGCAACGGAACCTCGACCATTTGATTTCAGAGTTGAAGCTGACGCGCGAGCAGGCGGAGCGTATTGAATCGGCGGCGCGCGGCAGCCGAAGCGTCACCGACGCGAACTGCTTCGTGATCCTGCCGGTGGGAGACGAGGGAACGCCCACACGAAAGCGGTCGGACTACGTGTTCGAACAGTTTATCGTTCCGGCATGCCAGGCGGCGGGGTTCCGCAAGCCGCACCGGGCCGACCGGATGTCGGGGAAGTCGATCAACGAGGACATCATGAATTCGTTGAAGACGGCGGAGATGGTGGTCGCCTACCTGGGATCTCCGGATCCGGATTGGAACGCCAACGTGATGCTGGAAGTGGGCTACCGCATGGCGCTCGAGCAGCCCATTGTGGTCGTCCGCGACAAATCACCCACGGGAGCGGGCGTCGCGCTGCCGTTCAGTATTCATCACACCCGCTTCGCGGAGATTCCGGCGGGCGAAGTACCGGACCACTCCGTGCGGAATCAGTCGGTGAAGCGAATCGGAGAGTTGATGGACGCGGAATGCCGCAGAATTCCGACGCTGACCGAGTCGCCGGTCCCGTCGGTGGTGGTTCGAATCGATCTCACGCCGACGGGGAATCACAAACTACTGGAAGGCAGTTCGGAGGCGGAGCGGTTGTTCGGCTTCCCGCTTCGCGGCGAATCGATGGAACGACTCTTCACCCAGTTGCAGAAAATGATGCCGCAGTCCCAATTCGATCCTTTTGTGCAGGAACAGGACCACCTGCTGAGAACGTTGGTGCCCATTTCGGTCCCTTTCAGCGTTTATTCCATCAAGAAACCGCGCATGCCATTGGCGAAAGTGCCGATCGTGATCGAATCCCACGCCCGACCGGAATATTGCGGGCGTGCCTATCTGCCGGTCATCGTCCGGTCGACGCTGCTGACCGGCGAAATGCAATTGCGCGTTCTGTACCTTGAGGTGACGTCGAAGGTGGAACGGACGGACGGGCATTACACCTGCTGCTTTGTCAAGCCGCCCAAGATCACGGGGTGGGAACAGGAGAAGGCGTGGCACGACTACGCCCGAAGTTACGATCGGGTGCTGCCCGAGCTTCCGTTCTACCGCGAAGTCGTCGACCGTCACGTCGCATATTTGACCGACGGAGCACTCCCAAGCCGGGGGCGGATTCTGGACCTCGGCGCGGGCACGGGCAACGTCGCGATCCGTCTCATGCAGGCCGGATGGAACGTCACCGCGGTCGACGCGAGCTGGAGCATGCTGGAGCATTTGCGAAAGAAAGTCCCTGCGAACGGACCGCCGCGGATGGAGATTCTTCAGCGCCAGGCCGAGTGCCTTTGGGATCTTGACGACGAGATCTTCGACGGAGTGAACATACTGCTTTCGTTGTACGACATGCAGGAACCGCGTGAGGCGCTGTTCGGGGCGATGCGACTTCTGCGGTCGGGGGGGCGGATGATCGTCACCGAACCCAAATCGAGCTTCAAACTACAGCCATTGTTGGAGGCTGGGGAACGGCATCTGCGGGAGAAGGGCAAATACGACACGCTACAGGCCGACTGGGAGCGGGTGATGCAGGCGAATCGGGATCTGGACCCGGTGAGCCCGCGGCGCAGCAAGAGGTTGTGGTCCGAAGACGTCAAGCGCCTGCTGGACCATTCCGGATTCGAGGAAACACGCATCGAGGATTCGCACCTGGGGAATTGTGCGTCGGTTTCGGGTCGTAAATCACGGAATGGAACTGCCGCCGCCGTCTAGGCGAGACGGCGCGGCACTGTACCGTCCGATGGTCGCGGGCACCGGGACGGGCGCGGCGCGCCGGCGGGGCAAACCCGCGGATTCGATCAAGAGGACCATGTCCTTGGTGATTCGCAAACACTCGTCGCGCGGGGCGACCATCACTCGGGCCGAGTGCGGCGACGCGGAGGCGATCTGCGGTCTTTATGCGCAGGCGTACGCCCGCGGCGGTGATGACGGGGCCGAACGGAACTATCCTTTTCCCCAGCTCTTGGACCCGGACTGGGTGCGGCAATCAATCTCCGGCACGGCGATCTTTCTGCTGGCGGCGAAATGCGACGGACGCGTGGCGGGTGCGACCGGCGCCGTGCGCAACATCGGCTCGCCGTGCGACCGCGTTTCGGAGTGCTTCGGTCTGGTGGTTCACGAAGGATTTCGCAAGTTGGGCGTGGGTGCGCGGTTATTTGCGGCGCTGACCGGGGAATTGGCGGATGAAAGCGAATTCATCATCGCGGAGACGCGGACGGCCGAGAGCGGTGGATGGCGAATCGTCCGCGAGTGCGGGTTCATGCCGATCGGACTGGCACCGTTCGCGCACCGTACGCCGGCAGGCGACGAGGGCATGTTGTTGACCGCGCGGGTATCGGCACGAGCGATGAACGGGGTAACGCGCGGCGATTGCCTAACACCGCGGGGCGAGAAGTTGAGAAGGGTGGTGCTTTCGGCGTCCTGTGCAGTCGAGCCGGGCGAAAGGAGCGTGAGATCGGGCGCGGCGCTGCCGCGCCGGGAGGGTGGAAGGGTCGAGATGCGCGCAGCGGATTCGTCGCACATTGACGCATTTTTTCAGGGTGAATCGCGTCATGGATCCGGCGTCGTCGCGTTTAATCGGCTGTGCGGGTGTGGCACGACCGGGGTGCGAAGGTTTGAGACGCTGGTCGCGAGAGGGGGGACGGACGGCGATGAAAGCGCCTGCGCGCTTCTGACGTGGGATCACGTGGATCACCGGGTACGGCTGTTCGCGGTTTCCGCGGAATCCGAAGCAGCGCGCGACGCGTTGTTGACGGAACTCTCGGGCGTGCTGGAGCGGCGCGCGGCCGGAGAGCGTTTGGTGGTCGTAGTCGATGCGTGCTCGCGAGCGCTGGATCTCCACATGCTCCTGGAACGACTCGGGTTCTTTCCCACTGCGTACTACCCGGGGCTGATCGCCGGGGTCGCGGGGCGAGAAGACGCAATTCAATATACACGCATTCTGAACGTCGGTTTCACGGGAACCGGCGATACGCTTGGTGTTTGGGCCGAAGCCGACCGTATTCGACGATTGATCGAGCCCGATGCCAGACGTGTCGATCCGTCATCGGAGCGGCCGAACCCACGGTAAGACGTCGCCAGCGGATTACAGGAGGTCGTGTTTCTTAAAACGTGTTTGAGAAGCCAATTCCGGCCGAACGAGCACGCCTTCGAACCGTGATTTAACTATGCCGACCGCTCCCTGACGGTCGCGGCTCGGAAAGAAAACACCCGTCTTAGGCACGTTCTTATTGATCTTCGCCTTCATAATAGAACGGTCTACAGTTTGAGTTTGGTTGTATGAATGAACGATCGGAGTAGAGGTTCGCTGGACCGCATTTCGACCAGGGACGCGATGAGTTCGTCGGCCAAG
>JABFSN010000060.1 GCA_013140575.1 Phycisphaerales bacterium | reverse complement strand
GGTCTGTTGGCGTCGTTGCGACTGACGGGTCCTGCGGCACTGGTCGCCGACGAGGGGAACGACTCGTTCGCGGCGGCCAAATCGCTGGTCGAATCGGATTCGGGCTCGACGGCGCTCCGCGGTGAGATCGAATCGACCACGGATATTGACGTCTATGTATTGGCTGGGGCGTCCGCGGGCGACCGAGTGCAGGTCGAGGTCACCGGCGAAGGGTATCTGGATCCGGCCGCGGGCGTGTTCGACGCCGATCGCAATCTGCTGTTTCTGAACGACGATCGCAATTACTTCGCGGGCGTGCGCGACGCACGGATCGATTTCGTGCTGCGGCACGCCACGGATTCCATCTACGTGGCCGTTGCGTCAAGCCCCAATGTTTCGTCATCGGGCGGGTACACGCTGGCGGTTGCGATTTCCGCCGGTGACGGGCAGGCACCGCCTCCGCAACGGCAGCATGTACTGCTGAATTTCGACGGCGCGTCCGGCATTGGATTCGGCGGCCGCAAGCCGGTGGACATGCCGCGGTTCGATGGAGCCGTGATTTCGCCGACGCTGACGGGGATGTCGGACGCGCTGATCGACGCGATCACGGAACACGTACTGATCGATTACACGGGATTGGACGTGGTGTTCCACACCACCGTCGACGACATTCCGCGGGGTATCGCCTATTCGACGGTTCATTTCGGCGCCTACGACAAGGCCCTGCTGGGGGTGGCCGAGAACATTGACGAGTACAACGAACTCGTCGCGCAGGACGCGATCGTGTTTACGGATACGTTCGCGGTGTTCAACGTCCTGCAACCGTCGTTTGAAGAATACGCGCAGGCGCTGGCCAACGTGACCAGCCACGAGGTGGGCCACCTGCTGGGACTAGTGCATACGGCCGACACGTCGGCGTTGATGGACGTTTCGGCCAGCCTGCGGCAGTTGATGCTGGATCAGGCATTCCGGCAATCGCCGCTGGACGCGGGGACGTTCCCGATCGGCTTCCAGAACGCCGCGGTGACGCTGGTCGAATCGGTCGGCGGCGATATGGAGCTGGCGCGGGAAAGCGCCGCGATGCAACTGCAGGCCGCGGAACCGGGCGTCACCGCGCTGAACGCGAAGACCGCCGAAATGATCGACCTGCCGCGGGTTCCGTTCGCGACCTGCCTGTGCCGGGGCTGCGAGGCCAAACGGGTGAAGGCAGACGATCCGGCGCCGAATTGGCCGGTGCACTAATCGACCATCCAGGATCGCGCGGGCCGGCGGCGTCCGGGGCATGGAGTTCAGACCATGCCGGGCGTCCGAGGGTCTGTCGCCGGCCCACGGCGTCGGCGCCACCTGCCCTCCGACAATTTCATACGCGCCGTGATTGCCCCCGCACGCGATAATAGTAGAATGGTGTTTTCGGGCGGCGGCGTCATTTTCGGAAAACCAAGGAGCGCGTGAACATGCAATCGATCCGATGTCGTTTTCGAACCCTGCGCGGATGTGTGGCGGTAATGGCTGTCGGACCGACATTGGTCATGATCGTCGGGAGTTCGCCGGCGATCGCGGCCGACTGGACGCGATGGGGCGGTCCGAAGCAGGACTGGACCGTGGACACCAGCGGGCTGGCGGACGAGTGGCCGGCGGAGGGTCCGAAGGCGATCTGGAAGCGGGCGCTGGGCGAGGGCTATTCCGGCGTGATCAGCGACGGCAAGCGCTTGTACACCATGTATCGCGAAGAAGGCAAGAAGGTCGAGGGCGAGGACGGAAAAGAGATCGACGGCAAGGAAGCAGTCGTCGCGTTGCGGGCCGACAATGGCGAAACCGTCTGGGAAATGAAGTACGAGTCGCCGGTGTCGAAAGAGCATGTCGCGCAGTTCGGCAAGGGTCCGCGAAGCACGCCGCTGTTGTACGAGGGCAAGCTGTACACCATCGGGGTGGCCGGCAAAATGCACTGCCTCGATCCGAACGACGGCAAGGTGATCTGGTCGCACGATCTGTGGAGCGAATTCGAAGGGGCGACGATCCTGAACCACGGGTACTCGTCCTGCGTGTTTCCCTACAAGGGCACGGTCATCACCATGGTCGGCGGTCCGGGTCATGGTCTGGTGGCGTTCGATAAGGACAGCGGTTCGACCCTGTGGGAGAAGCAGGATTTCGGCAACAGCTATTCCACGCCGAAGCTGATCACCGTCAACGGTGAAGAGCAGTTGCTGTGTTTCATGGCCGACGAGTTGATCGCGGTCGACCCGGCCAACGGCGAATTGAAATGGAGTTACAAGCACGGTAACCAGTGGAAGCAGAACATCTGCCTGCCGGTGCTGGGGGACGACAACATCCTGCTGTTCTCGTCGCCGGAGGCCGGTTCGAAGGGCGTCCGGCTGGTTAAGGACGGCGATAAGACCAAACTAGAGGAGGTCTGGTCGACGCGCAAGATTCAGTTCTACCACACCACGGCGATTCGCATCGGGGATTACGTTTACGGCTCGTCGGGCACGATGCAGCCCTGTTTTTATTCGGCGATCAACATGAAGACGGGCGATGTTGCGTGGCGGAAGCGCGATTTCGCCAAGGCCACGTCACTGTACGCCGATGGCAAATTCATCATCCTGGACGAGGAAGGCAACTTGGGGCTGGCGACGGCCACGCCCGAGGATCTGAAGATCCACTCCAAGGTGCCGCTGCTGGAGAAGGTGGCGTGGACGGTCCCGACGCTGGTCGGCAAGACATTGTTCCTGCGCGATCAGAAGAACATCATGGCGCTGGATTTGGGCAAGCCGACGGCGGGCGCGAACTAACACCCGCGGGCGTCGAATCCACTCGAAACGAACCGGCGGGGCGATCGAACAACGATCGCCCCGCCGGTTCTGATTCGATCCATTGAATTCACTCCACCCTCCGTACGTCAACGCGAATCGTCGCCCGCGCCTGCGTCGAGAACGCGCCGCAGTGCTGGAATCAGTTGCGGAATGTCTTCCTGAAGGATTCGCCACAGGACGTCGAAATCCACCTCGTCGTAGCCATGAATCAATCGATTCCGCAACCCGACCACCCGTGACCAGGGAATATTCGGGTGGAATCGTCGGAACTCCTGCGAGACGCGTGCGGCTGCCTCACCGACGATCTCCATCAGCCGCACCAGTGCGAGATTCAACTTCCGATCCCGGTCCAGCTCGTCGCGACTGCGACCGCGGATCATCTCCGCAGCTTCAGCGGAATGCTCCAACATGTGCCGCAGACTGATACGGTCGTCATGCCGCGACATATTGGTCCACCGCCTCGCTCAACACGTCGTCGCGAAAGTACCTGCTGAGAAACCCCGGCGTGTGAAGATCGACCTGGCGGCCGAGGATTTCGGAAAGTTCGTCCTGCATGCCGAAAAACGCCAGCCCCGGCGTTCGTCCCGGCTCAAACTCCACCAGGACGTCGATGTCACTATGCGGACCGAAGTCCTCCCGGAGGATGGACCCAAACAACGCCAGCCGCCGGAGGTGATTCCGTCGGCAGAATTCGGCAATCGTTCCCCGCGGGAAGTCGATGCCGTGGTACGTCAAAGCATCGCCGGTCATGGAGTCTTCACCAGCTCGTTGCATCGTCGATCGCCCTATTCCGGCGCGCCCCGGCTTGTACGTCCGAATGCCATTGTATGCCGGCTGTCATCATCGGGCAACGAATCCAACGGCGTTCCGGGGCATTCGGCGTGTCCCCGGCGTCACCCCAACCGCCGTTGACAGCGTGCAAACCCGACCGATATCATCATCCCTGCCCCGAAGACGGCGGGCGGTCGCACCGGTTGCGCCCCGCCGACCGTCAGAACCGCGACGCCGATCCCAACCATGTTTACCGAGCTCTCCGAAATCGTCCGATCGTTTCCGCGGGCCAGGGTGCTCCTGATCGGCGACTTGATTCTGGATCGGTATATTTTCGGCGACGCCGAGCGGATCAGCCCCGAAGCGCCGGTGCCCGTGCTGCGGGCCATCGAGCGACAGGAACGTGTCGGAGGCACGGGCAACGTGGCCGCCTGTCTGGCCGCGCTGGGCGCGAAGGTCCACTGCATCGGCGCGATCGGTCCCGACGCGACCGGTCAACAATTGGTGTCGTTGATCGAGGCCGCAGGCGCCGATTGCGGAGGATGCGTGGTCGCCGACGACCGTCAGACGACGACCAAGACGCGATTCGTCGGATTGGCCCAGCATCGTCACCGGCAGCAGTTGATGCGGCTGGACGAGGAATATACCGCGCCACTGCCCAAACCCGCCGCGGCGAAACTGACGGCGACGGTTCTCAAAGCCATCCCCGATTGCGACGTCGTCTGCCTGGAAGATTACCAGAAGGGCGTCATCGATCGATCGCTGATGGTCGCCATCGTCGAGGCCGCCCGTGCCGCGGGAAGACCGATCCTGGTCGATCCGGCCTCGCATCGGCCGTTCGAAACCTATCGCGGGGCAACGATTCTGACGCCCAATCGCACCGAACTGTCCACGGCCGCCGGTCGTGCATTCGATACACCGCAGTCGGTGCTGGACCACGGCCCGGCGTGTCTGGACGAATGGGGGGTTGATGGTCTGGTGGTGACGCTGGACCGCGACGGCGCGGTGGTCGTTCGACGGGACGCCGATCCGGTTCATTTGCCCACCCGGCCGCGGGCGGTCTACGACAACACCGGCGCGGGCGACGCCGTATTGGCGGCATTGTCGGCCGCGATCGCCGTCGGCGCCGATCTGGAAAATGCGACGCGATTGGCGAACATTGCCGGGGGTTTGGAAGTAGAAAAATTCGGATGCGTGCCGATTTCGGCGGACGAACTATTGGCCGACCTGCGTCTGGCGGGCCGCCGCCGCAACGGAAAGCTGCTGCGTGTCGACGATTTGACGGCCGAACTGAACCTGCGCCGCGATCGCGGTGAAATCGTGGTGTTCACCAATGGCGTGTTCGACATCCTGCACCCCGGTCACGTGACTTATCTGGCCGAAGCGCGGGAACAGGGCAGCTTGCTGGTGGTGGGGTTGAATGCCGACCGTAGCGTGCGCCAGCAGGGCAAGGGCGACGACCGGCCGATCAACGACGAGCAGTTCCGGGCGACGATGCTGGGAGCGTTGGAATGCGTGGATTATGTCGTGCTATTCGATGAGGTCGATCCGCTGAAACTGATCGATCGCGTACAGCCCGATGTTCTGGTCAAGGGCGCCGACTGGGCGGGCAAGGGCGTCGTGGGACGCGAGCTGGTGGAGAAACGCGGCGGGCGTGTGTCGCTGGTGCCGGTGGTCGAGGGTTACAGCACCACGTCCATTCTGCAACGCATCCGCTACGGACGATCGACATGACCGACGATTTCGCCGACCAGATCGATGAACACATTCGCGTCGCCGGCGCCTTGCGCCGCGAAATCAACACGCTGAATGCGATCGCCGAGCGGATCATCGGCGTCATTCACGACGGCGGACGGGTCTACGTGCTCGGCAACGGGGGCAGCGCGGCCGACGCCCAGCACATCGCCGCCGAATTGCTGGGGCGGTTCAAACGCGACCGGCGGGCATTGCCCGCGATGGCGCTTACGACGGATTCATCAACCTTGACCGCCATCGCGAACGACATGGGCGGCGAGGAGATGTTCCGACGACAGGTGCAGGGATTGGTTACTCCGCGTGATGTCGTCTGGGCGCTGAGCGTGTCGGGCCGGTCGCCGAACGTCATCGCCGCGTTGAACTCGGCCCGCGAAATCGGAGCGACGGTCGTCGGGTTTACGTCGCGCAAGGGCGGGGCGATGGCCGAACTGTGCGATCTGTGTCTGCGCGTCGATTCCGACGCCGGCGACCGCGTTCAGGAGTGCCACGAACTGGCATACCACATGATCTGCGATCGCATCGAACGGGCGTTCGCATGACCGACCACGCGAGAGCGCAACGGACGGACACTTGAGACTTCTGATTACCGGTTCCAGCGGTCTGATCGGCACCAACGTTGCCCTCGCCATGCAATCGCGCGGCCACGATGTGGTCGGCGTCGATCTGCGACCCAACACCTGGACCGATCGCATCCCGACGACCCAGGCCGATCTGACCCGCGATTCACTGGACGCATTCACCGGCCAACAACTGGACGCCGTATTCCACTGCGCCGCCAACGCCAAGGTCTTCGAACTGGTCCAGAATCCCCAGCGGGCCATGGACAACATCACCACGGCATTCAACGTCCTTGATTTTTGCCGCCGCCGGCGCGTGCCCTTCGTGTTCGCCAGTTCCCGCGAAGTTTACGGCGACATCCACCGTCACGTCACCGACGAGGCCGCCGCCGATTTCGTCGTCGCCGAAAGCCCCTATTCGGCGAGCAAGATCGCGGGCGAAGCCCTGGTCTATTCCTACGCCCAATGCTACGGCCTGCCCCATCTGGTCTTCCGCTTCAGCAACGTCTACGGCCGATACGACAACGACCTCGAACGCATGGAGCGCGTCATCCCCCTGTTCATCCGCCGCATCGCCGACGATCAACCCATCGTTGTTTACGGCCGACAGAAAGTGCTCGATTTCACCTACATCGACGATTGCGTATCCGGCATCGTCGCGGGCATCGACGCGCTGACCGCCGGGCGAATCAAGAACCAGACGATCAATCTGGCCACCGGCCGCGGCTACACGCTGGAAGACATGGTCAACATGATCGGCATGGCCCTCGGCAAGCAGCCGCGGGCGGTCTACGAGCCATCCCGCGCCGGCGAAGTCACCCGCTACGTGGCCGACATCGCCAGGGCGCGCCAACTGCTGTCCTACGATCCGCAGACACCGTTGAGCGCCGGACTATTGAAGGCCATCGAATGGCACCGCCAAACCGGATTCATATAGAAAGTGTCTCGTAACTGTTCAGCCATCGGCAATGCCACGGACATGGGATCGCCCGGGCGGATGCGATCGTCGTGCGGGATTTACCCGCCATCTCTTCGCCCGTAGGGCGCACGAAATTAGCCAGGGACTTCAGTCCCTGGTGACCGCACCCTCCATTCTATCTTCTCATTCATTCTCGCCCGGAGGGCGCACGCCGGGGAATACCCACCCTGCAGATCGGCACAACAAGTGTTCGGATTGTCCCGGCATTGCACTTGGCAGACCTGTTACCACAGGATTTACTTGATTTGCAATGTTGCATGGCTGCCTTGTCCGACCGTCGTACAGGTTTTTATCTTGTTAATCTTGTAAATCATGTCCATTTCAAAGTGTGCAGATTATCTCTGGCTGCGCCCTAACGCGGGGCGACCAGGTTCAAATGCCGCAGGTCGGTGGGATGCCGTCCCTGTCCGGTGCGGAACTCGGTGATGGTGCTGCCCGGTTCAACCAGGAACACATAGACCAGGTGGTAATTCGGTCCGTCGAGGTGGCGGTCCTTGATCCGCTGGAATGCGCGCATCCCGCCCCGGTTGGCGATCTCCACCGTCGACGGGTAGTACTCGACCTCGATCACCTCGGTCCCATCCACGTCGGCCGTGGCGATTTGCCCCACCACGGAATAACTGCGGCCTTCCGCGTCCTGCAATTGATAGTTCCGCAGCGTGGTGACGGCGAAACTGAGCGCGTGACCCAGCGTGCTGCTCGCACGCAACACCGTAACCTCCAATTGAAACATGCGTTTGTCCGCGGGCACCACGAAGCGCGCGACGGTCGTCCCGCTTGACGATCCACCCTGCTTGGCGCTGTCGCCCCAGATGTGCCCGTTGGAAATCGCGTCGCCCGTCTGTTCCAGATCGAGGCTCTGGAAATCGGTCATGCGCGGCAGCGTATCGTTGAACCGCCCCTCCAGACCGCGTGCCCCCGACACTCGATCCCCGGAACCCCGGTCCGCAGGCGGGGGCGATCCAGCCGGCGCGGGGGTCGATGGCGGCGCCGGCGGCGCCGGCGCAACCGGGGACGTGGACGCCACCGCCGGCGCCTGTTCCGGCTTCAGATCAACCTTGGCGAGGTCCACCCGCGCGCCGCTCTTGTACGACAAAAACAACGGCCGAAACTCATCTTCGACCTCGAACACGAAGTCGATTTCATCGTTGTCACCGGGACGGTACAGATCACGGTCGTTGATTCGGCAATGCCGCGTGGTGTCATCACTGTCCGTGATCGCGACGGGTAGATATCGCGCCAGGCTCGCGCCGTCCCTCGGGTAGCCCGCCAGCCACGCCTGCCGCCGGGTGAACCGATGGCGTTCGTCGGCGTCGCGCGACTCCTCGCCCACGGCCACGCGGATCAAGAACCACTGCCGACCGACCGGCGCGCTCACCGGATTGTACGACGCCGGCACCAGGTTGGTTCCGCGTCCCGACGCCGGCGTCTTGTCGAAAATGTAGCGCGGCAATTCCACCTTAACCAGCCGCACCGTGCCCGGTGGGGCCACCGTACGCACATGGCGATCGACCGCGGTCGACCAGCGAATCTCCGTGATCAGGTCCGGGTGGATGTCTTCCCACCTGCGATCGCCGCTGAAGACACCTCGCGTCATCATGCCCGCGAAACCGGCCGCGAACCGATCCGGCCCCAGCCACAGATCGGTCTCCTCGCCCTTCTCCCGATCGAACCGCGCCGTCCCCAGAAACGAGCCACCGAACGGCACCATCTGGATGGCCATGGCCAGCAGCCCGATCGACAAATACGCCCCCAAAAAACCGGCGACCGCCGCGACCGACCGGTCCAGGACCACGGGCAGCAAATTGGACCGTGTAATGAGCGCGTCCAACGCCACGCGAAGGACAATGAACGGCAAGAGGAACGTGGCCATCAGTGCCACCGGCGGCGCCAAATCCCCCAGCGGCTCGCTCAACCATGAGTAGGCCACCCATTCAAACGTCGCCACCGCCGTCGGCACGCAGATCAGCACCAGCACGCAGTTGATCACCGCGCTGACCATGCCGTGGATCGTCTGCAAGTAGGCCATCGCCCCCATGGCGGCCAACAACAACAAGGAAAGCCAGTCCATGTTCGTGCCCCTCGCTATTTCTTCTCGTCACGCAACACGCGAATGACCTCGTCGAGACTGGTCGTGCCGTCGATCACTTTCAACAGCCCCTCTTCTTCCAGATTATACATCCGGTTTTTCCGCGCCTGCGACTTGATCTGCTTGATCTCCGCACCCGCCGTGATCAGTTGCCGTATTGCATCGTCCACCAGAAATACCTCAAAAATCCCGACCCGGCCGACGTATCCGCTCCCCTGACAGGTCTGGCAGATGATCTCCCGGCCCTTGCGGTCCAAAACCGGTTCGGTCGGCGGGCGATAGAAATGTTCCACCTTGTCCGGCGGAATGTTGGCCTTCCGCAGCAGCGCTTCATTGGGCTTGAACGTTTGCCGGCACGACGTGCACAGCACCCGCACCAGGCGCTGGTTCACCACCGCGAGCAACCCCTTGGCCACCAGCTTGGGATCCTCCGCCAGCGCGATCAGGCGGGCCAGCGCGTCCATGGAGCTTTTGGCGTCCATGCCGAGGTAGATCTTGCGGTTGTCGCCGGCCGCGCGCAGCGCGATCTGGGCCGTCTCCCGATCGTCACACTCGCCCACGCCCACGATGTCCGGTTCGCGGCGCAACACGCTTTGCAATTGGCGGGCGTAGCTGACCTGATCCTCACCGGGATCGAATTTCGCCTGCGTGATGTTGTCGAGATCGTGCAAGACCCGCTTTTCGAGCGCATGGATGTTCTGAATGAATGCGTCGTGCTCGCGCAATACCCCGTACAACGTCGTCGTCACCCCGCCCGCGCGGATGCCGCTGACGACCATCAACCCGGTGTGCGCCCGGATCGCTTCGCGGACCTGCTCAAGACGGGACGTCGCCATCCCCAGTTCGTGCAACCGCTTCCGGCTGGCCGGCTGATGAACCGTCAGCCGCACGCGCTCCCCCGTCGTCGATCCCGATGTCACCACCGTGATCTTGCCCTTGGCCCCCACCTCGCTCAGCAACGACGCCGACAGGCCGCCTTCCTGCGGGCGGCGGATTTCCTCGGGATTCAGTCCCGCAAGTTTCTTCAACTGTTGCAACACCGCCGGCGCATCCGCGACGCTCAACGCCGCCGACTGTTCGGCCGTCACCCCGTCGATGCGATAGATCACCCGCGCCTGGTCCTTACCCACCAGAATCTCGGCGTCCGACGCCCGCCGCCACAACAGGTCAAACAGAAAATCCTGCGCCGCGTCGAATTGCGCCGCCTCGTCGCGGTCGACCGGGCGTGCCGCGACCTTGCCCTCGTGATTCGCCAGGTGAATCCGTTGGCCGCGTTCCAGTTTGCTCGCTCCGGCCGCTGGATCCCGCGCAATCACACGCTTCAAATGCCCCACCGTCAGGACGCGATGACCCGGGAGGACGCGACCGTTTCGATGGACCACGTAAACCAGTTGCCCGCCGCCCGCCGCCAGAACCCAAATGGCCAGTCCGAAAAAAAAGGCCGGACCACGCCACGGCGGTAGGATCAAGATGATCAGACCCAGAATCCCCGCACCATAGACAATGATGTTCCACCGCTCGCGGCGGGTTTTGACCAATTCCGCGTCGCGATCCACCCATTGGCATCCGAACGCCCACCCGACGAATATCGCGAGGACCACCCCGACCTTTACCAGGCTGACGTAGCTTCCCGGTTCGGGGAGTTCAGCAAGCATGAAATTCAGCATGGAATGCATCTTCGCGGCGCCAGGCCGCGCACGCCCTTCGATCGTTCACCGCTTTTTGCAGCGGCGGAACGGGTTCGCGCCCACAACGCCCCGCGACGGTCGCCGTGACGCATCAACCGATGATGCCCCCGGCCGAAACGGAAATCCCCTTCAACCGCATCTTAAGCTCTTCCGGATTAGGGGCAACCTCGTACGCGGTTTGCGTCGCGATGAACTCCTTCTCCACCAGCACGCGCAGCGATTCCGTGAAATCCTGCATGCCTTCGTGGTACGAGTTTCGAATCACACCTAAAATCTCGTTTTCCCGCTTCTCGCGGATCAGCTTCCGCACCGTGGCGTTGGCGATCATAACCTCAACCGCCGGTATGCGGGGGATATCCGGGCGAATGCCCTTCAACAGCTTCAAGCACACGATCGCCTGCAGATTGAACTCCAACGACGTGCGAATCAGATCCCGGCTGTGCTCCGGGAACAACTCCAGCACGCGCGTGATCGTGCCGGCCGCGTTGGACGCATGCACCGTGCCGAATACCAAGTGGCCCGATTCCGCCGCCCGGAGCGCCGCCTCAAACGTCTCCGGGTCGCGCAACTCGCCGATCAGCACCACGTCCGGGTCTTCACGCATCAGGTATTTCAACGCATCGTGAAAATCGTTTACGTCCTGCCCGATCTCCCGCTGGTTGATGAACGACTTCTTGTCCTCGTACATGAACTCGATCGGATCTTCCAGCGTGATGATGTGCGCCGTCCGCGTGCGGTTGATCTGGTCGATCATGGCCGCGATGGTCGTGCTCTTCCCGCTTCCGGTGATTCCCGCCACCAGAATCAATCCCTGGTGTTTCTGGGCGATCGTCTCCATTTGCGGCGGCAGGTGCAGCTCGTTGTAGTTCTTGATCTCCTTGGGGATGTGCCTCGCCGCCATCGACGTGGCCCCGCGCTGCCGGAAGATGTTGATGCGGAATCGATTGTCGGCGTCAAGTTGATACGAGAAATCGGACGATCCCTTCTTCGCGAACCACTCCTTGTGGACGTCGCTCATGATCTCGAAGACCATGCGCTCGATCTTCTCATTGGACAACGCCTTGTGCGTCAGCACCTTCAGTCCGCCGCGATGGCGAACCCGAGGCGGAGCGTCGGCCTTGAAATGCAGGTCCGAACCGCCGGCGCGGATCATGGCCTCGAAATACCGCGCGATCCGCGGCCGGCCGCCCGGCGACGAGTCGCCGTCGCCCGATTCCAGACTGTCCGCGGTGGGTTCAATGGATGACAATTCGGATAACCTTCCCCGTTCGTTTTGGTTCAACTGGCCGCGGTCGCCGTGTCCGCGGACACAACGAATCCCATGCCGTCGTGAAATCGCTCGCGTCCCGCGTTCCACGATTCCTCGGCTTGGGATGTTCGTTTGCGACGAAACCGTTGGCAACCCGGGTCGGCCACCGACCGCGAACCTCTCATTCTAGGGCCGGTCCATTTCCATTCAAGGAGGGACGACCGGGATTCGCCGACCAATTGACAGGTCGCGGGCGACGAACCTCGCGAACCCATCAATTGATGGGGAGTTTGATGGGGCGTTTACGGCGCGCCGGTGACGCCATCACACCGTCGCGACGCTCGGCCGCGGACCAGTCGGATGCATGATGGTGGGGTGCGGCGGTCGATCCCCCGCGGCGAACACAGGGAATGCTCTTCCCAACGCAGCGCGAACGCGTGCGCGCATGACGCCCGCGAACCGATCCGTGGACAACACAATCGCGTCGACATCGTATGCCCCGGTCGTTTCCAGGCGCCGGACCGGCCAATCAAACCTGCACGTCGCGTCATCGCCCGGGCGATCGTCGAGAACAACGACCACCGGAGCACGAGACCGCCGATAAACATCGAGGTGCCGCGCCGTATACCGTCCCGCGCCATAAACGCCCAGCCGCGAATAGCCGGCGTCCGCCAGTGCGTCGAGCAACCGCCCGAGCGAAACCGCCGCCACGTCGGCCATTCCGGCGGGCGTATCTCCGGCGCCGCGCGCCGCGCCATCGCGTGTCAGCGCGTCGCCCGCCAACAGGTATTCATTCGCCAGGGCGTGTTCCGACTGCGGCCGGTACGACCGTATATCGAGCGCGTCCGCCGCCGGCGCATTCATCCCCACCAACTCGAAAAACCGAGTATCCGCGACAACGTGCTGAAGACGGTAGTCCAGTCCCATGTTTCCGCGCAGCGCGGCGGCATCGAAACATCGCCCGGTGTCAAGGACGAATTGGGGCGGCGTCTGGAGAAGTTGCGCGTTGAGCTCTCGTTGCCAGCCGGGGGCCATTTCGTCCAGATAGGATTCCGGCGTGATGATCGCCGTATCGTAGCTCGCCGACAACAGGACATAAGCCTGGTTCAACGGTCCATAGACCAGCAGAGAGCGACCACGAACCATCGGTCGCAAGACCTCGGCGGCTCGCTCCAGTTCGAAGCCGCGACTCATCTCGGATTCGGGTCGATGGCCCGCCCACGCCCATCGCGCCATTTGACGCGAATCGGACTGACGCCCGCGAGTTCCGTTGTAGGCGAGCCACAAGGCCCCACCGCACGCCAGCACCAGCAGACCATCAGACCCAGTCGCGACCATTCCGGTCGCCAGAAGCGCAAGAACCGGAAGCAGCGGTATTTGGTAGTACCAACAATCCGCCGCTTGAACGAAATAGGCGAGCAAAACGGCCGCCGCGTAACACCATACGATTGGCGGGGGTGGCGCCACCACGCACGCGGCCGCGGCCATCGTCGGAAATATCGGCTGCGCCCGGACCGTTCGCCATAAACACACGCCCTTTTCGGCCAATCGATTCGACACGATTCGCCACTGAGCTCGCTGACCGTATGCGGTTTCGTGCCGTGCCAGCGGCCTCAGCAGCGACCATGGATTCCGGCCATTAGCGAGAATCCAGATATGAAACAAAACTGCCCCAGCGGTGAAACCAATCGCCACCGCCATCCAGGCACCCGGTTGCGCGACGATGATGCCGCCAAACAGAACGACGAATCCGACTCCCGAGCTCAATTTAACGAAAAACGCGTCCGCCATCCAGACAAACGCCGCGGCGCCGATCCACACCACGCCGCCGCCGGCCATTCCGACGGAGAGCAAAAGCATCGATACAACATTCCCCAGCAGTCCGAACCATTCTCCGCATTCATAATACACGCCGTACTGCGGCTCACTCGAAATCAGACAATAGACGACAAGCCCGGCGCAATAATACGTTGGCGATCCGCCAAGTTGCCAGGCGAGCGCCCCCACTACGACGGCAGTTACGTAGTTGAACAAGGACGCACTCAGCCGCGACACTGTCTTATACCGATGCGCGCCGTGTGGCATTCCCGCGGACGCCTCCGCGAGCAAATACACGAGACTGTAAAACAGCTCCGGCACAGCCTTGCTGCAACCCGCGAACTTCGCATTCCAGCCCTTGCTGAATCGCAACCGCCGCGTGCTGATCGTGTGGTTGGAAACATAAAAGCCGGTGTCGCAATGGAGTGGCAAGCGACAATACGGCGCGCGCAGCCACAGATAAACGGGCAGAAAGCCGAGCGTCACCAACACGGGTATCGTCACGAGCCGGCTCCGCGCGTAACGGACAATCCGAGGCCCTCGCCGCGCACAGCCGCAAGGGCACCGATGAAAAAGCGGGCGAAGTAGCGAATATGATGAATCGGCACAAGACCAGCGTCTTGCAGCAGGGCATCCAGCCGACCGCGGCTAAACACCGGCCCCAGCCACACGCCCAGCCTGGACCGACGAATCCAGGGTTGAAACACCAATGGCCCGTAGGCATACGGAACGCCGATGAAGACATGGCCTGTGCCGGCGCAGACGCGCCGCATCTCAACCACCGCCTTGCGTGGTTCGTCCAGATGTTCCACCGTACTGCTATTAAACACAAGACCGAACACACCGTCCGCGAAGGGCATGTGCAGCACGTCTCCCACGACGACCGGCAGCGTCGCATCACGGCGACGGGCCTCGATCAATGCCCCATGATCTATGTCCAGGCACACCGCATACACGCGATCGCCCCGCGCCGCGAGCAGCGACGACGACGAACCCGGGCCCGATCCGGCCTCCAGCGCCCGCACCTGTCGGACTCCGGATCCGTTGCGTGACTTGGCAATAGTTTGCTGAATCAAATAGTCCGACAACCGGCGGCTGACTCGAAGACGCAGCGCGTCGTAAATGCGGTACAGCGGACCCCCGACGCCTCCGACAAACTGCCACGAAGAAGATAGACTCATCAACGCACCTTCCTCGCGAGAAGCAATACGGTCGATCCGAAGGGCGCGCCAAATCGCCGCACGGCCCATCGTTCCATGCGCCACATGGCAAACAGCATCGCATTGACCGGCGCCGGCACATGGAACAAGTCGGACGTCGGAACGGTGTCCCTCTTGTTCCGACCCCGCTTTCGCCAAAGCCGCACCGCCGCGATCACCGGAAAGAAAGTCGGAAACTGATAGCACGCACGATTAACGTGCAGTCCCGCGTCGCGGGCGAGCTGCTTTAATTGCCGGGCGGTGAATCGGCGCACGCCGTGCACGGCGTCGTCGTGCCTTGACAGCATCCATTGATAAGCCGGCGCCAGCACCACCAGACTGCCGTCAGGACGCAACACGCGGGCTATTTCCCGAACGGCACGCTCGGGTGTCACTCCGGCGCATTGAAGCACATCAATGCAAAGAGCCAGGTCGAAGCTCCCGTCGGCGTAGGGCAGCGCATTGGCCTCGCCACAGCAGCCGCGTTGTCGAATCGGGTCCGGCCACATGGCAACGGCGGTGTCAGCCCGGTCCAGCGCAAAACCCTGAAGCGTGCTTCCGTCGCACACTGCGACAAGATTGCGGCCGGTGCCACACCCCACATCCAGCACTCGCGCCGGCGCCGGCATCGCGAGCGCGTCAATCGTGTCACGAATAATCAGGCGCTCCGCCCGGTACCACCAGTACCACGTCTCGTAATCGGCCAGTTTGTGGTATTCCGCCTCCCGCAACTCAACAGACCTTTTCAAGTGCGGATCGCGGTATTTGCAACTTGTCGCAAAGCACAGTCGATCCGCAGACGAGTGCATTTTGCTGTCACTGTGCCACCATCGCCCGCTGGGGGGCGGGATCGGTCACCGGCCGGCACACCGTCACCGTTCGCAGGTGTCTGTGAATCGCATCCAGTCGGTGACTGTACAGATGATGGTCAAGCGTCCGTTGCTGGCCCGCGCGGGCGATTTCCGCGCGGCGCTGTGGACGATCCAGGTAGAATTCAAGTTTCTGAAGCAACTCCTGCTCCGTGCGAAACGTGTCGCATTCCCGACCGACTTCGAAATGCTCGTCAATTTCCGGCATGTGATTGCAGAGCATGAATCCCCCGGCCGCCGTGATCTCAAAATGCCGCATGTTCAGTCCGCTGTCCGAATTGCCGTTGACGAAATTGAGATTGACAGCCGTGTGCCGGATGTGTTCGAGGTATTGTTCCGTCGTCGGCAATGGCGGACGCGCGTCCAGACCGTAGGCCGTTGTCCAGCGGTCGCCGATCAGTGTAAACGCATCCGCCATTCGGCGCTTCAGGAAGACCACGTATCGATCGCGTTGTTGAATGCACTGCGAGGCGTTATAGAACAATCGGTGCTGAAAGTACTCCGCGACGCGCCCAGCGGTGGTCTGCGGGTCCTCGTGGCCGGTCGGCAATGGCGCGAGCTGGTAAAGATGAAAGTATGTGTCGAAAAAGGACGACTCCGGCATCCCGGTGCGCACGGCCGACGCTATGATCGCGGGAAGCAATGCCGCGGTCGGCGTCACACGGCCCGGGTCGAAATAGGTCGAGTTCTGGCCGCCGACGAACGAGACGGCACAGCTAAGCGAGGCCGAGTCCACCGGCGACGTGTCGTAGTCGCGATCCAGCGCGGCCATGGGCAGATAGTGCACGTTGGGGACACCGAATTCGGCCAACTCCCGCGCCTGCGGCTTGTCCCAGATGAACTTGAACCACGATCGCGACTGAAGGGCTTGCCAGACCGCCGGCCAGGGCATCGACTGGAATACCGTAACGACCGGATCGATCAAATGTGACGCCAGACGCACGCCGGCCGCCTCGTGCAGCAGATGCATTTGCTGCTCACCGGGCGAAACAGGGACGAACGCCATTCCAGCGCCCCCATTGTCGAGAATCGACTCGATCCCATGGCGCCGGATGGACTGAAACCATTGCGGTCCCACCCGGGCGCGATCGGCCACGCTCGCCGAATACGGGTTTCCCTGGGTCGCGGCGGGGAGTTTCTGATACGGAACTTCCGCGCGGTCACAAGCCGGCGTCCACCAGTTCTCGCCTACCAATCCGAGCATCGTTACCTCGCTCGAAACTGCCGCCGATCCGCGCCGACGATCGCTTCACCCATTCAGCCGTCGCACGGTTTTGGGGATATCGGACAAGGCGCAATCTCCATCGGACTGAATCAGCCGGACAGGAAACGCAACTCCTGCACCGCAGATAACTGGTTGTGCAGCATGAAGTTATGGCGCGAAAGTGAACTGCAGTAGTAGCGACGCTACGCGGGGGCCGAATCAATGAGGAAGCCGGAACCACGGAAACGCCGTCTGATCGCATCGCCCAACGCTCGGAATTCGGGCAACCGCAGCAGTGGGTCACGTTCGAGAATCGTCCCGCCATCGGCGTTGGCGGCCGCGACGAGATCCAGATCCGTCCCGAGGTTTGCCGCCCGAAAATCAGGCATGCCATGCTGCCGTTTGCCGAGCAAATCGCCTGGCCCGCGTAACGCGAGGTCGGCTTCGGCGATACGGAATCCATCCGTCGATTCTACCAGCACCTGAAGCCTTGCCCTTGCCGCATCGTGCCATGCATCCGTCAGTAACCAGCAGTCGGACGCCCGCCGGCCTCGACCGACTCGGCCCCGCAACTGGTGCAGTTGGCTCAACCCGAACCGATCGGCGTCCTCGATGACCATCATCGTCGCGCCCGGGACGTCAACGCCGACCTCGATCACCGTGGTGCTGACCAGCACGTGGACCTCGCCGTCGCGGAACCGCCGCATCACGTTTTCTTTTTGTTCCGCCGTCATCCGTCCGTGCAACAAGTCCATCCCGACGCCGCGCAACGGACCGCCGCGCAGGCGCTCGCATTCCACGGTCACGGCCTTCGCGTCCAACTCGTCCGATTCCTCGACCAACGGGCACACCACGAACGCCTGTTCGCCCGATTGCGTGCGTTGACCGATCGCGTTCCACATCCCGTCCGCGTCGGCCGACCGTACGACGTGCGTTCGAATGGGTTGCCGCCCCGGCGGCGAATCGGAAATGGTGGTGATGTCCAGATCGCCGAAAAATGTCATGGCCAGCGTTCGCGGAATGGGCGTCGCCGTCATGACCAGCGTGTGCGGCGAGCCGCCTTTCGCGCGGGCGATCGCCCGCTGCGCCACGCCGAATTTGTGCTGCTCGTCAATGATCAGCAGCCCCAACGACCGAAACGACACGTCCTTCTCAATCATTGCGTGGGTGCCCACCAGCAGGTCGATTTCGCCCGCGCCCACGGCGTTCAGCAACGCGGCTCGCGGCCGCGTAGCCAGCCCGCCCACCAACAACCCGATCCGCACGCGGCTGTCCGTCAAATACTGCGACACCTTGCGATGATGTTGTTGCGCGAGCACTTCCGTCGGCGCCAGGAAGGCGACTTGCTGACGCGCGGCAATCGCGGCCAACGCCGCATAAACCGCAACGGCCGTCTTGCCGGCGCCGACATCCGCCTGCAGCAGCCGATGCATCGGGCGAGTGTCACGAAGGTCCGCGACAATCTGCCGGACGGCTCCTTCCTGTCCGGGCGTCAACGCAAACGGCAACCGCCGGCGGATGCGCGCGTCCACGCGATCGTCTACCTTGATCGCCGCGGCCGACTGGTCCACGTCCCGCCGACGGCGGACCATTCGAATGGCCAATTGCGTCAGCAACAATTCATCGTACGCCAGACGGCGGCGCGCGGTTTCCGCGTCTTCGATTCGGACCGGACGGTGAATGCGCAGAATGGCCGTTCGCCGGAGCGCAAGACCCCGCCCCCGCCGAATCGACTCCGGCAAGGTCTCCACCACGCGGTCAATGACCTGGTGCAGCACGCCCGCCACCATCCGGCCGATCGCCTTCGCCGGCATGGACGCGGTGGCCGGGTAGACTGCCTCGAAACGGTCCTCGTCGCGACCGAACGGATCCTTCGCATCGTCGAGAATGTCGAACCGCGGATTGACGAACTGGGCCAGGTCGCGGTATTGCGTCACCCGTCCGCTGACGCGAATGCAATCCCCCTGCTGTATCTGGTCGGCTACGTACGGCGAATGAAACCATTGCACCCGGCAACGGCCCGTGCCGTCGACGACGGTGGCCGTCACCCGCTGAGCCCCCGGCGGCCCGCTTCGTCTCAACGAATGAACCGCACCGATCACCGTCTCGTTGCCGTCGGCCGTCAGCTGCCCGATCGGCACCGACCTCGGAAATGTCTCGTAACGGAAGGGGACGTACTCGATCAGATCGCCGACCGTCTCAATGCCCAGCGCCGCCAGCTCACCCGCGCGGATCGGTCCGACGCCGCGCACGAATTGAACCGGCGTATTCAGATCAAACGTTGCCACGGCCTCGACCGCACGACGGGGGTTCCGTAGGGTGGTTTGCCTCGACGACGCGCATCGTTCTCGAACAAGCCATGCGCAGGCCTGCGAACGATCCAGAACCCCGGACGCAAGTCCGGGGCCGAATTACCACCGATCCGGAAGTGCCGTGGATCGGCACCGAAAGCCCGACGCGCGCCGCCACTTCGGTGATGCAATCAAGTAGCTATCGCCGGGCCCGCTCGGGACGGCCTACGGCAGCACCAACTCCTGCCCCACCTTCAGCCGGTTGGGGTCGCTCATAATCGACCGGTTGGCGTTGTAGATGTCGCGCCATTTCGACTGGTCGTTGTAGTATTGCCTCGCCAGCTTGAACAGCGTGTCGCCCTTCGCCACGACATGCGTACGTCCCGATCCCGAAACCGGCCCCGAATCGTATCCTGGATCGGTAGCCGTATCGTACGACGTGGGCGTCGATTCGGCCGGCGTCGTCGAATACATGTCCGGCTGCATCGCCCCGTAACTGACATCCGCCCCCTGCTTCGGCGCCACCGACGTTTCGGGCTTGTTGCAGCCCAACGTCAAAAGACCACCCATCACCAGCAGACCAAGTGCCATCCCGCGCATTGACGTGACCTCCCTATGGAACGATGAACCACAACCCGCGCTTCAATCCCGCGACCGAATCCTACTGGGCGACCCCGCCGTGTCAAGATTCAACCGCGCTGCCGATCGCCCTCGGCGGCGAAGTTTGCCGGATCCGCCGTCGCAACCGGAACAGTTCCACAAACGCCCGGGCCACCACCCGCAGGTTGCCTCCGCTTTGTTCGCCGACCTGCCGCGGATAATGGTGCACCCCGGTCTGCCCGATGCGATACCCCAGGCGCGTGGCCCGGGCCAGGACTTCCGCGTCGATCAGCGCCCCCGTCGAGTGCATCTCGATCTGATCGAAGAGCTGACGGGGAAACAACTTAAACGCACAATCCACGTCCTTCACCGTGAACCCCAACACGACATTGGTCAGATGCGTCCACAGCCACCCGTTCAGCCGCCGCTGCCAGTTATCCTGCCGGTTCAACCGGTAGCCGCTGGCAATATCGTGCGACTGCAGCAACGGCAGCATCCGTTCGATCTCCTCGAAATCGAACTGCCCATCGCCGTCGGTGTAAAACACCCAATCCTTCCGCGCCGCCCGATAACCCGACTGCAACGCCGACCCGTACCCCAAATTGCGGGGATGATGCACCACCCGCACCTCGGGATGCCGCGCGGCCAACCCATCCGCCAATTCGGCCGTGCGGTCCTTACTTCCGTCGTTGACGATGATCACCTCGAACTCGTCCGCCAGCCGCCGGCACGCCTTCAACGCGGCCGCCGTCGTCCGTTCGACGTTGGCCTCCTCGTTGTGACAGGGAAAAAAGACCGACAGGCGCAGCGGGTGAAGTGGTGGCTTGTTCACGCGTGGATCGGCCCTTCGAAAATCAAGCGAGCGTTGCGACGTCCTGAAACGTGCGGGTGGCACGGGCCGCCGTACCCGCATGCCCGTGCGTCGCTCGGGTGGCACCGGCAAGCGTACTCGCTTGCCCGTGCTTTCGGTTTGTCGGATTCGCCCGCCGTTACAACAGCGTCATGGAGCTCGTTCCTCCATCCTATCGCCGGCGGACGACGGGGCAATACGCAAGTATCCATTCAGCTGCGCCCCGTCCGCCACAACCAAACGCGGGGCCACGATGTCGCCGCGAAACTGACCCGTCCGGTCGATGCGCACGCATCCCCGCGCTTCCACGTTTCCCTGCACGCGGCCCCGCACGGTCAATTGCCGAACGCGAATCGGCGCGGACACGAACCCGCTTTTTTCCACGACGATGTCCCCGCACGTCGCGAACATCCGCGTCGCATGGTAACTCGTGATCGTGTAATCCTCGATGATCAACCGCTGCGTGCAGTGCACGCAAAACACCGACATCGCCCGACGCGCAACCTCCTGCGCCCGCCCGCAATGCGTGCAATGCACGGTCCGCCCGCCGTCGCTCGTCGAAGCCTGACGCTTCAGCATGTTGGAGGCCGGCTAGCGCTTTCCGCCGACGGCCGCTCGATCCCGGCCTTGATCCGCCTGCGGTCGCGTATCGACCGCCGGTTTCGTTTCTGCCGCGGGTTTCGATTCCTGCGTCGGCCGCGCCCCGTTCGCGCCCACCACGCATCGCCCCACAAACACCGCGCCCTCGTTCACTTCCAGACGCGCCGTGTGCAGATCGCCCTCCAACTTGGCCGTCGAGGTCAGGCACACCTTGCCCGTCGCGTGCAGATTGCCCTTCACTTCTCCCTGCACGTCGATGGTCTCGGCCTTGACGTCGCCGGATAGCGACGCCCCTTCCGCCACCAACAGCCGACCCTTGCTTTCAATGGTCCCCTCGAATCGCCCGAGATGCTTCACCGCCTTCTCGAACCGCAACTCGCCCTTGAAATTCGCATCCGGACCGATGATGGTCGGAAAATCTCCACCTGTATCGGCGGCCATGACGGACTCCTTCGATTTGCCCCGGGACATCGCAACAGCGCTCCGCCTGTGTACGCACGGGCGTCGTGATCCTACTTCCGGCGCGGCCATCGGCAACGCGGTTCCGGCCGGACTCCTACAAACGTAGTAGTTTCGACGGGCATCGTAATCGTCCGCGGGGCGCGGTCAACCAGGCGGCGATTCGGCGGGCGGTTCGCTCGGCGGCGCCGGCGGAGCCTTCATTCGTTTGGCCGGCAGCAGTTCCAGCCGGGCCTCGCGCAACAACGTGCCGCTGGCGAACAGTTGAACCCGGTATTCTCCGGGGGATGGGAAAACCAGTCCGAAAAACTGTAACGCCAGATTGGCCACCGCCCGGGGATTACCAAATTCGACAACTCCCTGTCCCTGAACGATGGGGTCCCGCGATTCCTCCGAATCCACGATTTTCAGCGTCAGCGGCGTACTCCCCCGGCCGTCGGTCAACGACACATGCACGCACAACTGCGGCTGCGTGGCCGGAAACCGCGTCGCGTGAATGCGGCTGAACATGCCGATCAGCGATTGCTTGCCGGTGATGCGATCTGTGATGATTTGGTCACATACGATCAGCGACAGGACGTCCGGCTCCAGACCCGTGCGTTGGATTCCGCTCATTTCAACCTCAAATCCCGCTTCGGCGCGGGACCGCTGATCGCCGGCAGCCGGGTGACCCCGGTTTCGCGGGAACGCACGATCATACCTGCTTGTACCTAACTGTCACACCCGCGCGGAACAGATTTGCGAATTGACTGCCCGTCGGGCAGAATCCGATGCCGCCGCCGAAATCAGGAACAGGAGTCGATATGAAAATCCACGAATACCAAGCCCGACAGTTGTTGGCCGACGCCGGCGTAACCGTGCCGCCGTCGGAAGTCGTCGAGAATTCCAGCGAGGCGCTCGACGCCTACCGCAAAATCGGCGGCACGGTCGTGGTCAAGGCCCAGGTTTTCGCCGGCGGACGCGGCAAGGCTGGTTTCGTCAAGCTGTGCCGCGGCCCGGACGAGGTCCGCACCGCGGCCGATTTCATGTTCAAGAATCGCATGGTCTCGGCGCAGACCGGTCCCGATGGCATCGCGGTCAAGAAACTGCTCGTCGCGGCCGCCGTCGACATCGACGCGGAATACTACACGGCCGTCGTCGTGGATCGCGCCAAGCGCTGCCCGGTGGTGATGGTGTCGCGCGAAGGCGGCGTCGAGATCGAGGAGGTCGCGGCCCGCAATCCCGACGCCATCGTCAAGCAATGGCTCGATCCGCACCTGGGCTTGATGGGTTTCCATACCGCCCGGTTGATCCGGGCGCTGGGCCTGACCGACAAGCAGCAGGTCGCGGGCGTGAAGCGCGTCCTGCAAGGCCTGGTGGACGTGTTCTACAAATACGATTGCGCGCTGGCCGAGATCAACCCGCTCGTACGAACGAAGGACGGGAAGATCGTAGCCATCGATGCCAAAATGAACTTCGACGACAATGCCCTTTTCCGCCAGCCTCGTCTGAAGGAGATGTTCGATCCGGCGGAAGAAAACGCAAACGAACTGCGGGCCAAGGCCGCCAACCTGTCCTACATCGCCCTCGACGGAAACATCGGGTGTGTGGTCAACGGCGCCGGTCTGGCGATGGCGACGATGGACATCATCAAGCTCCACGGCGGCCAACCGGCGAATTTTCTCGACGTAGGCGGATCGGTCACCCGCGACGGGGCCATCGAGGCCTTCCGCATCATTCTATCGGACGCAAACGTCCGCGGCATTCTGGTGAACATTTTCGGCGGCATCGCCAAGTGCGACGTAATCGCCGAAGCGCTCATCGCGGCCGCCCGCGAGGTGGGTTTCAAAGTTCCGGTCGTCGTGCGATTGGAAGGCACGAATGTAGACCGGGCCCGTCCGATGTTGAAGGAAGCACGGATTCCGCAGTTGATCCCCGCCGACGACTTGACCGACGCGGCGAAGAAAGTCTGCGCGAAGGTGGCGTGACGGTGCCGGAATGAGGGTGACGGTTGCAATGCGTCGGCATCACTCGGATGCGTACGTTTGCGTACCGGGGCATCAGAACCCCGGACGGAAGTCCGGGGCCGATTCAGTACCGGCCTTCGACGAGTGGGAATGCGGACGACTGTCGTGGTCGTCCCGCCACTCGCGGTGCGGGTTCTGATCAACACACGCGACTTGGGCGTACCAATGATTCATGGCGACAGGAGGCGAGCGATATGAATGCACGAAGCCGCCGGGCGTTTACGCTGATCGAACTGCTCGTGGTCATTTCCATCCTCGGGCTTTTGTTGAGCATCATTTTGCCATCGCTGTCCGGCGCGCGGAAGCAGGGCAAACGGCTGGTGTGCATGTCCCATCTGCGTGAATTGTCCCACGGCTGGCACATGTACGCCGACGAAAACAAGGACGTCTGCCTGCCCGGGCGGTACGGCAACGAACCCGGCGGCAAGACCAATCCGCTCAACTGGTACGAGATCGGCAACGGCCTGAAATATCGCCCGCGCTGGGTGGCGACCATGGGCCGGCAGGTGGGAATCTTCGCGTTCGACAAGCCCAGCATCACCGACGACCGGCAGGATTACGATTCCGTCGTCTACCAGTGCCCCACCGCGTCGCAATGGATCGACGAACGGAACCACGCCTTCGGCTACAACCACCATTTCCTCGGCAACGCCCGCAAGACGGCCGGGCAGTTTCATAACTTCCCCGTAATCCGCTCGCGAATCGTCAACGTCTCCGGCATGGTGATGGGCACCGACTGCCTGGGCACGGCGGCAGGCAAGCCGCTCGACCAGCGCAAGCCCTACCACAATAACGGCACCGACTTCGCCGAAGCCGGCAATCACGGCTGGACGCTGGACCCGCCGCGTCTGACGGCCGTCTCCGACCGCGGCTCGGGCGACGTGGGCTCGCCGCGCACGTCGGTCGATCCACGTCACGAAGGCAAGGCCAACGCCATCTTCTGCGACGGACACGCCGAAGCCCGCACGCCGCAACAGTTCGGCTACCGCATTCTGCCCAGCGGCGCCTACGTCGATCTGGAACCCGTCGAAGACCCGCCCACCAACCGCTGGTTCACCCCCACCGGCCGCAACGACGACCCGCCGGCGATTCCGGGGACGTAATCCGCTGCTTGCTGCGGCTGTTTCGCGGCCTTTCGGGGCGGACATATTCGCAATGCGGTGGCCTCGACGGGTGGCTGTGTGATATAATGCGCGTCAAGGGAGGCGATCTCTATGACTTATCGAGGCGTCGTTCAGAACGGGGTCGTCGTGATGAACAAAGGGGCGACGTTGCCAGATGGCGCGGTCGTCGAGGTCTCGCTCATTGAGGAAGACGGGAGTCCCTTTCAAACGCATCCCGCTTTCGGCATTTGGCGGGACCGAACGGACATGACCGATTCCGTTGAAACTTCCCGCCGGCTTCGTGCAACCATCGAACATGAGGGAATGAATGAGTGAATTGTTGATCGACACCTCCATACTCGTCGACTTTCTACGAGGGAGGAACCTCGCGCAACTGTACCTTCATTCCCGATACCGCGCCACTCGCCTGACGACCCATTCCGCGGTTGTGGCCGAGCTGATTTCAGGCGCGAGAGACACCCGCGAACTCGCGGCGATCGATCGTTTGGTAGCGACGTTTCACGTTCACCGTCCAACGCCGGACGATATGACCACGTCGCTTGAGTCGCTACGACGATTGCGCCTTTCGACCGGCGTCGGTTGGCTCGATTGCCTCATTGCCGCGACCGCCGCACGGATCGGAGCCACCGTCGTATCGCTCGACAAGAAGCATTTTTCACGATTTGAGTCGATCACCTTGGAAGTGCCCTATTGAATCGCCCGATGATCTCGCTCCACCGGCCGCCACGACGACCCGCCGGCGATTCCGCGACCGTAGCAATGAGCCCGCCGGTTCGGGGCTATTCCCAGCTTTCCGAGCCGCGTCTTTCCGAGCCGCGACCGTAAGGGAGCGGGCACGCCGACCACTCCCGCAGTACGCATTGCGGCGTTGCCTGCCATCGAGCGCCGGGCTAAAGTCTCTCCGATTGCGTAACATCGCACCACCCATCGAATTGTCATGCAGCGCGGAGTGACGCCATGGCCATGAAGAAGGCGGAATTGGAGGCCCATCGCGACGCGTACCACAAGCTCATGTCTGACGCGCAAAGCGCGCTGAGGCAGGGATTGTACCGTGAGGCCCTTCGCCGAGCCGTCGATTCGTGGCCGTACATCGACGGAATGATGCAGTACGAGCGCCGCTGGGAAGAGCGGGAATTCAAGAGCGTCGAGGCCATCGACATGGTTCTCAATGTCGCCCCCTTGCTGTTCGACTTCGAGACATTGAACAAAATGGAGGCGCTCTTCGCCGAATACCGCCGCATCGACAAGTTCGCGTCCGACGATCTTGCGGATCGTCTTGCGCAGGCGCGGGCGTTCATGTGGGACGCACACCGCATGTGGCATCACCTCGAACAGCATCCGCACGTCCGACAGGATGAGCTTCGCCAACAACTTGGCGGCGACCAAGCCCGGTGGCGGTCGATCGCCGAATCGTGGGAACACATGGGTCTGGTTTTCCGGGAAAGGGACGGGGCATCGTATCGGGTTTTGATAGCGACGAGACTGGGCCAGGTCGTTTCCGCAAAGTGCTTTGCCTGCGGCGCAATAGCAGAGGCGCCGAAGGCAATGTTCCTTGAACAAATCCACTGTTCCGAATGCGGCCGAACGACTTGGCACACAATCATTACAGGTAACTCCCCTTCGACCGGCGGAGACAAACAATGACTGAACTTTTATTTGCGCTCGCCGGATTCGTCGGCGGTGCATTTCTTGCCTTCACCGTTCTTGAAGGTTCCCGTGCCGGTCGCCGACAACGATTACGGGAGTTGGGTCTCAAGGCGATGGAGATTCAAGAGAATCTAGAGCGATCCGAAGCTCGCAAACGGAAACAGGACGAAGACTGGGAACGCTTCAACGCAACGCAGGCGCAGTTTCTGAAGGCCGTCGGCTCCTTTCAACAAATGGAGCGGGAGGCCGACCAGCTTGACATACGCAAGCGTGAGTTTGACGTGCGAGTGCGCGAGTTCGAAAAGCAAGTTGAAGCGCGAGATACGGCGATCGGAAGGCGAGCACAGGAGGTCGAGAATCATTCTCACGAGGTAAACGCGAATCTGGAAAGACGATCGACGGAATTCGCGTTGCGGGAGGATGCGTTAAGTCTGGCAAAGGCGGAGTTTGCCCGGCGAGTCGTATCGTATGATGAGCTCCATCAGGAGAACATCATCCTGAAACGCGATCTTCAAAACGTCGATGTAAACCTGCGAAAGCTGCAGTTGGACCATGACATTCGTGAGGAAGAGCAACACAGGATTGGTGCAAGAAGTTCAGAATTGGCCGATCGATACTTGAACGATACCGTCAAGTGGATCGATTCGTCCATAACGCCGAACAATTTCGCGAGCAGCAAACAACGCCTGATCAAGACCATCGAATGGTGCCGCGAAATCGGTTTTGGCATCGGCGAGGCCGATGAAGCGAGAATGTTGGCCAACCTGAAAGCGGAGTTCGAGCGCGCCGTGCGGGCGGCATTCGAGCGAGAGGAGCAGGCTCGAATCAAAGCCCAGATTCGCGAAGAGATGAAGCGGGAGGACGAGATCAAACGCGAGTTGGAGCGGCTCGATCGCGAGCGGGTCGCGATTCGGGCGGCCTTGGAAAAGGCCCTTCGCGAAGCGAAGGACGAGCACAGCGCGGAGGTCGAACGGTTGAGGGGGCGGCTCACGGAGGCCGAGGGCAGACACGAGCGGGCGATTTCGCAGGCGCAGCTCACCAAGTCGGGCCACGTCTATGTGATTTCCAACATCGGCTCCTTCGGCGACGGCGTATTCAAAATCGGAATGAGCCGGCGGCTTGAACCGGAGGAACGGGTGAGAGAACTGTCGGGCGCGGCCGTTCCATTTCCCTACGACGTGCACATGATGATTTCCTGCGACGATGCGCCGTCGCTGGAAAACGCGCTGCATCGAGCGTTACACAAACTGCGCATGAACAAGGTCAACCCCCGCAAGGAGTTCTTCAGAGCGGACATCGAATCCATCCGCGCGATCGTAGAGGCCAATCACGGCGAGGTGCAATACACGGCCGACGCGGAGGCGTTGCAGTACCGCGACACCATGCAAATCTCGGACGAGGACGCCGAATACGTGGAGCGGATTTACGACGAACTTGATGAACCGGAAGAGGATGCGATTGCCGAGGATTGAACCGGCGCGGCGAAGCCGCCACCGTGCCTTTGCGTCAGACCGCTCCCTTACGGTCGCGGCTCGGAAAGACGCGGTTTTCCGCCGAGCCATCGGCTTGAATCGGATCGTGGATCGGGCGCAAGTCGAATGAACTCGCAAACTGACGTGACGCCAACTCGATCACGTGGCACGCGGTGGCCGATTTGGATTGGCCTTATCATCGCGGCCGGGGTGCTGGTTGTGTTTCGGCTGCACGCCTTTCCGGCGCCATTGGAAACCGACGAGTGCAATTACGCGTACATCGGCGGGCGGTTGCTGGCCGGGGATCGGTTGTACGTGGACGTGTGGGACCATCAGCCGCCGGGGGTGTTTGTTCTGTTCGCGGGAGTGATTGCGCTGTTCGGCGACGGGGAAGCGGTGTTTCGATGGCTGGCGACGGGGTTCTCGCTGGCGTCGATGGGGCTTGTATTCCAGCTCGTGTCGCGGCGGGTGGGCGACGCGGCCGGGGTGTTCGCGGCGATTGCATTCGCAATAGTTTCGTCCGACCCGGGGACGGCCGGCGACGGGTGCAACCGCGAAATCTACATGAACACGCTGACGCTGGGGGCGTTGGCCGTGTTGACCGGCGGGCCGATGGCAACGAACAGGCGATTGCTGATTGCGGGGATGTTATTGGGTGTCGCGTCGACGCTCAAGACGGTGGTCGCGCCGATTTGGGTCGCGCTGCTGATCTGGTCGCTATACAACCGGCGCTTGCCGGACCGTTCGGCGCGATATGCAATTCGCATCGTGTTGTACCTGGCCGCCGGACCGGCGTTGTTTTGGATGGGGATCGGCGGTTATTTCGCCGCGACCGGTCGGTGGGAAGCGTTCGTCGACGCGGTGTTTCGGTTCAACGTGGGATATGCCGGTGCGGATACGCGAGGGCACCTACGGATCGGCGAATTCTTCGATCCAATTTTTCCGGTGTTCGCATCCGCCTTGCCGTTGTGGTTGGCCACGATCGCGGTTTTCGTGGTGTTGGCGAAGTCGGTGCGGAAAACCCCGGCAGGAATTGAATGTGCATGGGTGTGCTACCTGCTGGCGTGCTTCTTCGCGGTCGTGATGCCCGGACGATTCTGGCCGCATTACTACTACTTGATGATCGCACCGATGGTGGTGGGTTGCGGGCTCTTGTGGATAGGGGCTCCGCTGGCGCGACCCGCGGCGTGGGTCGTCGGATTGGGTTGGCTGGTCGCGCTGGCGGCGTTTCAGTATCGCTATTATCTGGGTGTGGACGTGGCGCAATTCGCCGCGGGGCGGTACGATTACCGCGACCAATGGGCGCGGGCCCAGGGACGGCGGGTGGCCGAGTTGACGGAACCCAATGACACGGTGTTCATCTGGGGCAAGGACGCGGGCATCTACTACTACGCGAACCGACGCTGTGCGTCGCGGTACACCATGATCGGGGCATTGGAACGGGGCGCGGTCGGGTTCGAATCGCGGCGCGAGGTTCTCCTAAATGAACTGGAAAACAGCCGGCCGCGGATGATGTTGTTCGTGGAACCGGGTTTCGAGTTCCTGATGCCATTGCTTGACACCTACTACGCCCCCGCCGGCATTGACGGTGACGATCGAGACCCGACCAGGCCGATTCTGCTGGTCTGGGCCTTGCGGGACCGGCCGGTGCGCGACGTCCCGTGGGAATGGATCGCGCCGCGGAGGGTGAAATAGTCCGATGTCGGCCGGTCTGCTACAGATTGACCGTGTCGTCGGCGGACGGAGATTCGCCCGGTTGGCCCGCCGCGTCGACGTGCTGGACATCACCACCAGCACCAACGATGTGGTGTTCGAACACCTGAATGACCCGGACGCCGACGGTCGCGTGGCCTTCGCCGAGCAGCAGACGGCCGGTCGCGGTCGATTCGGCCGATCGTGGATTTCGCCGCGCGGCGGCGGCGTGGTGTGTTCGGTGCTGCTGGTTGATTCGGATGCCCAGCCGTTGCCGGCGATCGATGCGCTGGCCCTCATCGGTGGAATCGCCACGGTGGAGGCCATCCTGCATTCCACGGGGATTTGCGCCACGCTGGTCTGGCCGAACGACGTGTTCATCGCCGAACGCAAGGTGGCCGGGATTCTGGTGGAATCGAGAACGCGAACCGACCGGCGGCGGGCGTACGCCATGGGCATCGGGATCAACTGTCTGCAACACGCCGGGCATTTCCCACCGGAACTACGGTCGCGCGCCACATCACTGTATGTCGAGTCGCGGGCGGCGGTGGATCGCGAGGCCGTCGCGGGTGCGTTGTTGTCCGGCTTGGATCGCTGGTTGAGCGAGCCGCGGCGCTGGTCGGCGGATCAGGTACGGGGCGCGTATCTGCGTTGCGCGGCCCCGCTGGGGGGTGCGGTTCGATTGCGTAGCGACGGGGTGGACTATACAGGACACGTCCTCGACATCGACCCCGCGGCGGGGTTGCTGGTGCAGCTTGACGACGGCGGGCGGAGGGTGTTTCCAGCCGCATCGACTTCGGTGATGGCGCGGCGGGAATCGAACCCGCCCCCGCAAGGCGAGTGATGGGACGGACGAACCGGCAGCATTCAAATCCGCGACCGACCCGAGGGCGGCCGTCGCACTCGCGTGAATCGGGCGTCGAGCGAATCCCGGCGCCACGCAGCCCGGTGGTCGCCGCGCTGACCGTCGGTGCGGCCCTTGGTTGGACGGGGCGGGTGTTGGTTGGACGGATCAGCGACGTGACCGCGATTCCGGACGGCACGATCGCGGTCGTCGCCGCGGCGATGCTTTCCGTTTCGGTCGGGATGGGCGTGCCGCGATGGTCGGCGATGTTGATCGCCCGGCGGATCGGGCGGTCGGTGTCGCCGTGGACGCGCCCTGGCGCCGATATGCCCATCGGACGTGACGAATCACTTTTGCGAACCGTGTCCGCCGCGGTCGTTCTGGTGTCCGGGCTGATCGTCGCCGGCGCTGCCGTTCCGTTGAATCTGGCCGTGGAGTTTCATCACGCAGCGTCAACCCGGTTTTTCTGGACCAACGGGCTGCGATGGGCGCTGGAGTTCGCGACGGGTCTGGTTGCGTGCGGCCCGCCGCTGGGCGCGATCGGTTGCGCGGTTACGTGTGTGCTGCACCACGGAGAACGCGGCGGTCGATGGAGTCCGGCGTCCCTCGCGTGGGTTCTACTGGGCACGGGGACCGGGATCGGACTGTCCGACGCAGTGGGTGCAGCCGGCATTCCACCCGCGATAATGTTCCTGTTCGCATCCGTTCCGTTGTTGGCGACGGCGATTAACGGGGCGCGCGACGCCGATCGGCCGCCGCGACGCACGCGGGAACCGGGCGTTCGGCCGAACAAACTCGACTACGCGGGACCGGACGCGATGCCACCGGCGTCCGTCCGTGCGACATTTCACCTGGCCGGTGCGGTGGTCCTGACCTGGTGGATTTGGCACCGCGGCCGATCAACGGGCGCCGTGGACACATTCGACATCACGCCGCTGTTGATCCTCGTCACCGCGGCCGCGGCCGGCGGGGGTGCTGCAGCCGTTCGATCGAACCGGCGCGGGCCTATCGCGTTTTCATTCGCGTGCGTGCTGGCCGGTGCGGTCAACATCGTGTTCATGACCCTGTTGGAGCGTCAGCGAATCGCGCCACGCGTTTCGTCAATCTGGTCGTCACTCATCCTGCCTTGCGTGGCTGCGTTCGTTGCCGCGGAGGTGGCCGCACGGTCCATCGCGGAATCGACCTCGCCATTCGGCGTCCGGATGTCGGGGATCGTTGGCCTACTGTCCGCTTCGCTCCGCATCTGGACCGGCGCCGCGCTGGCGTACGCGATTGTCGGATCGGAGAATTGCCCGCCGTGGGCTTGCGCGGGGCTGTTGGGCGTGGCATTCATCTGCGTAGGCGCCGCCGCGATGTATGGAGAGGTCCGGCCGATGGCGTCCTGCGCGCCGCGGAACGGATGAAGGTCCGCTAAGAGCGTCGCGCCGGCGGCGCCACGCGCCACCGCGGGAAGTCGGACGGTGGCCCCTCAAGCGCCGCCGCGTCGCATCCGATATGCCGGGTGTCATGGAACGAAGAGCCAGTGCCCTCGTCGAAGTCATCGCCCTGTTTTTTATCGCCGGGCTAATCGCAGCGGTTGCCATTCCGGACTACGACGTGAAGCGTCCGGAAATCCAGCAGAAGGCCCTGATTGCCTCCCTAAAAACGGTGCGGTCGGCGATCGACCGCTATTGGGCAGATCACGGCGCCTCGTACCCATCGCTGGAAGCGCTTGAGTCGCTCGACGGCGCGGAACCGACGGTGGGGCCGCCATCGGACATGGAGGTCTACTTGCGGCACATGCCCGCCAACCCATTTACGCGAGGCAATCGCGTGGGCTTGCCTTCCGCGCCAGTTGGAACGACCGATTGGGTGTATGATCCGGCAACCGGCGTTTTCAAGCCGAACGACGCGGAGGAGCGCCGAGCCCTATAATACCGCCGGTTTTCAACTGAATTGAGCAAGGAGGCTCCCATGCAATGCACACACCAAGCTACGAAATTATCGACCGGCCGAATTGCGGTGGCGGTTTTCATCGCGGCAACGGTGTGGAAGGTCTGGCTTCCGACCCCGTCGTTGCCGGCGGCGCAGGCCCAAATCCCCGACAGCGGATTGCAGCGGCAGCAGATCCTGGACGAGGTCCGCAAAACCAATCAATTGCTGGCCGATGTGCGGGAATTCGCCAAGGGTCACACTTTCAAGGTCCGCATAGAGGGTACCGATAACAAGTCAGCGCCCCAGTAGGCCGGCGGCCCGTAATCGGTTCGCGCCGATTCCGCGCCGGCGTCACGGCGGCGCCGAAAGCGTTGTGTCATGCGCATCGATCGACCGTCAATTCGCGGCCCGGCACTGGTTTGGGCCGTTGTGTGGATGATCCAGCCCGCTTATGTCCACGGCCAGCCGGCAAGCGTACTTGACCGTCTGAATGGGGATACCGTCGAGGTCGCGGACACTGACGGCGTGGAACTGCACGTCACGGACATGCCGTTGGGTACGGTTCTGCGCCTGTTGAGCGTCAAGAGTTCCCGCAACATCGTGGCCTCGCCCGGCGTGAAGGGGACGGTGACGGCCGATCTGTACAACGCCACATTCGACGAGGCGTTGACCGCGGTGCTGACGGCGAACAACTGCGGACACGTCACGCGCGGCGAATTCATTTTCGTGTACACCAACGAGGAGATGGCTTCGCTGAAAATTCAGCAAAACCCGATCGCGGTTCGGGTCTTCACGCTGAACTATCTGACGGCGGGCGACGTGGCGCCGGTGCTGGCGCCGATGTTGAGCAAGGAAGGGCGGACGACGCTGCCGGGGGTGGACGGGACGGGCGGGGCGGCGGCGGCGGCCGACGACGCGGCGGTTGACGGGTTGGCGACGCATGATTTTATCGTGGTGTACGACTATCCGGAGAACCTGGATCGGATCGCCGACGTCATCGGGCAGATCGACGTTCGGCCGCAACAGGTGCTGATCGAGGCGACGATCCTGCGGGCGCGGCTGACGGACGACAACGCGCTGGGCGTGGATTTCAGTCTGCTGGCCGGGGTCGATCTGGAATTGCTGAATTCGTCGTCGGCCGGGGTCCAGAACCTGGTTTTCGGGAACTTGCCGAACGAACGGTTCGAGTTGTTCAACGCCAACGCGTCGACGGATTTCATCGACAACATCGCGGACGGCGGACTGACGTTCGGCGTCATCAAGGACCACGTGGCGCTGTTCATCAAGGCGCTGGAAAGCGTGTCGGACACCACGGTGATGGCCAATCCGAAAGTGCTGGCGCTGAACAAGCAACAGGGCAACATCATCGTCGGGCGGCGCGACGGGTATCTGACCACGACGGTGACCGAAACGCAGGCCGTGCAGAAGGTGGAATTCCTGGAAACGGGCACGCAATTGAGTTTCCGGCCGCTGATCGGGACGGACGGGTACGTGCGGATGCAGTTGAAACCGGAAGACAGCGTCGGCGGGCTGACGGCGGCGCAGTTGCCGTTCGAGCAGACCACGGAAGTGACCACCAACATCATCGTGAAGGACGGGCACACCATTCTGATCGGGGGGTTGTTCCGCGAAGTGACGGCCGAAAACCGGGAACAAGTTCCGTTCGCAGGCGACATTCCCGTGCTGGGGAATCTGTTCCGATCGCGGAGTGACGAGCTGGACCGGGAGGAGGTCATCATTCTGCTGACCGTTCACGTGATCAAGGACGAGGAGCATTACGCACAGGCGAGCGCGGAACATTTCCGGGAGATCGAACGCGTACGCGTGGGGATGCGCAGCGGCATGATGTGGCACGGGCGGGAACGATTGGCCAACGACTACTATCGCAAGGCGTTGTCGCTGTACAACGACGGCGTGATGGACAAGGCCGCGTGGAACGTGCAAATGGCGCTGCACAACAACCCGCGCATGGTTCCGGCGATCGGTTTGAAGGACAGAATCGAGGGGTCGCGCGGTTGGGAGCATGAAGGATCGATCAGCCGCACGTTCATCTACGATTTGATTCGGCGCGAGCAGGGAATGGAAGGCGACCTGTTCCAACGCGGGCAACCGGTCGAGCCAACGCCGGCGGCGGCGCCCGAGGCGCCGAACGGAGACCAAGATTCCGAGGAACGGACACCATGATGACATCACGTGAAATCCGCGCCGCTGGTCGGAAGGCCCGCCCGATGGGCGCGCGGGCGGCCGTTGCCGTGTCGCTGGCGTGGATGTTGGTGGTGGGATGCCAGACGCCGCCGCATCACAGGCAGCGTGACGAGGCGGAAAAGAACCTGAACCGATTCCGGGGACAGGCCAAGTTCCGCATCGCCCAGCAGGCAGTGCAACGCTGGCAGGTCGACGAGGCGGAGTCGGCGTTACGCGAAGCCGTAACGCTCGCGCCGGACGAGCCGTTGTATTACCGTTCGTTGGCCAGCTGCCTGCTGGAGAAGGGCGAGATCGCGGCCGCGGCCGCGGCGTGCGACAAGGCCGAAACGCTGGGTGACCAGTCGGCGGCGCTGGCCTACGTGCGGGGGATGATCGCCCAGCGCGGCGGGCGGGACGACGACGCGCTCGGGCAATATCAACTCGCGATGGAACGTGACGGCAACAACGCGGATTACATCGTGGCGGTGGTGGAATCGCTGGTGGCCGCGGACCGGGTCGATGATGCGTGGGCGCTGCTCGACGAGCGAATCCTGGCGCTGGATCTGAATCCGAAGCTTTTGTTGCAGCGGGCGCATTTGGCTGTTCTGCTGGGGCGAAACGAACAGGCGGCAAATGATTTCGCCGCCGTCGGGGACCTGATCGACACGACGCCGTGGCATCGCGAACAGTACGGCCGGGCGTTGATGCGGTCGGGCCGACACGCCGACGCGGCGCGGGTGTTGGAACCAATCGTTCAATCCAGCAACGCGGCGGAGATCACCGAACAGGTGGTCAGCTCGTCCGCGGTGAACGGCTACGTGACCTGTGTCATGCGGGCCGGCGATCTGCCGACGGCCGAATCGAAGTTGCGCGCCCATCTGGACCGGATTGCGGATGACGCGGACGGTTGGCGCCTGCTGTGCGAAATCCGGCTGCGACGCGGCGATTATCCGGGCGCGTTGGCCGCTGCGCGCAGCGGGAGTGGGGTCGCGCCCATGCGGCCGGACTGGACGCTGGTTCAGGCGTACGTGGATTGGCGGCGGGGCGATGCGGCCCGCGCCGTCGAGGTGTTGAACGCACTACTGGCGCGACATCCGCGTCAGGTTGAGGCCATGTGTTTGCTGGGCGACATCCAATCCGGTCGGGGCGATGCGGCGGCCGGGAAGTGGTACGAATCGGCGTTGCAGATCGACCCGAAATCCGAATGGGCACGCGCCCGGATCGGCAACGGTTCGGAATCCGATTCGCCACCGTCGGGGTGATCTCCGAATCGTCGAATGGATTCAGACGTTTCCGTCGCCCGACTATCGTCGAAAGCCAACGGATTGATTATAGTGCCCCCACCCGTGTCCGCGGCGCGTGTTGCGGGTCCGCGAGCTTGCGCTTGGTCTGTGATGGGCGTGGGCGCGGGTTGCCTGCCACGGGCAGACATGAATGTAGCCCCGTGTTTCAACACGAGGTAAGCCGGCGCCCCGATGGCGCCGAGTCCCGAAGGGACGGCTGGAATCCCGCATGGCGCTTCAGCCGTCCCTTCGGGACTAGCGGAATCGAGCACGAGGGGTGATCCCAGCACTGAAGTGCTGGGCTACTTTCACGGCGTCCCCAAGGAACGCTACACAGACACCGCGGGACGCCAAGCACGTACTGCGGCGGGACGCACAGCGCGCACGGCGCTCGCGATATTGAATGCCCCGCGCTGGATCGAGTTGAAGGCGAATTCCGTGGCACACGTACTGGCCGCCGTCATTCCACGACCGAACGCGCCGGTCGAGCTTCGGGAGCTGCCCGAACCGGCGCTGGAGCCGGATTCCGGATTGCTGGCCGTCGAATTGAGCGAAGTGTGCGGCACGGACGTCTATCTGCATCAGGGACGGCTGGTCGATACGCCGTATCCGTTCATTCCCGGGCACGTGACCGTCGGGCGATTGGAAAAAATCCGCGGCCGGTTGATCGACATCGACGGTCGGGCGTTCCGCGAAGGCGAGCGGGTGACGTTTCTGGACGTACACCGGACGTGTCATGCGTGTTACTACTGCCTGGTCGCGAAGGCGACGACACGCTGCCCGCATCGGAAGGTGTACGGGATCACGTATGGACTGGCCGACGGGTTGACCGGGGGGTGGGCGCGGAAACTGTACATCAAGCCGGGGACGCGGTGCATCGCGCTGGGCGACGCGAACGCCGAGACGTTCATGGCCGGCGGTTGCGGGTTGCCGACCGCGCTGCACGCGGTGGAGCGCGGGCAGGTGTCGCTGGGTGACACCGTGCTGATATTGGGCAGCGGTCCGGTCGGGCTGTCCGCGCTGATTCTGGCGGCGATGGCCGGGGCGCTGCGGGTGTTGTGCATCGGCGCGCCGGACGATCGGTTGGCGACGGCCCGGGCGATGGGGGCGAGCGACGTGCTGAATTTCCAATCGGCGGCGGCGGCGGACCGCATCGCGTGGGTCCGCGAACGCACCGGCGGTCGGGGGGCGGACGTGACCATCGAGGCCACCGGGGCGCCGTCGGCCGTGGTCGAGGCGATGCGTTTCACGCGGGACAACGGCCGGGTGGTGGTCGTCGGACAGTATACCGACCACGGCGAGACGGCGTTCAATCCGCACGTGGACCTGAACAAAAAGCACCTGGACGTGCGTGGTTGCTGGGGTTCGGATTTTTCGCATTTCGAGCGCGGAGCGCGGATCATCACCGATCCGGTCCGCGGAGCGCCCTGGTCGACGCTGAAACTGACGCGGTACGGGTTGGGGCAGGCCAACGACGCGTTGGCGGCCGTCGCGGACGGCAAGGTCATCAAGGCGTTGATCGACCCGGCTCGATGAACAAGGTCACGTTTTTCACGAAGGACTGCTGCCCGTTGTGCGAATCGGCGTGGTTCGTCGTGGAACGGTTGCGCGGCCGCTTGCCGTTTGACGTCGAGAAAATCGACATCACCGACCCCGGAAACCGGCGCTGGTACGCGATGTACTGCAACGACATTCCCGTGATCCATTTGAACGGGCGGGAAGTGTTCCGCCACCGGGTCAGCGAGCGGCGGTTGCGGGAACTGATCGAATCGGCCGAGGGAGGCGCGTGACGGGGTGTGTCCGTCAGAATTGCGCCCCCGTGCCGAACGCGTTCAGGTCCTCGACGACTTCCGCATGGCTGCGGTATTGGACGTTTAGACGGCGATCGAGCACGTTGATCCCTTTTCGGTGCGGGCCTTCCAACGTGATCGGCGTGCGCTTGACCATGTCCCGAAGGAATGTCGAGCGGTGAAACGCCATTAACTGCGAATCGCGGACGACGTTGCCGGTCAGTCGGTTTCCCAACGTCTTGAACATGCGCCCGTCGAGCATGCCGAAATTGTCGCGCAGATAGGAATTTTCCGGGGCGACGGCGCCGTTCGGCTGGTTCGCGGCCGCCGGACGGTAGGTGTAGCGATACGGTCCGCCGCGCGGCCAGCCCATGACCGCGGCCGGACAGACGAACACGCGCGGATCGCCGTTCATGTAGGACGGCATCAGCACGTTGGGCAACGACGTCGGCCAGCGCTCGCGATCGAACGGATCAAGCGACGCGGGATCGACGGCCGGGTCGCCGAATCCGATGGCGGGTCCGGTCGCGGACAGCGCCCCGCCGTTGGTCATCGGTGAGATGATGTATGGGACGCGTCCGTTCCGTTCCGTCCAGTAGTTCCAGACGCCCTGTCCGATCGCCCGAACGTTGGCGCCGCAGACGATGCGTTTGGCCTGATCGCGCGCCGAGCGCAGCGACGGCAGCAGGATGGCCAGCAACAGCGCGATGATGCTGATGACGACGAGTACCTCGACGAGCGTGAACGCAGTGCGGCGCCCCGTCCAACGTAACACGGCCCGATTCTGCACGCGGAACATGATCGCGTCTCCTATAGTTCGCACGCCGGCGAGGTGACCGACAAACCGAAGACCGTTTGAAAGCGGCCGAAGTCGATCAGATCAACCGCGCCGTCGTTATTCAGATCACCCGGGGCGCACATTCCGTCGAAATCGGCGACTTCCGTTCCGACGCATTGATGCAGGCTCGCGAAGTCGGGCGAGCCGATGACGCCGTTCGCGTCGAAATCGCCGCTGCCGCCGTTGAGCGGGGATCCGCACAGCGACGCGGCGATGATGACCACGTCCGCGGCGTTCGTGTCCCCAAACACCGGGTCGTTGCTGTTGTTGACGCCGACGCCGGCCGATTCGAGATAGACGAAACTGTGCTGGTCGGCGGACAGGAGCGGCACGACAACGGCATCGAGATACGCGCCCAGATCGCCGCCGAAATCGGTCAGCGGCATCCCGCCGTTGCACGGTCCCGGCGCCGGTTGGCAGACCGAAAACCGATCGCGCGAACTTCCGTCGGTGATGAGCGTCGATCCGCCCTGCAGGCCGTTGGCGGTCACGATGACAGCACCCACGTCGTCCGCGTTGACCGCGGGCCACAACGGTCCGCCCAACCCCTCGCCGGACAGCGTCGGGAACTGCCCGCCGTAGCGCGGCCGCGTGACCAGCCAACCGCGAAACGTGCCCAGGAATTGAATCGTACCCAATTGCAAGGGTGTGCTGCTGAACGGGTCGATTGAATCCTGCCAGATTTCGTAGCCGAGCTCGTCGATCCGGTAGACGCCGTGCAATTGCCCGGAAGCGCCGGGGAACGCCGTCAGCGCGCCCAGCCGCGTGTCGAACGACGGATTGATCGGATCGCCCGGCGTGCCATTGTTGGATGTGCCCGCCAGAACGTTGACCGTGGTGGCGATTTCGGCCTGTATGTCCGGCCCGCCCGGATTGGTGCTGGTCATGTCCACCCGCGCCAATTCGACGGCGCCCGCGACCCAATCGAACGAGAAATCGACGTGGCTGGACGTGCCGAGAATGACTACCGGCGTCTGTCCGAACACCGGCACCAGGCTGCGCGAGCCGTTGTTCAGGTTGCCGTCGAGGTCCAACAACGGTCCGCCGAGGTAGTCTATTCCCAAGATCGGAACCGTGCTGCCGCCGGGAATCGGAATCGTCCCGCGACGAAATGTGAAACTAAGCGCGCCGAACGCGTTGGGCGCGAACAACGGTTCGCCGTCCCCTTCAAACACGATCGCCCCGCCGGCGTCCGACGTGCCGGCCAACCGATCGCCGTCGAAAACCGGTCCCGCGAATCCCGGCCCGGGCACGGGCACGACGTTACGCATCGTGCCGACGGAAATCCCTGCGTCCACGCCGGTGATCAATGTGAATTCAGCCGCATCGCCCACCACCGGCGGCGCGGCTCGTGCGCTCGCCGCGAGCACGATGGCGACCGTTGCACACCAGCCATTCCGCACCAACATCGAATTGTTCCATTTCCAGGGGGGCGCGCGAAGCGCGCCTGTTTTCGTTCAATCACCGACCGCATCGGGCTGCCCGTGACGTCTCAATTCCGCGCGGGCAGAAGCCGCGCAAGATCATCCACGTTTAGGGAAATCAGTATGTGCGTTCAGACAGTTGTAGGGGTTCAGGCTGGAGGAGCGCGGGGAATCCGCAAGGGGCCGAATGCCGATTGAAGACGGCGCACGAGCACGCCGGACAGCAACTGCCAATAATGCCGCGTCCAATTCGGTCGCGGCAGACCGAACGCGAGGGCCAGACGAATGACCGACCGCCGAACGAGTCCGATGACGCTCAACTGCGTGCAGGTCAGCGTCCCGACGATGGCCGGCAGAATCCACGGCGGCAGGTCGGACGTTCCATCACCCATTCGATCGATCACGCCGACGTGCAGCAACGCCACCACAAGAACTGCCGCGACCAAGGACCGTCGGGTGCAACGGAAGCGCAGCGCGGCCACGTCGGCGACCTTCAGAACGAAAAACGCACAGGTGATCGCCAGGAGCATCTGATTCGACAGCGTTGCCGTCGGCGACGCGAGCGAACTGACCAGCCAGTACAAGTGGGCGGCGAGTAACAGCCCCCATGCGAATCGAATCGCCCACCGGCACGGAGCGCGGCAATTTGAATTGGAACCGGTCACGTCATTACCCAATCAACCGCCCGCGGACCGCAAGACCGAAAAGCCCCGTCGTGCATCCGTGCGTCGCGATCCGCCGCCATCATCCCCGCGTCACCACGATTGTCCAGCCATTGTCCGGGATCGCCCGCCTGGCGCTCCCTTCGGAACGACCCATCTGCCCCGGTTGAAATATCGGCCAGCGCCGGGCAATTCACTTTTTTTGCGTGCAATTCCCGTGCCAGTCGCGCGTAATCGCGTCGCCCGTGACACCATGATGCCGTCCCAAACGAGCGCCGTGTGCCGACGGGATTCCCGAGCCGCTTGACTTTACCGATACCCGACGCAACGCTAGTTGTGGTGATCGGACGGCCCGGTTATCCAGTTCAACGACCCGATCAGGGGCGATCGAGTCGGCAGGGGCGGTTTCGGGCTTGAATTCCCATGGTCGTCGCACATTCCGTTCCCATTCTCGATCCGCTTTTCGAATACCTCGACGGCCTCACCGAACGAGCGCCGATCGATGAACTGCAAACCCGGCTGGAATCGCTCGACATCGACGTGGCCAACGTGGCCGAATTCGTCCGGTTCCACCCCGAACAGTACCTGCGTAATCTGGTTCGCAAGGGACCGCATTACCACGTGCTGGTGATCTGCTGGCGCAGCGGGCAGCGCAGCCCGATCCACAACCACGCGCAATCCACCTGCGGGCTGCGCGTGATGCGCGGCATTGCCACCGAAACCGTGTTCGATACCAGCCCCAGCGGGTTGATTAAGGCCATCTATTCGCACGAACTTCCCGCAGGCCACGTGGCCGCGACGCAGGATGGCGACATTCATCAGGTGTCGAATCTCGAGGCGCCCGGAAACGACCTGATCACCCTGCACATCTATTCGCCGCCGCTGCTGCGGATGGACACCTACTCGCTTCTGGACCGGCACATCGGCGAATTCCGACCCATCATCCTGGGGCACGAGCACGGGAGCGGCATCTAGGTGGCCCACACCGCGGATCAAGCCGCGCCCTTCGCGACCGGCGCATACCCGACCCGTCACCACCCCGGATCGTTCGATGTATTGAGCGACGATGCCTATCTTTCGCTCGGGGCCATGGAAGGCATGTACCCGGCGATCGTCGAGACCATTCGCCCGACGGAAGCCCCCAAACCGCGCGAAACCGTCTGGCCCGGGTACGTCCTCGCGATGACCACCGCGGCCGCCGCCTACATCATCGGCCATATCATGCTGCCCGACGTGGGCGCCGCCATCATCGCCATTGTCGCCGGTGCGGCCGTACGAAACCTGCTGCCGGTACCCGCGACCACCGGGGCCGGCTGCAGGCGAATCGTCCGCAAGGGCATCCCCGTCGCCATCATTCTGATGGGCGCCGGGTTGAATCTGACGCTGTTTCGTTCCATTGGATTGCCCGCCTTGTTCATCACCGTGGGGGGCATCGTCGTCAGCATGGTTGGCGCGTATTACTGCGGCCGGGCGCTGGGACTGGAACCCAGAACGGCCCTGTTGATCGGCGCCGGAACCGGCATCTGCGGGAACAGCGCCATCGTGGCCGTCGCTCCGCTGATCGACGCGGAAGACGACGACCTGGTGCTGTCCATGGGCACGGTCAATCTGTTCGGCATGTTGGTGGTGCTGGTGTGGCCGCTGATCGGCACGGTCCTGGCGCTCAACGACGGGCAATACGGCGTGTGGTGCGGCACGACCATCCACGCCGTCCCCCAAGTTGCGGCCGCCGGTTTCGCCCGCGGCGCCGATTCCGACGCCGGCGCCATCGCGACCGCGGTCAAGCTGGTGCGCGTCACGCTCCTGGCGCCCATGATGGTGGTGCTCGCCATGATGTACGCCCGGCGGCACGTTGCCGACGGAGCGTCGGGCTCGCGGGTCATCATTCACTACGCACGGCTGGTACCCGGTTTCGTGTGGGGATTCGTGGCGTTGGCATTGCTGAACACGCTGGGGCTGCTGCCGTCCATTCAGTTCGACATCGGTGAACCGTGGCGCGACGCCGCCAGGTCGTTCTCCTTTTCGATGGCCGGTTTGTTCAAGGAATCCGGTAAGGTCCTGTTGACCCTGGCAATGGCCGCGATCGGACTGGAAGTGAACATCCGCCTGCTGGGACGCGTCGGCGGTCGCGCCGTTCTGACCGGGTTCATCGTAACCGTACTGCTGGCCGTCTTCAGCCTCGTTCTCGTCCGCCTGTTCGTTTAGAAGTTCGACGAACCCTTTTTTTGGGGTGGCACGGACAACGGTACTCCGTTGTCCGTGTGCCGCGGACGTGCGTGATGATTCGAAGCGACGGCGCCCAGAACTGAAAACACGGGCAAGCGAGTACGCTTGCCCGTGTCACCTGAAAAACAGGGTGCGTTGGACTACTGGTTTCATGCCTGCCCGTGGCACGCAACCCATCGCGACGCACATCGCATTCGATTTGTAATCTGTTGTCGGATGCCCGTTGCACTTGCGGATGCCGGTTCCCACCCTATTCTGGTCACCTGTCGCCAACTCGGCCCCGGCGCCGGCGGCGACGCGAGGAGATCAGCGCATGGTGGTGAAAAGGGCGGGCGTGGGATCGATGGCCATGGTGGTGTTGGCAGCAGGTTCCGGATGTTCAAGCTGGCGGACAATTGATCCCAGCGAGGCCACGATCGATCAGTACATCCGCATCCGTGCCCCGATTTCGGGCCGGTTGGCCCCCAACGGCGACTACTACTACATCGATCGTCACGACGGCGTCTATCAGTTGTTTCGCCGTCCCGCGGGACGCACCCGCGTCAAGACGCTGACCACGTTCGCCGACGGCGTCAACGAATACACCCTGTCCCCCGACGGCCGATGGATTGCCGTGACGGCCGGCTACGGCGGTGACGAGCAGTTCAACATTCACCTGCTGGAGACATCGACCGACAACCTGACCGGCGCCTTGGTCGATCGCGAGACCGTGTTCGGTTCCGTGGTCTGGAATCGGCAATCCACCGCGTTCGCCTACCGCGCCAACACCACGTCGAAAGAAGATTTCTACGTCTATGTCTACGACATGCAAACCCGCACGTCGCGGGAAATATGGAACAAGCCGGGTTACTGGAGCCCGGTCGATTTCAACCTCCCGGGTGACAAGCTGGTGATCGCCCGTTCCGTTTCGGCCGCGGAGGGCTATTTGTGGGAAGTTTCCCTCGGCGCCGCCAACGCCCGGCCCATCACTTCGCTGGAGGAGTCGTGGGCTTTCGAGGGCGTCGGTTATGCGCCCGACGACGCACGTTTTTACGTGGTCAGCGATTATCAGGGCGACCGCCTGACGTTGCAGGAGATTGAGCCCCAGACCGGCTACGTCCGTCCGCTCTTGCCGGGCATGGCCGAGCATGAAGTCGACGCGGCGGTCATGAACGAAGCCCGCGACGTGATGGCCGTCACCTTCAACATCGACGGCTACGGCCGGTTGCTGCTGTACCGCGTGCCGGGATTCGAGCCCATGCCCGGACCGGTCATTCCGGACGGCGTGGTCGGCGGCGTCGATTTCCAGGGAAACGACATCGTCTTCGCCATGACCAACGCCCGAACGCCCGGCGCGACCTACCGCTGGGCGCTGGGGTCGGAATCGGCCGAACCGCGGTTATTGTCCGACGGCGATACCCAGGGAATTGACGTGGCCAAATTCCGATTGCCCGAGCTGGTCCATTATCCGTCGTTCGACGGGCTGCAGATTCCGGCATTCCTGTATGTCCCCGCCGACTATCAACCGGGCACGCCCATCCCGTTCATCATCAGTTATCACGGCGGACCCGAGGGGCAATACCGCCCACGTTTCAGCGAGTACCTGCAGTATTTCGTGTCCCGTGGATTTGGAGTGCTGGCCCCCAACGTGCGCGGCAGCAGCGGCTACGGCACGCCCTGGCTGGAAATGGACAATTACAAGAACCGCATGGACAGCGTCCGCGACGGCGTCGCGGCCGCCCGGTGGCTGATCGACCAACATTTTTCCGCACCCAAGATGGTCGCGGCGTATGGCGGCAGTTACGGCGGTTTCATGACCATGGCCGTCATCACCCAGGCGCCCGAAATGTACGGGGCGGCCTGTAACTACGTCGGTATTGTCAATTTCGAGACGTTCCTGGAACGCACCAAATCCTACCGCCGCAAGTTGCGCGAAGCCGAATACGGCCCGCTCGACGACGCCGAGTTTCTACGCTCCATTTCACCCATCTATCTGGTGGACCGCATCGAAACGCCGCTGTTCATCGCCCACGGCAAGAACGATCCGCGCGTTCCATTGCACGAGGCCGAACAACTCCGCGACGCGTTACAGGCCCGCGGCCGGACTCCGGAATTCGTCGTTTTCGACGACGAAGGACACGGCTTCCAGAAAGAGAACAACCGCATCGTCTTCTACGCCCGACTCGCGGAGTTTTTCGAGCGCCACCTGCGACAACCGACCGGGTAACGGCGCGTTCGGTGCCCACGCGATCTTCACCCGGGAATTCCTGTTCGCCTTCAGACGCTGCGTTTCGAAACGCCGGATGGCGTGATCAGAACCCGCCACGCGAGTGGCGGGCCGCGGGGTATCGACGCTCGGAAAACGGAGAACACGCTAACTGCCTATCCCAGAATCGTCGTCCCCTCTTTCCCCTCTCCCCCGTACCCGGGGGAGAGGGTAGGGTGAGGGGGTTTCTGGGATAGGCTGTAAATAGAACCAAGGAGGAGGGAAACCGATTTCATCATGGCCCGCGAACACGACCCGCGAATCTTCGCCGGGAGGGCGCACGATCTTAGCCAGGGACTTCAGTCCCTGGATCGCGTGCGCTATTTCTTCCCGCCCGGAGGGCGCACGAAACCCGGTTTCCCTTTTGCGTGGTCTTATATAGTCGATTTTCATTCGGCCCCGGACTTGCGTCCGGGAGTCTGATCGAATCGCTGCGACGACTTCTTCATCGGCGTTCCCGCAAGCCAATCGGTCTCGGAACTCTTGTCCGTTTATGGCTGGGTCTGGTTCAACGACTGCCCCAGCCACGCCCGTGTCGCAGGCGACGTGCCCGCGAGAATCTGCCGGAAACGGATCAGATCGGCCGGTTCACCGGGCGACCCGTTCCGATCGATATCGAAATAGTCACCCAACAGACCGCAGTGCGTGAACGCCCCCAGCGCTAGGAATTGCCGGAAAAAGATCAGGTCCGAAGGCTGCGCACTACCGTTCTGCGATACGTCGCCGGGAAGATGCGCGACGTCGATGCGGTCCGGTTCCGGAATCCCGGGGCCCATTTCGCCGGCGTTGGTGATCGGGTCGCCGCAGATATCGACCACCAGCGCCTGGATCGTCGTCCACGCGCCCACCTTGATGACGCGATCCAACAGCACCCGATAGACCCGTCCATCCCCGCCCAACGGCTCGACGGTCAGTATGATCGGCTTCACGCCGCCGCCGGTCTGCCGGATGAGGAAATCGCCCGGCCCCACCGCGGTCATGCCCGGCCCGAAGACCGGCTCGTTGAATGCGATCACAAACTCCTGCACGCCGCGATCCAGTGACGAACCGTTGGAGCTTTCAATGCGCGGGTCGATATAGCCCGTGCACGGTCGGGTTTCTCCCAACAGCCCGTCCGCGTGGACGATGAACGGCGGCGACGCAACGCCGGTGCAGCAACTGTCGTCGTCCTCATTGCACGGATCGCCGAAACACGGCGCCGTCGTGCCCAGGCATTGCCCGTTCGAACAGAACTCCACGCCGTTGCAGAACATTCCGTCGTTGCACGGCGCCGGCGATCCGGTGCATTCCGATTGGGAGCAGTGGTCGTTGATCGTGCAGGGATCGCCGTCGTCGCAGGGCGCCGGCGTACCGACGCATTCCAGCTGCGCGCAGCGGTCGTTGATCGTGCAGGAATCTCCGTCGTCGCAGGGCTCGGTGTTGGCCTGGTAGACGCACATGCCGCCCTGGCACTCCGGCGTGGTGCAGACGGTCTGATTGGGACAATCGTCGCCCGTCGAGCACTGCGGACAACCGCAAATCGGTGCCTGCGTCGCGAAGAACGCGCAACCAGCATCCCAATTCCCGTCGCAACAGTTTACGTCCACGGCACACACCACCGCGCAACACTGCGGGTCGCCGCACCCCGGCGCGCCCGTCGGCGCGCAACAATCGCCGGTAGCGCCGAAGCAGGGCAAAAACATGCATTGGTCGTCGCAGGACACCCCGTTGGGCGGGTCGCATTCTTCACCGGACTGCACGACGCCGTCGCCGCAGATCCAGTGGCAGGTCAAATCGCAGTGCAGCACGTTCGGCGGGTCGCATTCTTCATTCTCGTCCACCACGCCGTCGCCGCAGACCGTTCCGCCTTCAATATCCAGACATCCCAGCATCTGCCGGCTGTTGCGATGTGCGTCGATCGACGGAATCGTCTGCGTCGGATGGAAAACGTTGGTGCACGTGATGCTGGCATTCATCGTCGACCGGTCGGGTCCGGACACGCAATTGCAGTGGCCCGCACCCCATAGGTGCCCCAGTTCGTGGGCCGTCAGGTCCGTCTTGCAACTGAAGTTGTTGTTGAAATCGGACTGGGCCAGGCAGACGCCGCTCGTCGTGCAGATCAGATTCAATCCCCACGCCACCCCAATCACATTGGACGGCCCGCCGTTGTCCGTCAGGTCTTTTCCCGTAAACAGATGCACCACGTCCCGTGGCACGGTCGGATGATTCGGCGGCAGCCATTGGGAGCGAACGCTCGACAGAAGCGCGGAAAAGTTCGTCGTCCCGTACGGGTCCGGCTCGGCCGTTCGTACGATGGTAGCCGTGATCTCGTGCTTGATGATGACGTCGCGCTCATACTGCATGTTCACCGCGTTGATGATCAGGAATATCTGATTCTGCACAGCCGCCGTGTTGCTTCCGTGGTCCTGGTAGTATTCGAAGTCGGAATCGCAGGCCAATTCCGCCACGCAGATGCCGTTGTCGCAAGGGATGAATTCCCCCGCGGAAAACGGCCCGTCGACGTGAAACGGCGACTGTTCGGCCTGCGTCGCGCACGACTGCCCGCAGCCCATCGCGTCGGCCGCGTTGTAGACCACGTGCGCGCTCGCCCCCGCGCCGGCGACGTGCGGCCCCAACGGCTCGATCCAGTAAACCACATCGTCGGACAGCGCGATGCGGGCGTACAACCCCTCGTCCAGAAGCGACGCCGCCACCTTGCTGTTCGGCGCCCCATCCACCGTCCCGCGCAGGGTTCGTTCCGGTTCCGGCTCGATGGCCACATACGATCCGTCGGCGTGCTGTTCGAACACCTGGTAGTTGGGGGAACGAATCGAATGGGGCGTCAGGTCCAACGTGCGCTCACGCCCGGCGATGGGCACGGTCAGACGAACGGCGGCTCCCGGTGTCGCGTCCACTGCCAGCGCCACGACCGCGCTCGCGTGCAGCATCAAAACCTGATTGGCGGCTTCCGATATTTCGGCCGCGGTCATCGTCGCCCCGCCGGCCGACAGTTGGGTGTTCAACTCATCGCCGCCGTCGGCCAGCGATTCGCCCGGGCTCGTTCCCCCGATGACCACCAAGCACGCAAACCCAGCCGCGCTCGCCATCCGTGTGTACCGCGATCGCATCAGATTGTCCTTTCCGAATCCCCTGTTCGGATTCCACCCGCCGTCATGATTCAGTTTAGCCACGAACCCCGACGTAATCGCCGATCATAGGGTCCGCGGGAAAACGTCCGAAAAACCGCCGATCGCGGTGAATCCGGACCATCGGCTTGATGTGCGCATATCTTCCCCCGCCGCACGACCCCAATTCAGCATAGCGCCGGCGACCATCGCGTTCAAGGAACCCTGCTCAATTGACGAAATCGCCCCGGTATTCTCGGAATCGGCGTTTTTTTTGGCGTTCCCCCATCCGCCCAAGCGGTGGGGCGCCGCGCGCTCCATCGTCAAGCGTGAATTCACCACGGCAACGGCGTCGACGCGCCCATGCCAGGTCCCAAGATGACCGCGTTCAGGAACAGCCGCCCCGTGCCTTCGAAATAACCGCGGAAAAACGGGTCGGCCGCGAACAGAATCACCTGGCCGCGCTCGACGCGTTCAACCGTCGCCCACGCCGATCGGCCCAGGCGTTCGCGTGCTTCCGGCCACAGCAATCCGCTTAGGCGCAGGTGGGACGCATCGTCCAGCCGAACCGGCGTGACCACCGGCGGTTTGGACATGAACGCGTAGTCGCCGGAAACGAACACGGGCAGCCGTGGTCCGGCGCCGAAACACAGCCAATGTTCTGAATTCAACACCCCCGCTGCAATAACACCGACCGGGCTGAACAACCGCAGCCATTCGTCGCGCCGCTTGAGGGTTTCGATGTCGTCCTTGTCGTCCTTGTCGTCCTTGGAATCGCCGTTTGCGGCTGCATCATTGCCGCCGACGTGTTTGCTGCCGTTTCCAGTGTCACCATTGTTTTTTGCTTCGTCTGGTGGGCTCGCCACGGCCGGCTGTGGTTCGCCCCACACGCTCCGCGAATCGATTCGCACGTCGCGGGCCGACCATTCGCGGTCGACCGCCTCGGAATACTCGTCGAGCTTGTCCAAAACGTCGCGCCGAATGCGGACCGATCCGATGCCGTGGTCCTTGTCGGCCACGACGGCGGCCGACGCGCCGACGGCGATCAGCGTGCCGCCGGATTCAACCCAGGCCTTGACGAGATCCAGACCTGATTCGCCAAGCATGGCCCGCAGCTTGTCCGGCGAATCGGTGTCCGGCAGGATCAGCACGTTGTAAATGCGCAGGTCGATTTCATCGAGGTGCTGTATGTTGATGGGCGAAACGCGCAGCCCCACGCGCGCATCCAGCAAATGCCACAACGAACCGAACGACGTGGTCGACATCGGCCACTGCGTCGCAATGGCCACCCGCGGCCGCTCCAGGAGGTGAAACCGCTGCCCGCCAAGATCGGGCCCCGTCTGGCTGAGCGCGGTGGCCACCGGGTTGACTTCCACCCCCAACGATTCCGCCAATCCCTGAACGAATTCGGCCGCCCCCGGCGGGTTCTCGTGACCGCGTAACAACACGCTGCCCGAATCGTAATGCCGGTCGTGAACCGAAACGGATTTCGATGCCACGCGGGGCGTGAATCCCGCGTCGAGCAATCGGACGATGGCCGCGTGAACCGCGCCGTCGTTGCCGTTCACCATCCATCCGTAGACGGGTGCGTCGTTCTCCCGAACCTGGCCCCGCGCCGCAGGAACGGCCCACGTCCCGTTACTTCCGCCATTGGCGTCGATGGGCCGGGTGGTCACGTCACCGATGTCGTCGGCCCAGAATGTGTCGAGGCCGTAGGCCATGGACAGGTTCCACGCGGTCACGTCGTAGATGCGCGTGTCGCGCCGGTTTTCCAATTCGGTGCGCTCTTCGCGGAGGAACTCGTCCGACGGGCGCGGGTCGAACCCCAAAATGGCGTGCAGAATGCGACGCTGCGGCTGGTCGGACCGCACCACCAGCGTACCCGCGGGAAACGTCCGCGCGGCGATCTGTTGGCCCCAAACATCGCGGAGGCCGCGGCCCTCGAACGCGGCCAACGACGTTCCGCATTCGATACCCTGTCGTTTCAACAGGTCGGTGAAGCGCAGCAGTTTCGACCGATCGTCTGGCGGCGGCAGCAGAAACACCTCGTCAAACGGTCCGCGGTCCGAAACAGCCCAGCGGCGGTCGTCCAGATACGCGCGCCACAGGTCCGCGCGATGCGTGCGAAGCGTTTCCAGGTTGGCCAGACTGCTCACCAACTGATGATGCACCGCGTCGCGATAATGCGCAATTTCGCCCGACGCTTGCTTGACCGATGCCGCGCTCAACGACGCCTGTTCGTACAACAGACCGATGGCTCCGTTCAGCGACGCCCACGCATTGGTGTAGCCGGGGTACCATTCTTCGTACCATTCGCCGGTGTAGTAGCTCCATCCGTGGCGGTCGAACGCCTTGGCCTGATCGGCCGAGAACCGCCGCCGCCAGTTCAGCACGCTTTCGCCCAGCGCCGGATTGACCGGGTCGCGCGGCGGATCGAACAGGTAGGTGTCCTGATTGCCCATCTCGTGCGAATCGACCACCAGCACCGGGTGCCACGATTGAATGACCGCGGACCGGCCTCGCGTTTCCGGATGAACCTGCATCAGCCAGTCGCGGTTCAGGTCGAATAGATAGTGGTTTCCCCGTCCGGCCGACCACAATCCAGCGTGCTGCATGGACTGCGGATCGGTGTTCGAGATTTTGCCGGTTAACTGTTGAAGCTGGGTCAGATAGCGTTCCCGCCCGTCGGGGTTCATGGACGGGTCGATGTGGATCACCAGTTCGTCGCGCAGCCGCCGCGTCTCGTCGTCCCAGCCCGCGGCCAGTTGGTACGCCAACTGCATGGCCGCGTCGGCGCCGGACAGTTCATCGCCATGAATGCTGTAGGCCATCCAGGCGATGCCCGGCAGCGACTGCACCAGTTGTTCCGCCTCGGCATCGTCGGCCAGCAGTCGCGGATCGGCCAGTCTGGCGGCGCCGGTCTGGATTTCGTTCAGGCGCCGGTGATTCTGTTCGCTGGCAATGGTGACGTAGTACAACGTGCGGCCCTCGTGCGATTCGGCGTACGGCGTCATGGTCACGTACGGCGAGGCCTCGTCCAGCGCGTGGAGGTATTTCACCAGGGCGTCGTAGCGTACGGCCGTCGCGCCGACGGCGTGTCCGATCACCGATTGCGGCGTGGGGATGGCCTCGTCGTGATTGCCCGGAAGCGCGAACGGCGATTCGGCGGCGCGCTGGGCGGTCGAGTGATGGGCGACGCATCCGGTGGAGACGATCGCCGCCAGTAGGGTCAGCCGTAGACCATGCCCCCAAACCCGCACGGCGGGTGAATACGTTTCGGTCATCAGGTGTTTTCTCCTCTCCTCGTCGAACGGTCGGGAACTATAAGCGCCGGATCACGGCGTGCCAACGCGACGGCGCCACGCACTGCGGTTCATGGCCGGCACCCGCTATCAGTGCCGGAGCAACCGTAGGAACTCGTGCCGGGACAGTTCCACGTCCTGAAGGATGCTCCGAAGCAAGCCGGGCGGGATGTCCTCGCCCCGGGGCATGGGGACAACGGTCGATCGGCCGTCGGGATGCCGAAAATAACGATGGCTGCCCTTCTGGCGGAGGGATTCGAAACCGATTGACGTCAACAGTTTGACCACTTGCCGCGCCGTGACGACCGGGAGCTTGCTCACAAGGCGATGCGCACCTGCTGAACGCCGACGAATCGTAACGGCTTCGCGTGCTTGCCTTCCACATCGAGGCACAGCTTGATCGCTTCCTGCACTCGTTTGAGAAGCACGGGCATGGTGCGGGCGTGGGTATGACAGCCCCGAAGGTCGGGCACCCGGGCGATGAGCGCGCCCGTTTCGTCCTGCTCGATTAGCACCGTGTAGGTCCGTTCCCGCATGGCCTGATGATAATACCCGAGCCCGCCGGCATCAACCCGACGCCGCCTGCCGCACCGGCTGCGCGACTTGCCGCCCCCGGAATGCAAGAATTTGTACGCATTCCAAACGTGTTCGGCCGTTGTAATGGGCAGTTGGCCGGATGTGTGCTAAACTACCCGGTGGTGCGGCGATTCTACCGCGGGACATTTCCGTTTTGCGCACCGACCGGGAGGTGAACCCATGACGCTGGCTCCGATAACCGCCGACATTCCGGAAATCGCCCTGCTGGGGTGGGTGTCGATGGACGGCGTGTACATCGTCTGCCTGATCGTCGGCGGCGGGTTGCTGGTCATCGGCACGATGTTCGGCGGGGACGCCGACGCGGATGTCGGCGGCGACGTGGAAATCAGCGGAGGCGGACACGTCGATGCCGGCGGGGCCGACGTTTCCACCCACGCACCCGCGCACGGCGACGTCGCCCACCACCATGTTCACGGGCGGGCACTGTCACTTTCCAACTGGTTCTCGATCCAGTTTCTGGTTTACTTCGCGGCGATGTTCGGATTGGTGGGCACGACGTTGACCTATGCGTCGTCCGCGACTCCGGCGTGGGTGCTGGGCTGGTCGGCGGTCGGCGGCGTGATCATGGGGCAGTGCGCCCATCAACTGATTCGCTATCTGCGACGCAGCAGCAGCGACAGCTCGGTGTCCAACGCCGATTTCGAGCGTCGCGTCGGCCGGGTCACGGTCGCGTTCGGCAAGATGCGCCGTGGCGAAATCGTCGTGGAAGTGAAGGGGCGGCGGCATTACGTTCCGGCCGTCGCCAAGCGCGATGACGACACATACGCCGTGGGCGATTCCGTCGGCGTGGTGGCGTTCAACGGCGGCACGGCCCAGGTGGTTTCGAAAAAGGAATTCGAGTTCGTAACGGAATCCTGATTGCTTGACATTGCTAATTGCTCGGATTGGGTGGCACGGACAACGGTACGCACGTGTTTGGCTTGGCGTTTCCCGCGACGCCCCCTCCGCCCCTGCCGGGGCGGGATTTCACGCGGAACCGAATCCACGGGTTGCGCGATGCTGCGCATCGCTCCACCCGTGGCTACAGTCCTCCGCCCCGCCGGGGCGAAAACAGATGCGCGGCGCGACTCTTCGCAAAACACGTACACGGTACTCCGTTGTCCGTGTACGGCCGACGTGCATGATGAAACGAGGCTAATCCGGTGGCTTTGAAACCACGGGCAAGTGGGTGCGCTTGCCCGTGCCACCCGACGTGAAGACATGGGCGGGACGCCCATGCCACCCGACGAAGACATGGGCGGGACGCCCATGCCACGGTGTCACCCTGACTCCTGATGGGAGGTTGATATGTTGACGCAATTGTTGGCCCAATTGGAAAACCTGACCGGTCCGCTGATCATCGGCGGCGGCATCCTGTTCGCCATCCTGGCGTTGATCGTCCTGGTGGCCAAGCTGACCGTCGTCGGCAACCCCAGCGAACTGCTGGTCATCAGCGGCCGACGCACCGCCACGGGTGAGGGCTATCGCACGCTGATCGGCGGTCGCACACTGGTCATCCCCATCATTGAGAAGGTGGCCAAGTTGAGCCTGCGGAACATGCAGGTGGGGCTGGAGGTCAAGGCCCAGTCCGGCGCCGGAAAGATGATTCCGGTCACCGTCACCGGGGTGGCCAACGTCAAAATTTCGTCCCAGCCGGACGTCCGCGGCAACGCCATTGAACGGTTTCTGGGGCAGCCCAGCCAGGAAATGGAACGCGTCGCCCGCGAAACGCTGGAAGGCGGACTGCGCGCCGTCATCGGCAAGATGACGCCCGAGGAAATCGTCGAGGACCGCGACAAGTTCGTGGCCACGGTCATGGCCGAGGTCAACGACGACCTGACCAAGCTGGGCATGGTCATCGACAGCATCAACATTCAGAACGTGCACGACGATCAGGAATACCTGGATTCGATCGCCCGCAAAGCGTCGGCCGACGTGCGGGCCACCGCCCGGCAGTTCGAGGCCAAACGTAAATCCGAAGCGGACGTGGCCGAGGCCGAGTCCGAAGGCGCCGCCCGCAAGGCCCGCGCCGAACGCGAGGCGGAGGCGAAGTCGGCCGAGGCGGCCGGATTCCAAAAGGCGGAACAAGCCCGCCTGATCGCTGAAAAAGCCATCGCCGAATCGGACAACGCCCTGCGCATGCGCAAGGCCGAACTGTCCCGCGAAGCTTCGCTCAAGGAGGCCGACGCCCAGATGGCCGCCGCCAAGGCCGAGGAGGCCCGCCTGTCGGCCACGCAGGTCAAGCTGGCCGACGCGGAGCGCGACGTGGCCAAGGCCCGCGCCCAAGGTCACGCGGCCACCATCCTGGAAGAGGGCAAGGCCCGCGCCGCGGCCATCGAGGCGATCGGCAAGGCCATTCAGCAACATCCCGAAGCGCTGAAGGTTATGTTGACCGAAATGTTGCCCAACGTGGTCCGCGATCTGACCGCGACCATCGCCGACGTGCAGCTTGGCGACATCACCGTGTTCGACGGCGGACAAGGCCACGCGATCGCCGGGGCGGCGATGGGCCGGGCGCGCATGTTGTCCGAATCGCTGGGCACGCTGCAGTCAATCTTGGGAATTGATCTGCGATCGCTGGCCCAGAACATCGCGGGCGACATGACCGCCAAGGCCCGCGACGACGGCAACGGCTCGGCGTGATGTTGGGTAAGCGGTTCGACGCCGCGTTTTCGGGTGGCACGGGCAAGCGCACGTACATGTTTGGCGTCTTCGTGAGTTGCCTGCCGCATGCAGGCCCGAATGTAGCCCCGCGTTTCACAGGATTTCGCGCCAAGCTTGATGAGGTTGCGTGTAAGTATGTATGGCTGCCATAGTTACAACTCCAAATGTTGGTTCAGAACATGGAGGTGTACGATGGACAGCCA
>JABFSN010000160.1 GCA_013140575.1 Phycisphaerales bacterium | reverse complement strand
CGCACGATGCGGCCCGGCTCGCCGTCTTCAATGGAGACCACGGCCGTGCCCGGCGTCAGTTGCCGGTTGGCCCGGGTCGTCTCGTCGATCTTCAACATCGTTGGCTCCTTCGCGTTGCGTACGCCCCGTGCGTACAACCCCATGAGGGCAAGACGCCGCAAGACAATCAAGGCCATTCCGCGGGAATTGCCGGAATTCCGATGCGGAATTCGCTGCGGAGGAGCACGGCGGCGGGTCGCATTCCGGCGATATGCAGATGTTTTTCGGCGTCACCGGACGGCGACGGAAAGACAAGGTGCCGGGGAGGGCGTAGACATGATCATTGATCGGTCAGACGTTTGGGCGGGGCAACCGCATCGCCCGTTGGAAACGATCACCGTCGAGCGGCCGCGATGTCCCTCTTGCGGCGGCGTGCGGTTGCGGAAGTACCGTTCGATCCGCGATCAGGGCGACGGCACGGCGCTGTGGTGGGTGGAATGCGGCGACGCCTCGTGCCGGCGGCGGTTCCGCGTGCTGCTGGAATGAACGGCTTCCATAGTGTGGAAGGCAGACGTGTCCGCATCGCTACGATGCGACGGCCATGACAGATGCAAATGCCGACATCAAGGACTGTGGCGCTTCCCGGACGGTCGCCGACGACGACGCGGAGACGAACGCGCCCGTTCAGACCGGTCCGCCGACGGCCGCGGTTGCGGAGACGAATGCGGCGGTCCGTTCGGGTGCATTGGCCGCCGCCGTCGATTCCAATGGTGCGAAGGCCGCCGCAGTCGCGACAGACGTCTCCGGCGCTACGGACCGCGCCACGGACGCGAAGAATGCCCCCCCGCCCTGGCTCGCCGCCCACCGCTGGAAGCCGGGGCAGTCGGGCAACCCCTCGGGCCGGCCGCGGGAGGCGGGATCGCTGGCCGCGGCGCTGCGCCGCGTGGGCCTCCGGCCGGCCGGCACCCGGGCGGAACTGACCAAGATCGCGCGTCAACTGGGCATGAACCCGGACGAGGCCCGCAACATCGACGTGATCGCCGGGCTGGTCTACGACGGCATCATCCAACTGCTGATCCGCACCATCAAGGGTCAGTCCGGGGCGGGCGATAAGTTGGTGGGCCTGTTGCAGATTCTGCTCAAGGCTCTGGACGGCGACGAACGGCGGATCACCATCGCCGGGCCGGGGGAACTGCACAGTGCCCTGGCCAGCGTCTCGGCCGTTCTGGGGTTCCGGGCGTCGATGAACGTGCCGTCGCCGATGGGCGCGTCTTTGCCGCGAATCCCGCCGCACAGTGCAGACCACACGACTGACGACGACTTGGCAGACGCAGAACCCGCGACAGACGCAGACATCACGAGTGACCAGGACGTCTCCACAGACCCAGACTTCGACGTCTGCGACGACGGGTCGGACTATGACTGACGCAGCGGTGATGGCCGAATCGCCCGGCGTAGTCGGTCTCCAATGGTGGGACCATCAACGCCGCTGGCTGGACGATCCCTCGCGCCTCCGCGTCTGCTGCAAGGCCCGGCAGATCGGCATGTCCACGGTGCTGGCCGGCGAGGCTCTGCACGCCGCGGTCTACGGCGAGACCACGGTCATCGTCTCGGCCTCGCAGCGTCAGGCGTCGGAACTGCTCCGCAAGGCCGCCCATCTGCTGCCGCTGGTCAATGTCGCCGGCGGCGGGGCGCTGGTGGTCACCCGCCAGTCGGCGGAGGAGATCGAACTCTCCACCGGCGGGCGGGTCATCTCCCTGCCCTCGGCCGCGGCCACCGTGCAGGGCTACACCGGACACGTGGTGATCGACGAGGCGGCGTGGATTCCGGATGTGGAGACGCTGTGGATGGCCATCGTGCCCACCATTTCCACCCGCGGCGACTACCGGCTGAGCGTGGTCTCCACGCCGGGTCCGCAGTCGGGGATGTTCTACCGGCTGTGGACCGGAACCGATCCCTCTTGGTCGCGGCACCGGATTTCGATTTACGACGCCAAGGAGGGCGGGGCCCCGCACGACGTGGAAATGCTCCGGGCCGCGGTGGCCGACGACACCACCTGGCGCATGGCCTACGAATGCCAGTTCGTGGACGAGGCCACCGCGTTTCTAAGTTTGGATCTGATCCGCAGCTGCGAATCGGTGTCGCTGGACTGCGATCTCGACTGGCAGTGGCTGGCCAATACCACCGAGGCGGTCTACGTGGGCTTCGACATCGGCCGCAAACGCGACCTGTCGGTGCTGTGGATCGCCTCGCTGAACGGGGATCGGGTGCTGAGCACGCGGGCGGTGATCGTGATGCGCGGCGTGAACTTCACCGAGCAGGAGGAGACGCTTTACCGGGTGCTGGAGCGGGGTTCGGTGCGGCGCTGCTGCATCGACTCCACTGGCCTGGGGATGCAGCTGGCCGAGCGGGCGGTGGAACGCTGGGGCGAGTATCGCGTCGAGGCGGTGAACTTCACCATCGCCACCAAGGCCCGGCTGGGCGCGACGTTGAAGCGGCGGATGCAGGACGCGGCGTTCCGCATTCCCGCCGACGAGCGTATCCGCCGGGATTTGCATTCGGTGGGCAAGTACACCTCCGCGGGCGGCAACGTCCGCCTGCTGGCCGACAACACCGACGACGGCCACGCCGACCGCTTCTGGGCCGCGGCGCTGTGTTGCGAGGCGGCCGAGGCCGGCCCGCCCCTTCTGGACTGCGATTACGAGCACGTGCCGATCAGCATCTTCGCCCGCATGAAGGGCGGGATCTGACTGGCGGGGAGGCGATCGCGTTCGGCCGGTCGCGCTCCGCCCGCGGTCGCCGGTCTCGGCTTGGGTGGTCGATCCACCGCTGATCGGCCCGCGTCCCGCCCAAGCGCTGCGAATCCAAAGCGGCGGGAATCTCGCTCCCGTCCGGCGTCACCGGAACTCCACGTAGTAACCCCTTACGGCCCAAAGAGTTACGTTCTTGCCCGATCGCCGCCTCCGAGGTAGCACGGGGCTACGCTTTGTAGGAAAGACGTAGCTCAAAGATGACGGGAGGTGGCACTTGATGATCGAAACCGAATCGAATGGCAGGCTTAACCCACGGCGGTTCCGATCGCGCGATTGCGACGGCGTGCCGTCTCGGCCAACGCGGCGTCTGCCGGCGGAGATTTTGACCGACGCCGAGGTCTGCGCGTTGATGCGGGCCTGCGGTCGTTACTCGCCGACGGGCATCCGCAACCGCGCCCTGATCGCAATCCTCTATCGCACCGGCCTGCGCATCAACGAAGCGTTGAGCCTTTATCCGAAAGACTTCGACCTCGCCGACGGCAGCGTCCGCGTCCTCAACGGCAAGGGCGGCCGATCGCGGACGGTTGGCATCGACCCCGGCGCCGCCGCCATCGTCGAACGCTGGTTGGACGCCCGCGCTCGCATCAACCTGGATCGCAACGGCGGACCGGATCGCAACGGCGGAGCGGAATCCCGAGTCGACGGTCCGTCGCAAACCGGTGGCGATGGTCGCGGGCGAGCTTCGGCAAATGGTCAATTGAATGTCGCCCCCATCGGCCGACGGTACGTCGCCTACAATGCGCAAGCACGAGTCGACCTCGACGACCAATCGGCAATCGGCCTCAACCGAAACTCGCACGTTGGCCCGAACGGTCGCCACCCCGTTTTCTGCACGCTCCGCGGCCGGTCGATGTCCGACGCCTATGTCCGCGTCATGCTCAAACGCCTCGCGGCCCGCGCCGGGATCGAAAAACGCGTCCACGCCCACGGCCTGCGCCACACGCACGCCGCCCAGCTCCGCGCCGAGGGCGTGGACATCGGCATCATCTCCCGCCAACTCGGCCACGCCTCCATCACCACCACCGCCCGCTACCTCGACCACCTCGCGCCACGGGCGGTCATCGAAACCATCCGGGGGCGGCGATGGGACGGTGGGTTCGAATAGGCTGTTGGCGTGGTGTATGGCAGGTAGACTGATTCGCCCGGTGCGTTGCCTCGCCCACCACCTCCGCGCCATGGGCCACCCGCACGAAGCCGAGGATGAGCCACGAGCGTCTCCTGCGCTTCACGCCGCCATTCGCGCCGCGCACAAGGCCTAACAGACAAGCGGCACCATGGCCATCCGGGGGGTTCTCGCTCAGGCGGCAGAGGCAATTCGTCCGGGCGCCCCTTGACACGGCCGACTATTTCGGCCTCGAATGCGTCCTCGACCTATCCCATCGCGCAGGTACCGCGAAAAGGCCCAGACAGACCCCGTGCTGACGATTCGCGACCACGAAATAGTGGCCGACCCCTACTTGCAGGTCGGACGAATCATCGCCGCTCTCGACATGCACGTCCGCCGCGAGCGGTGAGTGGCGGCAATCGCCCCGTTTCACATGACAACGCTACCATCTTTGGTTTCAGGCCAGTACCACCGTATCGCCGCATCGGCCACGCGAATTTTGGATCGTAGTAGTGAGCATCGGAGCGAGCCAAAGCGCTGTCGTATCATTTTCAGATGATCGCCTTTTCCAGAACCAAGGGAACGTGAGCCGACCGAATCGGTCTTTTAGAGCACAGCAGGAGCGACTGCGTGAGTTGGCGCACGTGTTCTTGAGCGTCTGCCAATGTTCCAACAACGTGAGTCGCCGCACCGCAACCGATGCGATCCTTCGCCTTGTCCAGATCGCCTTGCGCATTCCACAATCCCACGACAAGTTCCGCTTCCGGAAAACGCCCACGAAGGCGCTTACACAGATATCGCGCGTGCATCACAGCCGCGGGGGGCGTGGAGGAAATGCACACGACATCGACCTTGCGCTGCTCGACGAGATCGACCATTTCGCCGACCAGCGCCGTCACCGAGACGGAATGCACAGTACATCCCGTTCCCTCCAGTACTTGCGCCAGCATCAGTCCCGCGATCTCGTCCGCCTCGTCGTGCGCGGGCAGGCAAAGGACGCAGATCTCTGCCGAGTCGGTCGGGACCGAGGGGCGGACATCCGAAACACCGATCCCTGCGGCGTCGGCGTCCTCATTTGTGTGCATGGCCTGCCAGCGCTCGCCCAGTTCTTCAATCGAGGCCCTGACGCTCTGGCAAATAAAGCTATGCCGGATCTCATCAAGGTCACCGCGATGCCAATGGATTTCGGCCATGGCCAGTGCGGGCACGAGCACTGCGTCATACACTTCGACCAGAGGCTTGTGTTCAAGTTCGTTCAAGGCCAATTCGGCCGCCTCTTCCTGGTCTCCCGCCAGGAGCCGCTGATAGACTCGCGTTTGGGGATCGAAAACCTGCTCATTTCCCAGCAAAATGTCGAGGAAGGATAGTTGGGGGACGTGCTTGCCGATTACCAACAAGCACACCGTCAGCGGGGTCGCGAGAAGCAGCCCTACGGGTCCCCATAACCACGTCCAGAAGACAGCGGCCACTAGGATTGCGACCGACGACACGCCGGTGTTCTTGCCGTATATCCACGGCTCCATGACATTGTTGACGAAAAGCTCCAGGACCACAAACAGTCCCACGGTCAGCAGCGGAGCCAACCAGTCGGTCGAAATCGCCAACGACAGGCCGATCGGCGCTGCGGCGGCGCTCCACGCGCCGATGTAGGGAATGAATCTCAAGAACGTGGCCACAATCCCCCACAGAACTGCGTTGGGCACGCCGATAAAGTAAAGACCGATGCCGATCGGAACTCCAAACGTGATATTAATGAACAACTGCATCAACAGGAAGCGGCTCACGCGAGAGGCGGCGTCTTCCAAAGCCTGCGTAGTGAGGGTCAGCTGACCGTGCCCAATCAGGAGGATAAATCGATCGCGCAAGTCCTCTCGCCGAATCAAAATGAACACGACAAGAATAATAACGAGTCCGGTCGAGCCCACTACGACGACCATGGAACCAAACATTGCTCCGATCACTTGCACTGGGCTCGGCGGCGAGGAGATCACGCGAACCGGTGCGGGCTGTTCTCCGGGCAAAAACGGTCCATCGGTCGTATCGGATTGCGGGCGACTCTCGCCCATGTCCTGGGCGGATCTTCGTATTCTGCTCAGGGCAGTTTCAAGATATTTGTTTATCGAAAGCAGTTTGGTCTTAATGTTGCTCTGGTACTCCGGTATCTTCGGTGCCAGGTCAATCATCTGATCCGCCGCCGTCCATGCCCCCGCGCCGAGCGCCGAAAAGGCAAGGAAGACGGTGACGCAAACGGCTGGGGGCCGGCCCACCCTGCGCCGCTCCAGCCAGTCACAACCGGGGACCAGCAGAAAGCTCAACAACACGGCCAGCATCAATGGAACGAACACGCCCTTGGCCAAGTGGAGAACCGCCACGACCACGGCGAGCGACACCAACGTCAACATCCACGAGGACTTGGCAAAGTGGTCCGTGCGTGTCATGCGGCGCCCTCTTCGTGTCGATGCTGTTCAATCACTGCGCCCCCGAGAATCACAGCTTCCGTCGAGCCGCGAGGCGACGGCATATCGGTTCGCGTCTTTCCTTTGGAAAAGAGAACGGTAGTGATCCAACCTTGCACGAAAGACTGCAGGAGACTGAACAGGGCTCTTCCCGCAGACGTGATCGCTGCCGACTTTTTGGTTCGCGTCTTTTGTTTTCCACGGCATGGTTGCACATCAGCTTCCGATGTCGGTTGCATGTGTGTGACCGCGTTTTGCCGTGAAGAGGGCAACAAAACGCCCGTGACGAATCCAATGGCGACAGCCGCGCCAGCCAGGATCCACGGGTGGCGCTGCGCACCGGAACGCACATCCGTCATCGTTGCAAGCGTTTCCTTCAGATCATGCACGGTCCGGACCATCGCAGATGCCGCAACTTCGGCCTGCGCGTCCAGAAAACGGCGCTCACTTGTTTGGGGCGGGGGCATCGGTCGCCTGGTCACAAACAGCGTGTCCGAATGCAGTCTGCTGTCGCGCTTGCCGCTTCTCATACCTTTGAACCGTCCTTTGCCGGGAAAGCCTCTTGCGTCTGGCCACCGCGCAGAACATTCCAAGTCCCGAACCGGCCAATGCCACAACGCCAGTCACGATTCTGCCGATCCAGAATCGATTGCCGCAGATCACACCAAGACCCTCTGCGCAACCATTCAGCACAAACCAGCTCGCCGTAATGAGAAACCCACCAAGCGTAATGAACCCAAGTGCAGACAATACCATCCACAGAGCGATGTTCCACCAGCCCAGTTTTACACTGTCCGTCTTTGCAGAAACATAATACGACAAATACTCTTTTAGTTCGCCGACCTGCTTCAGCAGCAGCCTCATTCCGTCAGGTGTTGGTATCTTTCCTTGCACGAGTTCATCGGGCGCTTCAGGTGCCGCTGTTTCTTGGAAGGACTTTTGTCCCGTCTCACGCGGCCTCCCGGCGGACGATGGTGAACTTCGGCCGGCAATCATGGCGTCGCTCTCCGCTGATCCAACCACGATCAGCGACGCACCCAAAAGCGACCGAGAAGTAACCCGGCACCCGCCGCAATCAATACGGTTTTGAGCGGGTGTTCCTGAATGTACTTCTCGATGGTGAGCTCCACTTGTTGCACCTTGTCTCGCCCCTGACTTGCGTACTCCGATGCGCTTTCGCGAAGGTCCTGGAGTTGTTCCTCGGCAACGTCCCTGGCCATTTTACCCATTTCCTGAACGTCTTGAGTCACTTTCCTGGCCTGTGTGCCCATCCGGCCATTCGCACGTCCTCTCGCCGGCGCACCATTGGCTTTGACACTGCGTTGTTTGCGGGTGGGTTCATTCATTAGATCCATTGTTGTCCTTTCATAAACACTTGATTCATTACGGTTGACGATCTGTGGTAATCCGTGTGATTAGATGCGTCCCATGAGCAGGAGGATGACAACCACGAGCAATGCCAATCCCAACCCACCGCTGGGATAATAGCCCCAGTTTCTGCTGTGAGGCCACCTGGGCGCAGCGCCCAAGGCCATCAGTACCAAGATCACGATCAGAATTGTGGAGAGCATCTCAGATTCCTTTCAGAAAAGCGCCGAGCGCAACGAGTAGCTTCGCGAGTCGTTTCACGGGTAGCCTGCTTCCGCGTTCCTCATTTATCATTCGAGTTCACATCGCCTTTTTTTCTAATCGGCACGCTTCCTGATTCCCGTCGCAGCCTCGCCGGTCAACTCCGTGGCCTTCCCGCTCTCTCTCTCTGCGCCCTTCCTCGCTTTGTCCGGGTTCCACGGTCTTGCTGCCGTTCAATTTCACGGGCGTCCTCACCGGGGTCGTAGCGTGAGCTGGAGCATGAGCCCAAGTGGAACTCCGTGGCGATAACGGAGACCCCCGGTTCCTACGGTGCCCTAATGGTCCCAATGGCGCACTTTGTTCTTGACTGCGTTGTCCATTTCAAGTTCCCTAGTCGTTCCGACCATGATTCAAGTCGGAGTCTGCGGAATCGCCGACTCCTAGTCGTCCCTTGGCTTCCTCTTGGCCTTACCTTTGGATTGACCTTTCGATTCAGGGTTGGTTCTTTCTCCCGACTTCGCTGCTGTTGCGTCGGCTCCGGCGCGATCTCGTCTCGGCTTGGCCTGTACTGTCGGATCCGGCTCGGGGGCCTTATGCACACTGGGCGGATTGCGCTCCCTTCCGTTCTCATCGCCTCGCCTCCCGACAATCGGCGACCTGGGAATAATCAACCGAGCCGGTGCGGATTCCCTGGATGACTCGTCGGCGGACCGATCCACCGGCCTGGCCTCCAGCTTTTGTCGCTCTTCGCGGAAATTCTGGACTGCTTGCCTACGTTGCCCGAGCCTCTGTTTTTCTTCGTTGTCCAGTCGCTGAAATCGCACGGGACTGTCCTGGCTCTTCGCCAGGCGCTCCAGCGACACGGCAACGTCGAGGTTTCTTTCCTGCGACTTCGGATTCTCGGCGCCGAGTGCAATCTGAAGCGCCAAGGTCCGCGGCGGCCGGGCGTCCGCGTGATCGCGGCGGTGGCGAAAATCCGCGTCTACGCGGATTTCCCAGTCGCGATCCTGCCGATGATCCCAGCGTTGATGGGCGTAAATTGGATCGTAGCCGTAGCGGCTCGACTGAAACGCAAATCGAGTGTAGAACCCCGCGTTTTGGTAGCTAATGTCATAGTAGTCACCGAAATAGTAGTGGTGATATCGCGGACGCACGAATAGATGGTCGGAAAACACGGACAGACTGATGACGGTTGAAGGCGAGTAATAGAAGCCCTGCCGCGCGTATATTCCGGCATCGAAATAGACCGGCGCAAACAACACGCCTCGCCGTCCGACAGAGTAGTCCCAGTAGCCATCGACAAAGACGTAACCGCGGGGCGCCCAGGTGTAATGAGCGGGAATCCAATTCCAATCGGCCTGCACCGTAACCCAGTAACCCGGACGCCAGGCGTAGCGCCCGTGGTGCCAGATCCAGGAGCCTGGAATCCAACTGTGGTCCGACGAAGGTGCAGGCATGCTGGGCCCGACTTCCACCGTCTGCGGCGGCTCGGGCAAGTACTCGGTTTCGCTTAGCTGCACATCGCCCCAATATCCGGAGGTCCATTGAAAGCCCTGTGAGGACCTGCCCCAATACCCGGAGACCCATTGGCGACCGGGTGGGGGGGCGCGCCAAACCCCGCTGACCCAAAGATAATCATTTCGCTCGTCATCCCAGGCGGAGTAGCCGGGAATCCATGTGACGTTGACACCTTCCGGTCTCTGGTCCGGCGGCACCTCGTCGATCGGATTCGGCGGCGCCATGGTCACGACGATTCCCGGCTCGGCGTCAAAAGTCACGGTCTCGGCAAACGCCTCATGCACGGGCCCGCGCGTGAGCACCTGCACGCCTTGCTCGCCTTCGGGGCTGGGCGGCGGCGGCTGGGCCGTGCCTGTGCTCACTCCAAGTCCTGTGCCTATCGCGGCCAGTGCCGCGAGTGTACACAAGCTCGAAACATGACATTCCTTCATATTGCTTCTCCTTCCAAGAGGGCGTTGCCCATTTCTGATATAGCCTGTTCGGCGTTTCGTCCGGACCCCGCAAGTCCTACGGGGCCGGAATCGTTATGACATTTGTGTCCAATGAAACTGCGGCGATCCGTGCCAGTGCCCGACCGTCCAACGTCGCGCCGGTTTCCAGCGTGATGGCTTGATCGGCCATTATGGTCCCTTTGAAAACGGAAGTCGTCCCAAGAGTCGCGGACGAGCCAACCTGCCAGAAGATGTTGGAGGCTTTGGCCCCGCCGCTCAGAATCACCTGGCGACCATTGCCCACGGTGAGCGTCGAGGACGGCATCTGGAATACATAGACCGCGTTCGCGTCCCCTTGGGCGTCGAGCGTGAGATCCACCGAAGTGATCGCAAACGACCCCGGCGCGGACATGTAGAGTCCTGGGGCCAGGGTCAGCCCGCCCAGTTCGCCGTCGGCTATGGTGACGACGTTGATCGATCGCCCGGCGGCGTCGTTATAGGCGGTGGTCAAGTCGAGCTTGGCCAGCTCGGCGATGGGATCGGATGCGTGCAGCGTCCCGTTCAGTACGCCGGGCGGAAAGCCGCCCACCGCGGGGGTCGGACTCGTGCCGATGTCCCCGTTAATGATCGTACCCGGGTTGTTGACGTTGGTGACGCCGGCACCGGCCAGAATCGCGAAAGTGGTGGCCGATTGAAGGTCGACCGGCGCCTGGCCCGCCGGTGTGTCCGCCGTCGTAAAAGTCCAGACAAACTCAGTCGCCAGTGCATTGCCTGCGAGGTCCTTGACGCCGGTCGTGATCCGGGCGGTAAACAGCACATTGGGTGCAAGATCGGTCGTCGGTACAAAGGTCGCAATGCTACTCGGCACATCGTAGGAAACCGTGCCCGTGACGGACGTTGCGCCCGGTCCAGTCACGGTGTAGTGTGCCGTGGAAAGGGTCAAGGGGTTCATCGCCTCACTAAAGGTCGCGTTGATTCTCTGGTTAATCGGCACGTCTGTCGCAGTATCCGCCGGATTTGTGGAACTCACCGCGGGAGCGGCATTGTCCCCGGCGGGCGCGCTTGCCGCTGTGGTAAACGTCCAGGACTTGTTGACCGCCAGCGCATTACCGGCGAGATCCTGGACCGCGGTGGTTATTGTGGCCGTGTAGGATCCGCCGGGTGTGAGATTGCCCGCGGGCGTGATGGATGCAGTGGTGCCGACGGCGGCGTAGGTTACGTCGCCGAAAACGGGAGTTTCGCCGGGTCCGACCAGCATCAGGCTAGCGGCGGTGATCGTCGAAGGATTCATCGCCTCGCTGAAGGTTGCCGTGATTATCGTATTGATCACCACGCCCGTTGCGGCATTCGCGGGGATGGTGAGATTCACCAGCGGCGCGGTCGCGTCCGGAGTGATACCCGTCGTGAACGTCCACACAAAGTCACTCGCCAGAGCGCTGCCCGCCAGATCCATAGCCTCCGTCGTGATCGTGGCCGTGTGTAGCGTATCCTGCGTGAGATCGATTTCCGGAGTGAACGTCGCGATGTCGCTCCTGACGTCATGGGCGACCGTCCCGATTACGGGCGTTTCACCGGGCCCCGTCACGGTAAAGGCCGCGACGACGCTCGACGCGTTCATGCCGCCACTAAAGGTCGCGGCAATTCTTCGGTTGATTGCCACGCCCGTGGCCCGATCGGCGGGGCTGGTGGAACTCACCGTGGGCGCCGTCGCGGCCGGGGTGGACGTGCCCGGTGCGGTGGTAAACGTCCAGACAAAATTACTCGCCAATGCATTGCCTGCAAGATCCTCGACTCCGGTGGTGATCGTGACCGTAAACTCGGTGTCGGATGTGAGATCGCCTGTCGGTGCAAACGTCGCAGTGTTGTTCCCTGCATCGAATGCGCGTGTTCCCGCCATCGCAGTCTCATCCGGCCCCGTCATCGTAAACGTAGCGGCGGTGATCGTCGACGCATCCATCGCCTCGCTGAAGATCACGGTGAATTCGGCGTTGATTGCCACATCTGTTGCACCGTCCGCCGGGTCGGTCGAACTCACCGTGGGTGCCGTCGTGTCTGTCGTTTCCCTTTCCGCATCATCGCCCACACCATCTCCCGCATCATCGCCGTAGCTTCCCCAATAGCACCATCCACATCCGGCCAAAGAAACGGCCGGTAGTAATAGGATAGACCACATTGTGCCAAGCGTCTTCCGCGCCCTTGCCGACATTTATGTTCTCCTGCTCAGGCCGTCTGGGACCAGAGCGTTAGTGTGACAGCACTTTCTCCCGGTGGATGACAACATCCCTATTGGCCTCAAAACCCGGCCTCGCGCTCGCGCCGTTGATTTCCGGGACGGCGACCCTGAGGATGTGCTCGAAGTGGTCTGAGCTTTCGATGACCACCGCTTGATCGTCTTTCCGCAACAGCACTAACCTGCAAGAACCTCCGCCTTCCTTGCCGGACCGTTCGATACGATTCCACTCCACGTATCTGATGGCACGGTGTGGGCGAGCAGGTATACCTGCACCGTGGTGCCACTGGTAAATATTCCAACCACGGTGCCGGTGGCCGGCTCCACTTCCGCGGTCGCCTCGCGCACTTCGACGCCCGTGACCCTCTTGATTTCCCGTCTCAGCGAATCAGATGCATTGGTAAAGAGCTGGCGGTGAAACTCCTGCACCTGCGCGGCGCCGGCGGCGCTTTTGGCCAGCTTCTGTTCGGCGGGCGACAAGGCTCCGTGCAGAGTGATCACCAGCGTGCTCTCGCTCAAGACCACGGTGACCGCCTTGGGTGCGTGCCCGGTGCGCTCCTGTTCGAAATCGCTGGCCGCCTGCGCGATCTGTTGTGCCATGCCCGAGTTGGGCATGACCATCGTCATCCTCCCTGCGCCCTCCATCGCCAAGCATCACCTCAATCCAAAAAAAGCCGACGTGACCGAACGCCCGGAGGTTTTCGATCACGTCGGCGTACTTCGCAACGGGCCTCCCGGAAAAGCCGGTGTGCCCTTCGTCAAGTCGTCCGACGACTTTGAATCTTCCGCCGACCCAAGCCGCGCGCGTCGCTACGCGCTTCAGCCGGCCGCAAGGGCACAATGCGCCGCCAGACCGGCAGTAAATGCGGAGCTCCGCTTTTGCGTCGTATCGACGCTGCTTGTCGATGCCATCCTGGAGCACCACGCCTGCGGGGATGGATAAAGTCCCGGCGGATCCTGTCGGTCAATGGAGGAATTCGCGTGGCCCCATCCCAGACTTCCGCGGCAGCCCGTCAGGGCAACGCCGGACAGGAGCATCAGGAACAAGACCGAGACCATCTTGGAATGCGTCTCACGGTTGCACATGTTCATTCTCTCTTTCTCGAATACGAGGAATCCGCCCGCACAGGGCCGGAGTCGTGGATAGGGGAGCATTGCGCCGCGTTGCGTCACAGCACCCGGCGCCCCTGGATCACGCGAATCAAAACGACGATCACCGCAACGACTAACAGGACGTGGATCACGCCACCCATCGTGTAGGAAGTCACCATTCCCAGCAGCCAAAGCACAATCAAGATCACCGCAACTGTCTCAATCATAGCCAATCCTTTCCAAACACCCGCACGATGCGCGGTCCGTCCTTCGCCAGTTCCATCACGTTCCCATTTCGTACACCAGCCGTTTCCGGTCTTTCGGAACACCTGGCCCTCCGTCGCCGACGGCACGGGAAGACAGGTGAGGCGAAGCGACGGGGGGGAATCAGTCTGGCCCCCCCTACGCTTCAAGAGCAAAACGAAGTCAGAAAGCGATTCGTGAAGATAGCGTTCGGCTACCGGCGCTCTTTCGTCACGAATCCGCATTGGATCACCGCGCCAATTCCTTCATGCTTAACAGCACTTGTCGCCGCACGCCGCCTTCTCCATACGCTGCCACGCATCGAGCGTGGCGTCCTTCGCGTGGTTCCAGCTCAACTTCGACTGCTTCCGGTGGCGCTCCCAGTCACGGCTTAACTGCGCCTCGATCTCCGCGAATGTCTTGCCCTTGTGATTCGCGAAACTCTCCCACCCATACTGAAACGCCGGACCATACTGCTCATAGGGCGTACCGTGCGTGAAGTAGGGACGATTCCCGAATTCCGCGCGCCAGAACGCGTGCTCGGCGGTCGGATTGAGCACCTCGGCCGCGGTCTTGCCGGCGAAACCACCGGAGACCCCCCCGACG
>JABFSN010000084.1 GCA_013140575.1 Phycisphaerales bacterium | reverse complement strand
CGCCACGACCGCCGCCGCCGCCGTAGCCGCCACGACCGCCGCCGCCGCCGCCGCCCGAACGCGGCTCACGAGGCTTGGCTTCGTTGACGGTCATGGCCCGACCGCCGTGATCCTTGCCGTTCAGCGCCGCGATGGCCGCCTGGGCCTCCGCGTCAGAACCCATCTCCACGAATCCGAACCCCTTGCTCTGACCGGTGGTACGGTCCGTAATGACCTCCGCACTTTGGACGGTTCCGTGCGAAGAGAGCAGCGTCTCCAGATCGGAGCTGCTCACATTGTAGCCCAGGTTCCCAACATACAGTTTCTTACCCATCGCAATCTCCTGTCGATGGCATCTTCGACCCGCGTCAATAAACTTTCAGGGTCGTGTGTGAAAGCGGCCGACGTTACGGCCTCGTGGGCATGTGGACGATTCCGGCTTTGGGATCCGCGCTTGATTGACGAAGATCATGGGACGGGTTGTCGTTCGACGCACCAACTGTCCAAATCTTACCACGTCCGGGAACCGTGTCAAGCCGAATTCTCGCATCGTCGGCTGAACATCGCATAAAATCGGCCCCTATTTGCTGGAAACGCCATAAAAAGCGTGATTGGAGCCAAAAAAATTTCTTCGATTCTTGTAGCGGCGGCGTTTCCGGTCGCGCCCGGCATTCAACCCGCTGACGGATCAAGGCTCGTGTTGCGGGTCGAGACATCTCCTGAATCGTCGTTTTCAGCACTAATACGACCGGGGATGCACCGATCGCGGACACGGTTCCCCGTGGATGGCCGACCGCGCAAGAATTCGTGTGCTCGGGAAGTGGCGCCATGCCCATTACTCTCCGTGCGGGGAACCGCCCGTGGCGCTCGCCAGGGCGGTCGGGGCTTGGGCGTGCAGCTATGGCGCCTTCCCGGAACGCCCATGCGATAAGAAAGCCCGCGATTGGGTTTGTGCGGGGCGCCGAATGCGGTTAGGGTGGCCGCACCGATTGGACTTGCCCACATCCACGGATCACCACGGCTCCGGCAAATCCCGTTGGACGGCATCGCAGCGTGGCGCTACAGGGATCGGCTTCGCAAACAGCGAGCCGCGGAATGGAGTCATCATGGCCAAGAAGAATCGTCCGTCGGTTATGAAACGCGAACGGGAGCAGAAGAAGCGGGATCGCGACATCAAGAAAACTCAAAAAGCGGCCGTCAAACGCGCCCGCCGCGAGAATAAATCGGACGAACCCGGTGCGGCGCTCACGATGGGGGATGTTCAGGCAACCCCGGTCTCGGCCATGCCGTCGCCGAATACAAGGGAGTAGTATCCCCATCTCGCGACGTCGGTGCGTCGGACGCGAGCGCACGTTTCGCCGGCGGGAGCATGGTCCCGCCATGTGAACCGCGATACGAGCGTGCGGAGTACTCCGCGGCCCGGCGCGTCTTGATCGCCTGTTCGTCGCGACAGACGGTCCCCTGCAGGATCATGCGAGACGAATCAAGCGTAATCAAAATGGGAGCGATCGCGATCGCGACGTGTGTGGCGACATGCGGCGCCGCGGAACGATGGGCCGATTCAACGTCGCCGACCGTTGAACGCAAAACGTGCCAGGCGCCCGACGGGGTGACCCTTGTCTACTCCGTGGCCGGGACCGGTGAGACTGCGCTCGTCTTCGTCCACGGCGGATTAGCCGACCGGGCATTTTACGACGGACAGATCAGGGCCTTCGCCGGCAACTACCGCGTTGTGGCCTTGGACCTTGCCGGACACGGCGAGTCCGGCGCGAACCGCGTGAAATGGGGGCTTGCGGAGTTCGGCGGCGATGTCAAAGCCGTCGTCGATGCCGAGAAGCTGACGCGGGTCATTCTCTTCGGCAATTCGCTCGGCGGGCCGACGGCCATCGAAGCCGCCTTGCTCGTTTCCGACCGCGTCATCGGCGTCGTCGGCATCGACACCTTCCAAAGCCTCGACTACTCGATGACCGCCGAGGAAGCGGGCCAACGAGCCGCGGCGTTTCGAGCTGACTATTCCGGCAGCGTGAAGAGCATGGTGAAGATGCTCCTCCACTCCGATGTGAATCCCGCGCTGCTGGTCGACGTCGAAAACCGCATGCAGAAGACTCCGCCCGACGCGGCCCATGCCATGTTCCTTTCCGTGGCCGGATACAGCCCGGCACCCTCCGCCCGGAAGCTCGCGGTTCCACTACGGGCGATCAACGGTGACCTTTATCAAACGGACGTCGACTCGGTCAGGAAGGTGCTTGCCGATTTCGACGTAGTGGTTATGAAACATACTGGCCATTACCCGATGCTCGAACGGCCGGAGGAATTCAACCGACACGTCGCGGATGTGGTCAAGGAACTCTGCAGCGGAACCAAGTCACGGTGACGGGTCATCCCTTGATGACGCCGATGGGGCGGAGTTGGCAGACGCGCTGGCTGAGGCCCGCGGCGTCGACGACGTGGACGACTTCGTTCACGTCCTTATAGGCGGCGGGTTGTTCTTCGTCGAGACCGGTGCGGCCGCGGGCCCGGGCGACGATGCCTTTTTCGAGAAGCTCGTTGCGGATGGACCGTCCCTTGGCGTCGCGGATGGCCGCCCCGCGCGACATCAACCGCCCGGCGCCGTGGCAACTGCTGCCGAACGTTTCCTTCATCGACCCCTCGCGTCCGACGAGCACGTAACTGTTGCGGCCCATGTCGCCGGGGATCAAAACGGGTTGGCCGATGTCGCGGTAGCGCCGGGGAATTTCGGGATGTCCGGGCGGAAAGGCCCGCGTCGCCCCCTTGCGATGCACGCACAGTTGGCACGATTTGCCGTCCACGTCGTAGGGCTCCATTTTGGCGATGTTGTGGGCCACGTCGTATATCATGGTCATGCCCAGTTGCGGCGGGCGTAGTTTGAACAGATGTTCGAACGCCCCGCGGGCCAGGTGCGTCAGAATCTGCCGGTTGCACCAGGCGTAGTTGGCGGCCGCGCGCATGGCCGCCAGGTAGCGCTGCCCTTCGTTGGAGTGCACCGGGGCGCAGACCAGTTGCGGGTCGGGAAGATCAATGCCGAACTTGCGCGGCGTGTCGTTGAGCTCCCGCACGTAATCGTCGCAGACCTGATAGCCCAGGCCTCGGGATCCGGAATGGATCATCACGCAGACGCCCCCCTCGCGCAGTCCCATGACCTCCGCGGCGGTGGGTTCGAATATCTTCTGCACCACCTGCACTTCCATGAAATGATTGCCCGAGCCGAGCGTGCCGCATTGCCCCATGCCGCGTTCGACGGCCCGTTCGGAGACGGCGTCGGGATCGGCGCCGTCGAGCCGACCATGACCCTCGGTGACCTCAACATCGTCGGCCAGCCCGTAGCCGCGATCGACCACGAACTTCGAACCTTCGCGCATCAGTTGTTTCAATTCCTGCCGGGTGAATTGCACCGGGCTCCTTGCGCCCACGCCGGTGGGTACGTCGCGGAATAGCTGATTGACCAGGTCGTTCAATCGCGGGCGGACGTCGGCCTCGGTCAGGTTGGTGCGGATCAACCGAACGCCGCAGTTGATGTCGTAACCGACGCCCCCGGGGCTGATGACGCCGCCGTCGGCCGGGTTCGTGGCGGCTACGCCGCCGATGCAGAAGCCGTAACCAAAATGGATGTCGGGCATGGCCAGACTGTGCCGCACGATGCCCGGCAGGCAGGCGACGTTGGCCACCTGTTCGAGCGAATAGTCGTTGCGGATCGACTCGACGAGGCGATCGTCGGCGTAGACGATGCCGTCGACGCGCATGCCCGGCTTGTGCGATTTCGGAATGCGCCAACGGCAGGCGTCGAGGCGCTCCAATTTTCCTTCGAACCGCTTGTCCACGGATGGACAGGGTATCGCCGGGCAAGGCCCCCGGTCAAAAAAGTCAACCGACTCAGACGTCGCCGACGGTACCCCTACGTTCGCAGGGTGAAATCCGAAGAACGAAGATTCACCGATCGTGAAGCAACGAAGTTCTCCTGCGAATCTGTTGTGAACGCTACTACAGGGGGTTGCCCGTTCGGCCTCGAGGCCGGAGTAATCGAGATCGTGGAAGCCCGGGGCGAGGCGGTGGGTCGCGCGGTGAAAGCCGAGGAAGCGGAATCGGACCGGGCCGGGGACTGGGGTCAGCGCAGTCCGAGGTTTTTGAGTTGTCGATAGCGAACGCGCCCGGGGACGCTGTCCCAAACGCGGACCGAGTTGTCACTTGACGCGGTGACGATGCCGCTCGACCCCTTGCGGGAACAGGAGCAAGTGTCGCGTCTCTAACTCAATGCGCTTTTTTTGCGATACTCGGAACGGAGCTGGAGTATCGGTTCTCTTGGTCTGCTCCTTTTTCGGGCGCATTCACGGCAGCGGCTCGGAAAAAGGACGGACTCCGCCCAAGATTCTGGAAACCCTGCGCGAGCCCGTAGCGGAAGTTGCAATCCGATTCGCACCTGCCGGACTGCTACCGTTTCGAGAACTGGAAGCGCTTTCTTGCGCCGGAGCGGCCGTATTTTTTGCGCTCGACTTTGCGGCTGTCGCGGGTCAGGTAGCGACCTTCGCGCATTTTGGGTTCGCAGTCGGCGTTCCACTTGCACAAAGCCCGGGCCAAGCCCATGCGGACGGCGCCGGATTGACCGGTGATGCCCCCGCCGACGACATTCACGAACACGTTGACGTGTTTTTCGGCGCCCGCAGCCAGCAGCGGCTGCATGACGGCCAAGCGGTGGTCCTCGATATGGAAGAATTCGTCGAGCTTGCGGTCGTTGATGCGGATTTCACCGGTGCCCGGAACGAGGCGAACCCGGGCGACGGCGGTCTTGCGCCGGCCCGTGCCCCAGATCGGTTGATGCGCCGCCCGCGGAGGAGCGGCCGCGTGCGACGGAGCGGCCGTCGGTTCACCGGACATAATCGATGCGGCCGTCGGCGGCGGCGTATGCGGCGTTGCGGGCGTCGGTGTCGTTTCTTCGGTCACGGATGATGGCTCCTCAATCAGTACCTGTCAGTTCGCCCTCGCCCCATTTCGCACCGCGCCACGCATGCGTGATCCAGACGCGGTCGTCGTAGATCAGAAACTCCATTCCTTGGGCTGCTGGGCCGCGTGCGGGTGCGCGTCCTCGCGATACATCTTCAGCTTCTTCAACATCCGCCGTCCCAAGGCATTCTTGGGCAGCATGCGCCGGACGGACGCGTGCAGAACGCGCTCGGGCCGCTCTTCAAAGACCTCGCTCATAGGCGTGGTCTTGTACCCGCCGCAATAGCCGGAATAGCGGGCGTATTCGTTCTGTTCGAGCTTGTTGCCGGTGATCTTCAACTTGCCGACGTTGGTCACCACGACGAAATCGCCGGTGTCCACGTAGGAAGCGTACGTCGGCTTGTGCTTGCCCATCAGCACGTTGGCGATCTTGACGGACAGCCGCCCCAGAATCTGGCCGGCCCCGTCCACATGGTACCAGTCCTGCTCGATCTCGGCCGACTTTAGGAACGTCGTTCGCATTACGCTTTTTGCCATACCCAACACCTTCGACGTAAATTCCCATGGCCGCCACGCGGACGCATCGGGATCGGCCAGCATAGCCGCCCGCCCGGCCGCGTCAAGGGGCTCGCCGGGCGGGGCAATTGCCGTTTTTCAGGCTGGAAATCCGGTCGCATGGGCCGTAGGATGGCCGCCCATGCTCCAGAAAACGCGGATTGTGATTCAGACCATACAGGACGTAACCGTGGCCACCGTCGAGGATTCGTCGGTGATCGACCCCCAGCATATCGAGGAGTTGAGGGTCGCGCTGTTCAACCTGATCGAGAAACAGGACAAGCGGAAGCTGATCCTGGACATCACCAAGGTCAAGCACCTGTCGTCGGCCGCCCTCGGCGTGCTGATTCCACTGCAGGAGGCCTATCGCAAGGCGAAGGGGCAGATGTTTCTGGTCGGCGCTTCGGACGGCATCATGAAGTTGTTCAAGATCACCCGGCTGGACAAACTGCTGCAGTTCGCCGACACGGAAAACGAGGCCCTGAAAAAATTCGGCGTGACCATGTCACGATAGAAGCTTAACAGGAGCTTGCGGAAGGAAAATCGACAACAGGCGGTCATTCTGAGGTCGCCGAAGACGACCGAAGAATCGCGTCGGATCGAGATGCTTCGCCGCGCGAGATCGTTCGCCGCGCGCTGGATGACACATCCTGTTCGGGTTTCCTATGTCTGGGGGCCTGAACAGCGCCATCAGCGTGGCCGCGTGTACCGTGTGGGAACGCGGGGCCACCATCACGACTGCGTGCGGCAGGCAACCCGCGAAATCCGCGGATGCGTTCATGGGTTCCGCCCCTTCGCTAAGGCCTGCATTCCCCTTCGGTCGATAAAACGGCAGGACTCCGTCGGTTCGGGTTGGCATCAATCCAAACGGCGGCTAGCATGGTCCGGGCGCGGCGCGGTCCGCGCCGGGAGTTTCCTCGATGATCCCGAACGCTCGAACATCGCGCCCGACCGACGGTGGCACGGGCATCTTGCCCGTGAACACATGGGTTGGGCGCCTGTCGCGCTCATGCCGTCCGTTTCAGAGCACCGGGCGCAGGCCCGGTGATTGGCGGATCGAAGGCGTTCCGCGTTTCAGGCGTCCACGGGCTTGCGCCCGCGGCTCTGATTTCGGATTTCACACGCGATACACATACGGGACCGGTCGCCCATGGTGGGTGCTGTCCTGCATCGCCGCGTTGCCGTTCCTGACCGGCTGCGTCGTCGGACAGCAGCCGGGCCGCGGGCAGGTTCACCACCTGCGTGAGCCGACGATGGATGCCGCCTACTGGCTCTACCTGCCCGAGGGCTACGACCAGCGCCCGCCCGGTGATTTGCGCACGCGGTATCCGCTCGTCGTCACTTTCCACGGCATGAAGCCGTTCGACGACGACGGCAAGCAGATTCGCGAATGGCAGCAGGAGGCCGACCGTTACGGCTTTGTGGTCTGCGCCCCCACGCTGCGCGTGGCCGCGTTCTCCGCGCCCCTGCCGCTGGAGGATCCGAACAACGCAGCGTTGAAGCGCGACGAACAGGCCACGCTGGCCATTCTTGACGAGGTCAACCGCATCGCCGACGTCGATCCGAATAAGGTGCTGGCCACCAGCTGGTCCTACGGCGGTTACGTCGCCCACTTTATGTTCAACCGCCATCCTGAACGGTTCACCTGCCTGGCCGTCAAGCAGTCCAATTTCAACGCGGACATTCTCGAGCCGGCCAATGTGCCGCGCTACCGGGATCGCAAGATCGGGATTTTCTACACGGAAAACGATTTCAAAATCTGCCGCCGCGAATCGCATCAGGCGGCCGAATGGTACGCCCGGCAGGGGTTCGATCTGACGTTCGCCGTGTTCGAAAAGCAGGGTCACGAACGCACGCCGGGCGTGGCCGCCGAGTTCTTCGCCCGCGTCATCGGCGCCGAGCCGAAGACGCCGCCGATCGAACTGGCCCGCATGCAGGTCATTCCCCAACCGGTGCCCCATGGTCCCGATGGAACCCCGCCGCCGGCCGCGAATTTCGCGCCGCCGCCCGCGGCCAACGCGCCCCCGCGTCCGATCAACGCCGATGTCGTACCGCGATCCGACGGTTCCTCCATGCGGACCGCGCCGCGTTCGCCGTCCACCCCGGCCACCGGCCGGGCCGCGGTCTTGCGTTCCACGCCGGTGCCCCCGCCCGAATCGTCCCTGCGCGTGGGGACCGACCGGCGACCGCCCGACGGCGCGGTGCGAATCAAGATCGACCCGATGAACGGCGCCGCGCCGCTCGTCGTGCGCTATTCCGCAATCGTGCCTGAGTGGATGCGTACGCACGCGACGGCGACGTGGTTTGAAAACGGCGTTCCGCTTTCCAACGGTCTGAATGGACAGACCGTGCTCGACGACCCCGGCCAACACGCCATCGAGCTGCTGGTGACGGCCCGCGACGGTCGGGACTATCGCGCCACGACCACCGTCGCGGTCACGGGGGCGCAGGGACCGCGGTGATGATTCGTCGCGCGATGATGGGCGCCGCACCGGTTCCGGCACGAATCGCGATTGCCGCCGTGCTGGTGTACCAGGCCATCGTCCGGCCGTTTCTGATCGGGACGTGCAAATACTGCCCGTCGTGCAGCGCGTACGCGATCGAGGCCTTGTCGCGATTCGGTTTCCTCCGCGGCGCCGGCCTGGCGCTGCGGCGATTGGCCCGCTGCCACCCGTTCGCCATCGGGGGCATCGACCCGGTTCCGTCCGGCGCGGACCAGCGCCGCGCGGCCGCCGAAGCGCACGCGGCACATGCCCGACGGTCGTCGGCGCGTGCGGACTGACCACGCCGGGTTTCATTCCCTATTTAGTGTCACTATATGGCATTCTCGGGTCGCGCCCGGTTTCTTGCGAAGCAAGGGACGGGGGATGTCCGGCGTATATCGGAGTGACTTCCTCGCGGGCGCCGTGGTTTCCGCCGTTGCAACCGGAACGGGCGCTACCGTGCGGTGGCCGTGGGTGACCATGGCCGGGGGTCGCTCCACCGATCGCCGTCTGGGAACGCGGGCATCGCCGGACAGTCCGGACGGCGCAGTTCCGCGGTTACCGTATCGGTGTCATCTAATGGCACCCACTTATCGTCGATTCTACGGAGGCCCAGCGTAAGGCAGGTCGCGGCGGCGTGACCGGGCTGCCGGACGATGACGCGGAGGTGAATCGCATCGTGAATCGGGTCGTGGTCGACGAGATCGATCGCGGTGATTCGCGGCGGCCGCGTGGACGTGGTTTCAATGGGTAGCAGGTGGACGGTGAGGGGCTCGCCTCCCAATGCCACGCGGAGCGGCACCATGCACATGGGTTGGCCGAGCGACGGACGAATGCGAATCGTTCCGGTCCAGACTTCGGCGCCGCGGCCTCCGCGGCCGCCGCCGCCCGGCTGCCGATGTTCGCCCTGCCGTTCGACGGGAACAACGCTTGTGGAAGGGGACGGCGGTTGCCAGGACGGTTGCGAGAGCCGCAGCGACTGGTCCGCCGGCGCCCGCAAATTGACCAGGAGCATCGCCAGAAGGGCCGCCGGCACCAACGCCACCGCCAACCAGATGGCCTCGCCGGGGAACACGATGATCGCGGCGGCGACCGCCATCGCCAGGGCGGCGGCCGCATAGACGGCGATCATGCCGATTCGTGACATGGTTTACGCCAATGATAGCAAGCGCACGGACACCGCCCACCGTTCGGCACTGGTCCGCGTGCTTCAACACGAATCCACCGCTAGGGCGCGCCGCCGACGGCGTTCGATTTCACTCGTCGCCCGCGACCGTCGCCCCCGCCGAATTGTCTCCGGGTTCGAGCAATCGCCGCGCTTCGGCGATCGCGTCGGCCAGCGTTCGCTGACCGCGAGCCAGCACGTCCAGTCGACCGTCGATCGGATGAGCGGCTGCGACCCTGCGTGATCGTGCCTTTCCATCGCGTGCGGCGACGAACGGTTCGCGCGCCGGCGCCCCGTTCCGACGCCGCTTGGCGCCGGCATCCACACGGGAGGCGGTCGCGCGGGCGGGCGCGGCGGAAGCGGGCGATGAAGACCGCGTCCGTGAATCCTGCTGGTCGGCCGTTTTCACACGCACCGCATCGCCCGATCGGAAATCGTATTCGCGATGTCTGATGGAGCCCGGTGAACCCAAATCGTCCATTCGAGGCCCGCCGTGTCCGTCTGCGATCGGAACCTGGGCGTGCTGGTTCAGCCCCAGATTCATCATGTGGCCGCACACCTCGTCCACCACCGGTCCATGGATCAGCGGCACGGTGGCCGCGAATGCGGTGATGAGTGCGTTGTCGGCGACTTGGTTGATGACGCGTGGAATTCCGCCGGAAATAACGTGGATGCGCCCGACGGCGTCGTTGGTGAACAGCTCCGTTCGGGCGCCGGCGCATCGCAATCGGTGGTCGATGTAGCCACGCGTTCCGCTCTCGTCCAACGGCGACACGCGACGAACGCAGAAGATGCGCTGGCGAAGCGCTTCCAGACCGGGTTCGTTCAGGGTCACCAGCAGCTCCGGTTGTCCCAACAGCACGAGTTGCATCAGGCGGGCCGTCGGTGTCTCCATCGTCGCCAGCGCGCACACCCATTCGAGCGTTTCCGGGGACAATCGATGGGCCTCGTCGATCACCACGGCCAAGGCGTGCTCGGACGGTGACGTGGAGAGCGCGAGCGATTGCAACCGCTCGATCAATTCGCCCGTGGCGTGCGTCTTGACGAAACGCACCCCGAATCCGCGACAGACGCCCTCGATGAGCTCACGACCCGATTCCGGCGGATGCTGAAGGACGGCCGTTCGCGCTTGCGATCCGAGTGTTTCGAGCAGTCTTCGTGCCAGCAGGGTCTTCCCGCAGCCCGCGCGCCCGGTGACCACGGTCAGGCCCCGCGCGTGTTGGACGCCGAATGTGAGCGCGGCCATCGCCTCCTGATGCTCGGGCGTGGCGAAGAGAAAGCGAGGATCGGGCACGGTCTCAAACGGCATGCGTTCGAGTTGAAAGAATTTCAGGTACATTCGTCTCACCCAACGACGCGCCGCGTCCCCGATCGCCGATTATATCGGTCATTCCCAACGCCATGCGGAGGTTGGCTCCGGATTTCGATGAGCCGGCTGATTCGATACCTGCCAGATGATGAAGTTGACGTTGGACCATCGCGACTCCGCTTGCTCGGCTGTATTTTGAAGCATATATTTATATCGCAACGACTGACATCGCGCTTCGGCACCAAACAATTCCGTACAATTTTCGTACAATTGAGCGCCCGAATGTCGGACGCGCTGGGTTTTCGTCGGACTTTGCTGGATCGTGGTGTATGGTCGGGGGCGATTTGAAACGACGTAACATGCTGTATGGCATATAGTTATGATAATCCTCCGCAGTGCACCATGCATGTTCGGTCCGGGTAATGTGTTGGCACAGGCTTTGCTAACAAGAAACTCCGGTTGTTCCGGAGTGGTCGCCGGACGAGCTTCACATTCAGGGCCCGAAAACGGGAATCGGAACGGCCGGATTACGCCGTTCGGTCGGCTGTCGAATGTCACTTAACAGGGCGTTTATCGTAGGGGCGCTGGCCATCGTCGTCGGCAGCGTGCTGGGGTTGATTGAATCGACGATGGGCGCGTTTGCCCGCCGTTCGGCGCCCGGCGGCGCGATAAGGGTCCCTTGGGAAGTGATCGTACCCCTGCTGTTGGTGGGTTCCCTCTCGGTCATCTACTTCGTGTTTCAACGACGAATACAGTCCGCGCGGAATGCGTCGGAACTGTCTCCGCTCGGCCAGGGGGGGCGGGTGGCGCTGATCGATGGCAAGCTTTACTTAAAGGTGCTGGGCGGCGTTGAGGCGCTGCTGGCCGGGGTGATTTTGAGCCTGCCGATGATCGGGCGCACGTGGTCGGCGCCTGACATCGGCAGGGTTTTGGGCGCCGGTGCGATCGTGGCATTCATCGCGCATCTGCTGGCGATGGCGCGTCGCGCCGAGACGGAGTTTTGAATGAACGCGACCGAGTTTTGAAACGATTCGTCGGCCGATTGATTTCCGTTCGCCACGTTGAGCGCGAACGGGCGGCACAACGGACGAATCGTACGTGATGCTCCCGGCGGAGTGTCGGGGCGGAATCCGAAGGAGGTTGGATCATGCGGAGAATGTACGTCTTGGCCCTTGCCGCCGGCGTGATGGGGTATTGTTGGCCCCAAACGGCGATGGCGCAATGCACCGCGGCCACATGCTGCGTAGCCGGCAACCGGCCCCCCAACTGCCCCGCAGTGCCGGGGCCGGGGTCGAACTGCGGTTGCGATCGTCTCGACACCTTCGAGAGCTACGCGGTGGGGCAGATGCCGGGCACGGCGGCGGCGCCGGTGAACGGGTGGGAGAACTGGCGGACGTCGGGCGTGAACGTGACCGGACAGATCACGACCGAGCAGAACCACACGCTGGGCGGCACCAAGTCGTTGCGGATCGACCTTAACGACGACCAGGTACACGTAAACCAGGGCGGTCAGGGCGGTCCGGCGACCAACGGCGGTCCGAACTTCGGAAATATCGCGACGGCTCACTGTTGTGATCCGGTCCTTAACGATGACTGTCTGCCCTTCGGAATAGCTTGTACGCAACATTCCGATTGCCCGGGCGCGGAGCAGTGCATGGCCGACAGTGACGGCGTGGGTTATGACTTCGACGTGTCCGCGGCGTGGTCGTACAAGGCATGGAACTTCGTGCCGTCGACCCAGAGCGGCGATTCGTTCATCATCCTGATGTCCGACTACGACGGCGGCGGTGACACGGCGTGGAACGTGCAGACCAGCTTCAACGCAAGCACGGGTTTGGTGGTCGATCAGCACGTCACGGGTCTGACGCTTCCGGTGGTGACCAATCAGTGGGCGCTGCTGGACGTGTTCATCAACCTGCGGGACGACGCGGCGCTGGTGTTCTACAACGACGTGTTCTTTTACTCGGGCATCTGGACCATCGGCGATGCGTCCAACCCATTCACCAACAACGAAGTGCTTCACCGGTATTTCGGCGGTGAGGACTATTTCAGCAACGCGGCGTCGTCCATCTACTGGGACGACGTTTCGGTGACGGCGGTCGAGATCCCCTCGATCCTGGCGCCGTCCATCGACTGCATCACCATCGGCCGGGATGACGCGAACGGTTGCTGCGACTTCCAGTGGTCGATCCGCAATGAAAACTTGAACGATGCGTTCACGGATTTCCTCGTGGACATCGAGGCGGGGACGGGCGGCGACAACGGAGGCGCCTGCATCGGTTTGACCGCACCGGCGGGCTGGAACTGCACCAACTGCACGGGTTGGCTGGGCGGACATGCGATGTATCGCTGCCTGCATGCGGGAGCAGGCCTGCTCCCGGGTCAAACGGCGACCGGTCTGTTGTCCGTGAAGGTCAACGGATTCACCGACACGCTGGCGGCGTCGGGTCTGACCATTCCAGCGTTGTCGGTGTCGATGCACGGCGCGCAGGGACCGCAAGCCGGCCAGGTGTGCAACTTCGGCGACTATTCGTTCGGTCCGCAGGGCCTGGGCGACTGGAGCCCGCGGAAGAACTGCATCTGCTATTTGAACGCGCCGGCGCTGGCCGTCTGGGCCAAGGCGGTGCTGGGCATGATGCTGGTCGGCGGCGGAGCGCTGCTCGTTCTGCGCACGCGTCGCCCGGTTGTTGCGTAGTGAGCGATTCGTGTGCCGCCGGTGGTGAAGACCACGGGCGGTTGCGACGCGATTCGTGACGTCCATCACGGGGTCGGTTCCGGCGAAACCGCCGGGGTCGACCCCGTCTTTTTTTGCGCGATCCGTTGGACTGGCGTGGTCCGGCCGGGGCATCGTGACAATGAACTTGTCAAGCAACTTGCGCAGCGAATGGAATTGATCTCAGCTTCGGGAGGCCAGGAATTCGATGAGGTCGATCTTGGTGATGATGCCGCGGACCGTGCCGCCGTCGACCACGACGGCGACGTTGTTGTCGTCGAAGACGTGCTGCACTTTGGACATGGGGTCGTCGGGGCGGACGACGCCGTTGAGCCGGGCGGCGGCGCGCATGACGGGGTCGATTTGTTTGCAGCGCCCGGTCGCGAGGGTGCGGAGCAGGTCGATCTCGTGGATCATGAACATCGGTTCGCCGTTGGTGTTGCGGACGGGCATCTGCGAATAGCCCAGCTCGTTCATGCGATGGGCCACGCTGCCCAGGGATTCGTCGGGCTCGGCGTACACCACGTCGCCGCCCTTGAACTGCAACAGTTCGCGCACCGTGCCCAGGCGGTCCTCGATGCCCAGGTAGCCCATATCCTTCATCCACTCGTCGTCGAAACACTTGCTGATGTAGCGGTTGCCGCCGTCGGGGACGATGACCACGACCAGTTTGCCGGGGCCGAGTTCGCGGGCCACCTGAAGCGCGCCGACCATGGCCGTGCCGGCCGATCCGCCGGCGAAGATTCCCTCCTCGCGGACCAGGCGGCGAGCCATCAGGAACGAATCGCGGTCGGACACGGGGCGCACGTCGTCGACGACGGACATGTCCAGCGTGCCGACCATGAAATCGTGGCCGATGCCCTCGACCATGTAGACGCTGGGGGCGCAGACGGCGCGGCGGTGGAACACGTCTTCGTAGATGCTGCCCATGGGGTCGGGGCAGACGACGCGGACGGTTCGGCCGGTTTCAGAGGCTTTTTCTTTCAGATACCTGGCGACGCCGGATACGGTGCCGCCGGTGCCGATGCCGACGACGAGGCAGTCGATCTTGCCGTCGGTGTCGTCCCAGATTTCCGGTCCGGTGGTCAGGTAATGGGCCTCGGGGTTGTCCATGTTGTAGTACTGGTCGGTGTAGAACGCATTGGGGGTTTCACGGGCGAGGCGTTTGGCGATTTCGACGTAACTTTCGGGGTGGTCGTGGGGCAGATCGGTGCGGGTGACCAACACCTCGGCGCCGAAGGCCTTCAGCATGTCGATTTTTTCCTTGCTCATTTTGTCGGGGATGGTGAAGACGCAACGGTAGCCCTTGACCGCGGCGGCCATGGCCAACCCCAGGCCGGTGTTGCCCGAGGTGCTTTCGACGAGGGTCCAGCCGGGTTTAATCAGCCCGCGTTCCTCGGCGCGGCGGACGATGTGCAGCGCCATGCGGTCCTTGACCGAGCCGCCGGGGTTCAGTTGCTCCATCTTGAGGAGCACAGTGGCCATGCCGGGTTCGGCCATGCGGTTGAGCCGGACCAGGGGGGTGTGGCCGACGGTTTCGAGGATGCTGTCAAGGTACTTCACAGGCTGCGCTCAATTGAGATCGGACCGGTTGTGTGCCACGCCGACGCTCCATCATAGACATTCCGATCGGGGGGATGCAAGCGAATTGACGAGCCATCGGGCCGGCCTGACCGGGAGGTGGACGGTACGGCCGCTGTCGGGAATTCGCGATGGGACGCAAGAATCGCAATGGCGCTGTCGGACTGATCGGGCGTGGTGTTATTGGCGGCCATCAATTGACGGTTTCTGCGGAAACTCGCTTGCCCGGCGATTGACCGTGGGGTGGTACGGGGCGATGATGTCGTTTGGTCCGTGAACTCGGTGTGGGGGTCGGTGATTCTACACGGTCGTTGCCCCCGCGCTGGTGACGAGAGCGACGCGCCGCCGGTGCCCGGGTACCGTCGGTGTTTACGATAAAGCAAAGCGAACGCGCGGAACTGAAACCGCCGGCAAGCGAGTACGCTGTACGTGTTTAGCGTATTCCACCTGTTTCAAAGTACCGGGCGTAGGCCCGGTGATCGGAGCATCGGAGGCGCCCCGCGTCTTAAGAAACCGCGGGCTTGCGCCCCGCGGCTCTGATTCGGGTTTCCCACGCTACACACGTACGCCTGCCGGTGCCATCCGAATGGCGGGGTTCGGCGGACCGCCGGGGAAACATGGAACCGATCATGACACGCACCCGTTGGATCGCGGCCGCGGTATTCGCGGTTGGCGTTGCGGAGGTCCGTTCCGAAGCGATCGTGTCGGCGCGCGAACTACAGGGGTCGGGGTACGGCGAGTACTGGACTGCGCGTGTTCCGCTGGTCGGGGGCGACAGGGTGGTCGCGTTGCACTTGCTGGATGAAAACCTGTACGCGGGAACGAGCAGCGGGTTGTGGTTCGCGCTGCAGGCGGACACGGGACTGGTCCGTTGGGCGGCGTCGGCCGGGGAACACGTCGCGGTGTTGTATCCGCCGACGCACTTGCGGTCGGATTCCGCGGACGGTCCGGTGGTGCTGACCACGCACGGTTGGGTGAAGGTACTGGACCGGTACCGCGGGGAACTGGTGCGGGACATCGAATTGCCGCTGCCCGCCTCGGCGGCGGCGGCGGCCGATGCGGAGTCGATGTACATCGGCGGGGGGGACAGCCGGTTCTATTCGTTGCGGTGGTGCGGTGATCCGCGGGCGGGCGGTCTGGTTCGGTGGCACGCGACGCTGGACGGGCTGGTCACGTCGGCGCCGGTGATCTCACACGATGGGCGCGTGTTTTTCGCCACCGACAAGGGGTCCGTTTATTGCATACGCGGCGCGGACAAGGCGTTGCTGTGGCAGTCGTGCCGGTGCGCAACGGTGTCGGGGGGGCTGCACGTGGACGAATCGGGGGTTTATGTGGCGTCGTCCGATCATCGCCTGTACGTTCTGGACGAGCAGACCGGCGACGCGATCAGCCGCTATCTGTTGCCCGGGCCGCTGTTTGACACTCCGGTGGTGGTGCAGCGAACGGTGTATCAGTATTGCCGGGGGGCGGGGATGTTCGCGTACGACACGGACACGCGCGACGCGATGTGGAACTTGGCGGACGTGACACGGTTCGTGGCCCGCGCGGCGGAGAAGCTGGTGGCGATGGACGCGGGCGGCGATCTGGTGTTTCTGGACAATGACACGGGTGCGCTGCGGGGTTCGATGGCGCTGCCGGAAAGCGCGATGGCGGCCGAGAACGGGCGCGATGCGGTGTTGTACCTGGCCATGCCCGACGGACGGGTGATGTGCGCGAAGCCGTCGGGATTCCCGTATCTGCGACGGGAGCAACTGGTTGACGCGCGATTGGGGTTGCACAAGCCACCGGGGCCGGGGGCGTCGGGGGAGACGCCATCGCGGGCGGACGCGCCGGGCGCCGACGGGGCGCGAGGGGCGGTTCCCGACCCGTTGCGAAGCGGCAGGCGATCGCAATAGTGAATCGGCGGAATGGGTGTTTGGTCGAGGGGCGCGGCGAACGCGAGCGGCGGTCGGCGCGTTCGTTGACAGGCTACCGTCGTACGCTAGTGTTGTGCCGGGTTTGCGTTTTCGGGCGACCGGACACGCCAGCGCGGCCGGAGCAGTCAACAGGAGCGAGGTCATGCACGTGGGTTCACGGGTTTTGATTCACCGGAACATCGGCGGTTTTGTCGCTGGCGCGGCATCGTTGCTGGTGTTGGCCTCGACGTCGGGGTGCGCCACGGGCCCCGGGCGCGGAGCGAGCGTGCAGGTTCAGTTTTACGCACCGCAGGGGGCGCGCCTGGTGGTTCGCGAAGCCGGCGGCCAACAGGTGCGGGAGATCACCTCGCGCGGTCCGTTGAGCGATCGGCTGGAGCGGTCCACGCCGGAACTGGCGGTGTACGATCTGGATTCCGGGCGATACGAATTTGCCTACACGGGGGCGACGGGGTCGCCGGATGCGATCATCTACGGGGAAATGGAAATCCGTTCCGGAAGCAGCCCCGCGGCCGCACGCTATTGCCGTCACGCGTTCGTTCCGATCACGCTGCCGAGCGAACAGGTTCAGGAGGAAGCGCATCTGAATCCCGGGCGCGATCTGTCGTATACCGTGGGGTTGGAACATCGACAGTTCGAGCATCTGAAGCAGGGCGACGTGATCAGCAAGGTGTATTTCGTGGCGGACCTGGAACGGGTGAAACGTGAATACGACGAGGATTACTATCAGGCGATCAATGAAACCGACCGGCAGTTGACGGTGTTGTCGGATCGCGAGGTGTACCTCGACGGGCGCTATGAAGAGGCGCGGCTGCGGGCGTTGCAGCGCGACGCGGAATGGAGCGTGGAGGATCGCGTCGCCCAGGACCGTTTCGACACATGGGGGATCGAGGAGCCGTTCGTCCGGCTGTCGCGCAAGCGTCAGGCGCTGGCGACCGAACGGGAGTCGCTGCTGTTGAAACGCGACGAACTGGAGGCGGAGCGGGGTCGGCGGGCGACGCTGTTGCGGTCGTTGACGATCGTGAACCGTGACGGGGCGCTGGTTCTGGCGACGCCGGACTTGCAACTGCCATTCCATGACACCGTCGCCCAGGCGGCCGAATTGGGCGACGTGGTGGCCGTTGTGCGGGTGGGCGGCCGGCATCAGCATTGGGCGGGCGGGGCGCTGACGGCGTCGGAATCGCCGCCGAGCGACGTAGCCATTGCGAACGCCGGGCGGTGAACGGACTGAAGCCCGCCGGGGCCGGCGAAACCCGCTGGTTGGTGGATGAGTTCGAAGCGTCCCGTCAACTTCATCGGCGTGGCGCATCATTTCCGGTTCGGGTTCAGCCGGCGGATTGATAGTCGGTCCGTGATCGGGCGGTTCCGCGAACCGCGGCGTGTCGAAGCCGCGGCGGGATTGTGGTCACGGGCGGGTTGGTTATCATGCGACGGCGCGACCACGTTGAATTCGTCCATTGAAACATCGCGGCGTCCGTCGTGGGGACGTCACGGAGGCGGTCATGTCATCGGAAACGCAACAACCGCGGGCGTGGATTGACGGTTTGGGCGTGGGTTCGGTTCTACGCACGTTCAAGATGGCGGTGCACCCGTACAGACTGGTGCTGGCGCTGGCGGCGATTTTTCTGACCTATTCGTGGGGGACGATGCTGGATTGGACGTGGACGGCGATGGATCGCGGCGTCCGGCCGGACGCGGTGCAGCGGTACCTGGCGTGGTCGTCGCGGTCCGCGGGCGACGTTTCGGGGAAGGCGGGTGTTTTCGCGACGTGGCGCGGGTTCGAGGTTGAATGCATTCATAACGCCATTCTGTCGGTGCGGTTCGGACGACTGATCGGAACGACGGACGTGGGGGGTCCGACGGTGATAACGGCGGGGATGGTTTCGTCCGATTCCGCGCGGGGTGTATTCGCGAACGTGGTGCTGATGGGTCGCGGGATGGTGTGGATGATTTCGCACCATTTCGTGTATGCGGCGCTCTTCTGGGGCGTCGCGATACTGATCTGGGGGTTTTTCGGCGGTGCGATCTGCCGCACGGCCGCGGTTCAATTGGCGCGGGGCGAAACGCTGGGGCTGACCCCTGCGCTGCTTTACGCGCGGGACAAGCTGTTCGGCGGGTTTTTCATGGCGCCGGTGATTCCGCTGGTCATCTGCCTGATTGTGGGGTTGTTCCTCGCGGCCGGGGGGTTGTTTCTGCGGATTCCGTATTTGGGCGATTTGGTGGGCGGGCTGGCGTTTTTCCTGGCGCTGTTCGGGGGGCTGATCATCGCCATGGTTCTGGTGGGGGGCGTGGCGGGCGGCAGTTTGTTCTGGCCGACGATTGCGGTGGAGGGGTCGGACGGATTCGACGCGATTTCGCGTAGTTTCAGTTACGTGTTCGCCCGACCGGTGCGGGCGTTGTGGTACGCGACGGCGGCGATCACGGTGGGCAGTTTTGGGTGGATGCTGGTGCGATTCGTGTTGTGGCTGGCGTTGGCGTCGACCCATCTGTTCGTGGATTTCGGGAGCGGCACGAAATTGAGCCATCTGTGGGACGCACCGACCGTCGAGTCGATGTATCGGATGGCCGGTGAGGCTGTTGCCGGGGGGGGCGTGCGATTCGCGGCGGCGGCAGTGATCGGATTGTGGGTATTGCCGGTAATCGCGTTGCCGTGGGCGTTTTTGGCGTCGTTCTATTTGTGCGCCAGCACGGCGATCTATTTCCTGCTGCGATTCGACGTGGACGGGACGGAATGGAGCGAGCTGTTCTACGAGGAGGAGGTCGGCGACACGGAATCAGCATCCAGCACGGTGTCCGCGGCAGCCCCCCATCCGAGGACGGCGGCGGCCAGCGGGGGCGGAGGCGCGAAGTTGAGTCCGCCCGCGCCGATCGAGAATCCCGAGGCGGGAACCTTCAAAACGGCCATGCCCGATGACAAGCCCAGTGAACCGCCGACGATGCGTTGATTGCGGGTTCGAATCCGTGCATTCAATGGGCGGGGACACCGTTCGCTGAATCTCGCGTGATCGCGAAGGCGGAATCCGCGAGCATGGGCTTGCGGCCATGGTTCGATGCGAACGGTTTGGGAAAATCCACTTGCCGGGCGGTCGCATGAACGTCCTGACCATTATCTGGTTGGCGCTGGGGTCGGTCATCACGTTGTTGTGGCTGCGCCGTCACGTGGACATTTCGCGGGCGCAGCGGAGCGGGTTCATTCTGACGCCGGACGGTGACGGTTCGCCAGGATCGGGCGTCGCGCCGCGTATATCGGTGATCGTGGCGGCGCGGGACGAGGCCAGCAACATCGAATGTTGCGTGCGGTCGCTGCTGAGTCAGGATTATCCGTCATTGGAATTGATCGTGGTGAACGATCGCAGCGTCGACGGAACGGCGTCGATCCTGGAACGGTGCGGGCGCGACGCGGGCGGGCGCATGCGTGTTCATCACGTGACCGAGGTCCGCGCCGGCTGGTTCGGCAAGACGAACGCGCTGCAGACGGGGTTGTCGGATGCGCGGGGCGAATTCTTCCTGTTCACCGATGCGGATTGCGAGTTTCAATCGACAGGAGCTGTTTCGATTGCGATGGCGTACGCGTCGGACCATGGTATCGAGTTCTTGACGGTCACGCCGGAGACGTCGGTGGGCGGTTTCTGGCCGGCGGCGATACTGCCGGTATGCACGGGCATTCTGATGATCTGGCACCCGCCCGAAAAAGTGAACGACCCCAAACACCGCGCGGCGTACGCCAACGGGGCATTCATGTTGATTCGACGGGACGCGTACGAGCGCGTCGGGGGACATGCGGCCGTCCGCGACGCGATCTGCGAAGACATGCAGTTGGCGCGGCGGGCCAAGTCGATGGGGGTGCGGCTGGGCATGGTGCGGTCGCAGGGGTTGTACGGCACGCGCATGTACGACACGCCGGGCGAGGCGTGGCGGGGGTGGACGCGGATCATGCAGGGAAGCCTGCGCACGCCGGGACGAGTGGCGGCGGCGATCGTGTTGTTGTCGGTGTCGAGCCTGCTGCCGTGGGCGGCGCTGATTGCGGGCGTCGCGGCATGGTCGAGGTCGTCGGGCAACGGGTGGTGGTGGCCGGCGTGGATCATCGTCTGGGGATCGGCGTGCGGGGTGCAGCAGTGGGCGACGATTCGGGCGTACCCGATGATGGGCGCGCGGCGGGCGATGGCATTGACGTACGTTTTGGGCGCGGCGGCGTCGTTGGGCATACTGGTGAACGCGTTTTTGAAGGTGATGGGGATCGGAGTCACGATCTGGCGGGGGCGATCGTATCGGGGCGCGCGGGTCGCCGAAGTTGCCGTTTCCGTTGCGAAGGAGCCGGTTCGTGTCGGGGGCTGATCGGGAGACGGACGGCGGCGACCGGGATGGCCATCCACGGGCATTCGTGACGGCCACGGGGTTCGTGTTTCAGGCGGCGGGCGGCGTTCATGTGGCGATGGGGGTTGTGTATCTGTTGGCGAGCGGGTTGTACGGCGGCGATTCGGGGACGCGAGCCGTCGCGACCGGCGACGCCGCCGAGCCGTTGAAGATAAGCGCGACGGTGACGACGGTGGGCACGCTGGCGGTTTTGGCCGGCGGAATGGCGTTGGCGGCGCTGGGTGTAGGCATGCAGGGGGAACGGCCGGGCAGCGCCCGATGGGGCATGGTGGCAAGCGGACTGTTGGCGGGGATCGGGTTGGGGAGTGCGGTGTTGTTCGCGATGCCGGGGTCGGCATGGGGTCGGGCGATCCTGGCGATCGGGCACGGCTGCGCCAATGGCGTGCTGTTTTTGTTGGCCGGGCATAGCCGGTCGATACTGAAAGAATTCCCGCCGCCTGCCGATCAGAATGTGGTGGATGACGCGTGGCTGGAAGCGCATGCGCAGCGGCGACGCGGGCATGGATAGCGGAACGGATTCGCACGCGGATACAGAATCGACCGCGGTATGGCGATGGGACCATTGGGCGATCAGGGTTGTGTTTTCGGGTGACGAAAGTGTCGCATGCGCTGCGAATCTTCCGCCCCTTCGGGGCTAATCGTCGCGTGGTGATCGTTCCCGGGGGCTGACGCCCCCGGCTATTGACTGTCGCCCCTGCGGGGCTACCCCAAGAACCTGACGCGGCAGTCGGACTGTTCGACAAAAACGGTTATGATGAGCGGATAATGAATCAACCCGAACGAAGGCAATCAACGCGGTCAGTGGCGCCGTTCGTGGTGGTGTTCGCCGCCGGCCTGTGGACGGGGGTGGTGTCGCCGGCGAATGCGCAAGACCCGGCGCCGGTGTCATCCGGGGAGGCGTGCGGGCGGTCGGCGGCGGTCATCGAGAAGGGGCTGCGATTCCTGGCCGCGACGCAGCAGACGGACGGGGGATGGTTGCTGACGGACCGCAGCGATCCGGCGATCACCGCGTTGGCCGTTCAGGGGTTTATTCAGTCGCCGGGCTACGGACGGGAGCATCCCGTCGTGGGCCGGGCGATCCGATTCATGACGGCGTACGTGCAGCCGGACGGCGGGATCTACGTGCCCGATGCGGGGTATGGCAACTACCAGACCAGCGTCTGTCTGATGGCGCTGGCGGCGTTGAATGATCCGGGGCATGCGGACATGCGGGCGCGGGCCCAGGCGTTTTTGAAGAAGGGGCAATGGGACGAGAACGAGGATCACGATCGTGAAAGCGTGTGGTTCGGCGGGGCGGGCTACGGCAAAAGCAAACGGCCCGATCTGTCGAACACGCAGTTGATGCTGGAGGCATTGAAGCAGAGCGGGCTGCCGGCGGACGATCCGGTCTATCAGCAGGCGCTGGTGTTCGTGTCCCGCAGCCAGATGTCCAGCGGCACGAACGATCAGGCGTTCGCGCGGGGGGCGAACGACGGGGGATTCATTTATTCACCCGCGAACGGGGGCGAAAGCAAGGCCGGTGAGGTGGTGATCGAGGGTCGGCCGATGCTGCGGAGTTACGGCTCGATGACCTACGCGGGATTCAAGAGCCTGCTGTACGCAAACGTGAATCGGGACGACGCGCGGGTCAAGTCGGCGTGGGAGTGGATTCGCGAGCATTACACGCTGGACGAGAATCCCAACATGCCGGGCGCGCAATCGCAGGAAGGGTTGTATTATTTCTATCATGTGTTCGCGCGGGCGTTGGATGCCTGGGGAGAGGAGGTCGTTGTCGACGGACACGGCCGGTCGCATCGGTGGCGCGAGGAGTTATGCGCGAAGCTGGCGGGCCTGCAGAACGACGACGGAAGCTGGGTGAATCCGAAGGACCGCTGGTACGAGGGGAACCCGTATCTGGTGACGGCGTATGCGGTGCTGGCGTTGGAGACGGTCGTCGGAAGGGACCAAGGGACGTAGGGACGAAGGGACGGAGATGCGGCAGTGTTTTTGAGTTTTCGGCGGTATGACGTTCAGGCGCGGTGGGCGGTGGGGGTGGCGGTGACCGCGTTGGCGCCGTTGGGGGTGGCCGTTTGGTCGCTGTTACGCCGCTACGACGGTCAATTGGGGGCCATTTCGTACAGCCGTCAAGGCCTGTTTTTGCCGGGATTCCTGGCGACCATCGGGGTCACGGGTTTGATGGCGGCGGTCGCGGTGGTGCTGGGTTTTAACAGCGCGGGTCAGCGGCGCAACGACCGGCAGGGGTTGTCGTGGGCCGGTTTTTTCATGGGAACGGCCGTGTTGTCGTTGTCGCTAATCGCGCTGGCCGCATTCATGTCCCTGCGGATGGCGGTGACGAGCGGGTCGCCTACCGGATAGCGGCGGCTATAATGCCCCCGGGCGGGCTGTGACGACCGGCGGCGCGGACCGGCGGGCTCGTTCGTCGTTTCAACCAACGGAAGAAAATACGTGAATCGTCAACGTGCACTCAAAATCGTGCGCGAAGTGGTGTCGTTGCCGACGGCGCCCTTCGCGGAAGCCGGCGTGATCGCCTACGTCCGGTCGTTTACGTCCAACCGCAAGCATGTAACCGTGAAATGCGACGCACACGGCAACGTGGTGGCGCATTATCGCAAGGGGAACGGGCGGATCGCGCGGCCGATCTGCCTGGCGGCGCACATGGATCACCCGGGGTTTCGCGCCGAACGCATGGCGTCGGTCGGCGTCGTGCGCGCGATCTGGCACGGCGGGGTGATGCCGGAATACGTGAAAAACGCCAGGGTGCGGTTTCATTCCGGCGGGGCGTGGATTCCGGGCCGCGTGACCGGCATTGAGACCGGAAAACGCGGCACGCAGACGGTGGTCAAATCGGCGGAGATCGCGGTGGGCGGCGCCGTCGAGCCGGGCAGTCCGGGAATGTGGGATTTCCCGGACACGGATGTCCGCGCGGGACGGATCGTCGGGCGGGCGTGCGACGACCTGGCGGGCGTCGCGGCCATGCTGACGTGTCTCGATGATCTGTCGACCCGCGGGGCGACGGGCGAGGCCTATTTTCTGTTCACCCGTGCGGAGGAGGTAGGGTTCGTCGGGGCGATGGCCGCGTGCAAGTCGAATTCCATTCCCCGGCGCTGCCTGCTCGCGGCCGTCGAGAACAGCGCCGAACGGGTCAACGCGAAACAGGGGGACGGACCGATTCTGCGGGTGGGCGACCGGGCGACGACGTTCACGTCGCCGGCCACGCAGTTCTGCGAGCTGGTGGCCAAGGACCTGGCCGCGTCGGACAAGTCGTTCCACTATCAGCGGCGGCTGATGGACGGGGGCATGTGCGAATCGTCGGCGTATTGCGGGCTGGGGTACGACGCCACCGGGCTGTGCATCGCGCTGGGCAACTACCACAACATGAACACGCGGACGAAGAAGCTGGGCGCGGAATACGTCAACGTCGAGGACTGGATCAACTTGGTGCGGTGGTTCACGGCGCTGGTCACGACGAAACGGCGTTACGACGGTCGCGACGGGGCGCTCGACGCCAAGCTCGACCGGCTGCAGAGGGAATACAATCCGATCCTGAAACGTACGCGGTCGATGGTGATGGCGGGCGATTGATCGAATTGGCATGGCGGCGGGATGCCGCCGCCGACGAAGCATGACCGCCCGAAGCCGCAGCCATGCCACCGCGGTCGCGGGACGGGATTCCCCCCTTGTGGCGAAAGGGATGGGGCACCGGCCGGAGTGGTTCCATTGGCCGTGGCGCGCGGCGAAGTAGTTTGGTTCACCACGTTGATGGCCGGTCGGCTCGGCGAGTCAAAACACGCGACAATTGTGTCCGCGAGCGGGTTGAAATATGATCGCCCGGCTCCCGAACCGGGCCCCAGGGACGGGGTTCCAGCGTCGCGGTACGAACAGGCGTCCCAGCCGCTACAATCGGACTTCGAATGCAGATTCTTACCGGCATCGCGGTTTCACCGGGCGTGGCCATCGCGGAAGCGGTGGTTCTCGATGCCGAGGAACTGCGCATCCCGCAGCGGATGATCCCCCAGAAAAGCGTAACAGCGGAACTGGATAATCTCGAAAAAGCCGTCGGCGTTTCGGTGTCCGACCTCGAGGAGCAGCGCGACCGTGTGCGGGAGCGATTGGGGCACGACGCGGCCGACGTGTTCAGTTGGCATATTGGCGTGCTGAAAGATGCGTCGCTCAATCGGCAGATCGTGGCGTTGATCGAACAGAAGCGCTATTCGGCGGCCTACGCGACCAGCACCGTGATGCGTAATCAGCAGCGGCGATTTCAGCAGATGACCGATCCGCTGTTGGCCGAGCGTATTCGCGACGTGCAGGATATCGAGCGACGACTGCTCCGCAATCTGTTGGGCGCGAGCGGGGAAGATTTGGCCCACCTAACGAGGGAAATCGTACTCGTCGCCCATGACCTTACGACATCGCAGACGGCAAAACTGTCGGAAACCATGGTCGCGGGGGTGGCATTGGACCTGGGCGGGCCGACGTCGCACACGGCGATTCTGCTGCGCTCGTGGGGCAGGCCGGCGGTGGTCGGGTTGAACACGTTGTCCGGCGCGGTCAGCGGGGGTGACCTGTTGATCGTGGATGGGGTTCACCACCTGGTCATCGTGAACCCCGACGAGGAGACGTTGGCCGAGTACAGCGCCCGGCGGGACAACTACGTCCGGCTGACTGACGATCTGCGGTCGCTCCGCGAGCTTCCGGCGGCGACGGACGATGGGGTGACGGTCAGCTTGATGGCCAACATCGAGTACCCGCGGGAGGTCACGACGGCGCTGGACAAGGGGGCCAACGGCGTGGGGCTGTACCGGAGCGAGTTCCTGTTTCTGGCGGGTCAGTCGCCGGACGAGGAGGAGCAGTACGAGGCCTATCGCGAAGCCATCGAGGGGATGGAGGGCCGACCGGTCACGATTCGCACGTTCGACCTCGGGGCCGACAAGTTTACACAGGAAAAGACGATCGAACCGGAGCGAAACCCCATGCTGGGCAACCGGTCGCTGCGTTACAGCCTGCAGAATCTGGAAATGTTCAAGGTGCAGTTGCGGGCGATACTGCGGGCGGCGACGGCCGGTCCGACGCGGGTGATGTTCCCGCTGGTAACATCGCTGATCGAGCTTCGGCAGGCAAAAATGACGATCCGCGACGCCATGGAGGACCTGGAGGAGGCCGGGGTGCCGTTCAAGCGGGACATCGAGATCGGGATGATGCTGGAAACGCCGGCGGCGGCCAGTCAATGCCGCGATTTTGTGAAGGAAGTGGCGTTTGTCAGCATCGGCACGAACGACCTTATTCAGTACCTGTTGGCCGCCGACCGGGGCAACGAGCGGGTGGCCCGGTACTATACCCCCAGCCATCCGGCGGTGGTCAAGACGCTGAAAGATGTGATTCGCGCTTGTGCCAAGGCGGGGGTAGACTGTAGCCTATGCGGGGAAATGGCCGGGGAGCCGATCTACACGTTGTTGTTGATCGGGCTGGGGTTGCGGTCGTTGTCCATGTCGCCGCACAATATACCGGAGATCAAGAAACTGATCCGGGCGGCGACGATGGCCCGCGCCCAGCGGGTGGCGCGGCGGGCGTTGACGTTGGATACCGAGACGCAGGTGACGAACTACCTGCGATCGGAAACGAAGAAACTGTTGCCGGACGATCCGATTTGAGGTCGGATGCGACCGGTTTGGCGGATATGGTACACGGGCGATCGAGGTTGACGGACAGGAGACGAATCGCGAACCCCCTTTCATAAATCGTAGCCATTCGATGGTCGCCGATTGCGCCCCGATTGCGATGCCCGACGGGTTCGGTGCGGGGGGCGCGGCGCCACGTTGAAACGCCTTCGATTATTGCGGGATGGGTTTCCGGGGTTTCGCGATCCGAGGTCTCCCCTTGACGCCTTGGGCATGGAATTCAGGCCCATTGGCCTCGGCGCTGCGCGTAACGAGCGTCAAGCGTCGGCACCCGCGGGGTGACGTCTGAATCAGGTTTGCGCGGCTGAAAAAGTGACGACGCAGCGCGTCGCGGTCGGTTTCGCCGTGGAGGGCGATCTGCGTTTCCTGGCCCATCAGGAGATGTTGCGTCTGTTCGCCCGCGCGTGCGCCCGGGCCGAGTTGCCGGTACGCGCCAGCCGCGGATTCAACCCCAAACCCCGTATTTCGATTCCGCTTCCGCGTCCGGTGGGCATCACCTCGGCCGACGAACGCCTGATCATCGAACTTGACCGGCCGATGGATCCCGGCGACGTCGCTCGTCGCCTGGCCGGGCAGATGCCGGCGGACATCGTTGTGCATGGCGCCCATGTATTGCCTGCCGGCGATCGGTCGCTGCCCGACCGGGTCCGCTACCGTGTCATGATGAACGGGTTCGACGGCGAGCGGGTGCGCGCGCACGCCGCGAACGCGTTGCGCGCGGAACCCATCTGGTACGACCGTTTTATTCATAAACTGCAGAAGACCCGGCGCATCGATCTACGACCCTACATCGACGCGATCGACGTAACCGACGACGCCGTTGCGTTCTCGCTGGTGGTTACCGGCGAGGGCAGCGCCCGGCCCGCGGAGATCTGCGACATCCTTGGCCTCGGCGGTCAGAACGTAAATCACCTGATCCGCCGCGTGGAAACAACATGGCAATTTCATTCGACGAATCACTCGTAAATCGTTCACCGGAAAACCCGGGCACACCATCGGGCGACGCCCGCGCGGGAAAAGCGGCGTCGGACAAGACCGGACCTCCGCGGCCGCGCCGTCGCCGCCCGGTCCGACGACCGGACGACGCCGACGCATCACCGCGCACCCCCGCCGCCGCGGTTGGTCGATCCGCGGCAGTTCCGGTCGTTGCGCCGGCCAAGACGGCGCCCCGGCGACGCGGTAAGCGCCGATCAAGCCAGAAGGACGAATCGGACGCGGTCGCAACGCCGTCGGCAGTCAAGTCAGGCACGGTTGCGCCGACACGGCCCGCGAGCGTTTCGGTACCGGCGAAGCCCGGCCATGCGTCTGCGTCGGTGGTCAAGCACGGCGTCGTTCCGTCGTCGACCGTCAAGCCCGTCGACGACTCGGCGCCGCTGGATTGGGACGACGATTTCGCGAGCGGCATTGAACCGTCGCTGATTGCGGCGCCATTGGAGATGCAGGAGCCGATCAGCGAATTCGAAAGCAAGATCGAATCGGTCCTGGAGGCCATCGAGCACCGCGGACAGCCTCCGGTCGATCTCCGCACCGGGCGTTCTGAACGATACTCCGATCAACGCGATGACGAGGCTCCGGAGGCGGACCGCCGGCCGTCCGAAGGGCGCTTTGACGGGCGGAAACCGCTGCCTCGAACCGAACCCGCGGCCCGGCAGGACCGCCGCCCGGAACCTCCGCAGCGACCGGTCGCGTCGCCCCCGACTCCCGGTCGATCGCCGAAAACGGCGGGACGCATGTTGCTGGTGAACGCGATATCCGGCGACGAATGCCGCATCGCGGTGGTGTTCGAGAACCGGCTGGAAGAACTGTTCATCGAACGGCGCAGCTCCGCGTCCCACGTCGGCAACATCTACAAGGGCATCATCACCAACGTGGAGCCGGCCATTCAGGCGGCGTTTATCGACTTCGGTCTGCCCAAGCACGGCTTTCTGCACATTTCCGACGTGCAGCCGCAGTATTTTTCCGGCCGGTCGAACGAGCCGGAAGGCGTCGGAAAAAAGACGCCGCGCCGCGACCGCCCGCCGATTCAGAAATGCTTCCGCCGGGGTCAGGAGGTCATCGTTCAGATCACCAAGGAAGGCGTGGGCACCAAGGGGCCGACGCTGACCACCTATCTGTCCATTCCCGGGCGCTACCTGGTGATGATGCCGGGGATGTCGCGGCTGGGCGTGTCGCGGAAGATCGAGGACGAGGCCGAACGGCGGCGGATGCGCGACATTCTCGAGGAACTGAAGCTGCCCAAGGACATCGGGTTCATCCTCCGCACCGCGGGCATCGACCGCAACAAACGCGACCTGCAACGCGACCTTAACTATCTGCAACGGTTATGGAAGCTGGTGGTCGAACGGGTCCGCAGCGAACGCGCCCCGGTCGAGGTCTACCAGGAATCGGACCTGATCACCCGGACCATACGCGACGTCTTTTCGGCCGAGTTCGACAAGATCGTGGTGGACACGGCCGAAGCGGAGAATCTCGCCCGCGAATTCCTGCGCATCGTCATGCCCCGCACGCAGCAGGAGACGATCGAACTGTACAAGGGCAACGATCCCATTTTCCATCAGTACGGGGTGGAGGAACAGATCGAGGCCATTCATTCCCGGCACGTTCCGCTGCCGTCGGGGGGCAGCCTGGTGATTGATTCGACGGAAGCGATGGTGGCGATCGACGTCAACAGCGGAAAATTCCGTTCGGCCGACGGCGAGGAGGACATGGCCTACCGGACGAATCTGGAGGCGGCCCGGGAGATCGCCCGGCAACTTCGCCTGCGCGACCTCGGCGGTTTGATCGTGTGCGATTTCATCGACATGCGCATGGACCGCCACAAGCGCGAGGTCGAGCGCACGCTCCGCGACGAACTCAAGAAACACAAGGAGCGGGCCCGCATTCTGCGGATGAGCCAGTTCGGGCTGATCGAGATGACCCGTCAGCGGCAGGGGCCGTCGATCAAGCGCGGCGTCTACACCGACTGCCCGCATTGCCGGGGCAGCGGTCTGGTCAAGAACCCGGAATCCATGACCCTGCACGTGCTCCGCGGCATTCAGACGCTGGTCTTCAAGGACGACATCGCCACGCTGACCGTGACCGTCTCGCCGGACGTGGCCTTCGTGCTCACCAACCGCAAACGCGCCGCCCTGCACAAACTGGAAACCGACACCGGCAAGACCATCAACGTCCGCATCGACGCCACGTTCGCATGGGACCAGCACACCTACGTGGCCGAAGACACCCGCGGCCGGGCGTTGCGCGTGGGGGAAACGCAGGAGGAGCGGCGGTAGCCAATTCGCGCGCGGCGACGGTTGTGGTCGGGTCGTGTCGATGGAATGGACGAGAGCCGGATAATCAGAACCCCGGACGCGAGTCCGGGGCCGACTGGGATAACGGTGGAGGAGTCGATTCGCCTCGGTAGAATGTCTACGGCGTTGTGTTTCAGGCGATGTCCGAGTCGACCGAAGGCAGCACCGTTGCATCCGCGACAGGGGCGAGCGGTTCGGTTTCCTTATCGGCGGCCTTTCGGATGCTCTTCTCCGCGCTCCGACGAACTCGTCGAGCCGCGAGATCGGCCTGTTCGCCCTCAATCGTTTCGCGCTTGATCACTTCGTCGCGTAACATCTTGTCAATAACTTCTGCGTCGACGAGGATTTCACTTACCCGGCGAATCTCCCGACGAATGGCGCTCTGCACCGAATCCGAATAAAGAATGATCGCCGCCAGAATGAAACGGTTCGTTGCGTCCTTTCGGTCGCGATACTCCGCGAGCGCGCTTTTCATAAACCCCTCGCGAGTCAACAGGTGAATCCTCTCAATGTCGGAATCGTCCTTCGGGTCCGCCGTGAGCAGATTGAATCGTGCTATTTCCTGCTTATCGATTGGTTTCTTGAATAGCACATGGTACAGATACCATTCGATGCCGTTTGTCAGCACCACCCATTCGCAACCCTGATTCGAGGCATAATCAACGGCTTGCTTGACATGGCTTTCCTTCAGCTCCAGGCCGATTGCCTTGACCTCGATGAGAAAGGCCATTTTCCCGGCGATCTTGACCGCAAGGTCGCAGAACGTACCCCGAATGTTATGCTCGCTCGTCAGTTCGTTGTACTTGTCGTAGCCAAAAACCTCGCTCAACATATCCTTGACCACGGTCACCGTATCCGCCTCGGATACATCCCGCGCTCGCTGCTGCTCCAGGATGCCTTGAAATTGCTTGAGTCCCTGGGCGATTCGTTCCGCTACCCGCTTTGTTACCGCCATGTCTTGACTCCTGAATGGCCGCTGATCGCGTCGATGATCCGGCTGGAGTGTGCCGAAGTCAACTTCGCGCTTGGAATTCCGCGCCAATATTCCGGTGGACCCCGATCGCCCCCGCACGATATGCTTCCACGAATGAACCGCGCGGAGACGCGATTCGCCCGCACCATGGCGGCCTGCCGGAGGCAGGCTTGAATGTAGCCCCGCGTTTCAACGCGGGGTACGCCGGAGACCCAATGGCACCGAGTCCCGAAGGGACGGCTGAAATCCCGCAGGGCGCTTCAGCCATCCCTTCGGGACTATGGGCTCCTGGCGGCGCCGTCATCCCAGCACTGAAGTGCTGGGCTACATTCACAGCGTCGCCAAGGGACGCCAAACACATACGAAGTACCGGGCTACATGCAGCGCGTCCCTGTGGGACGCTAAGAACGAACGAAGTACTGGGCTCCATTCATGGCGTCGCGATCGGGACGCCATACGCACGGCCAACAAGTGGGACCGCTCGCGCCGCATGCTCGAGGAGACACTACAATGAACGCCATGACCGCCATTCAGCTTACCGAAAAGGAGATGCTCCGCGCCATGCGTGAGCGGGACACTTCGTACGACGGCGTGTTCTTCACGTGCGTCAAGACGACGGGCATTTTCTGCCGGCCGTCGTGTTCGGCGCGGAAGCCGCTGGAGCGAAACGTCGAGTTCAAGACGTCGGTGCAGGAATGTCTGCTCGCGGGGTATCGGCCTTGTCTGCGTTGCCGGCCGCTGGCCGCGGGGCGCGACGCGCCCGAATGGCTCGATCGCGTGCTGAAACGGATCGAAAGCGCGCCGAATGAGCGCATCACTGACGCCGATCTCGCGGCCATCGACGTCAGCCCGCACGCGGCGCGGCGGTATTTCAAGCGGCGGTTCGGACTGTCGTTTCAGGCGTATCATCGCGCCCGGCGCATGGGGCTGGCACTGCAACACATTCAATCGGGCGGGTCCGACGCGGAGGCCGCCTGCGACCACGGCTATGAATCGTTGAGCGGGTTCCGCGAGGCGTTTCAGAAGACGTTCGGGGCGACGCCGGTGAAGAGCCGCGAATTGACTCGCGTGCTGACGCGGACGATTGACTCGCCAATCGGGCCACTGGTCGCCTGCGCGACCGACGACGCGGTCTGTCTGTTGGATTTCGCGGACCGCCGCGGGCTGCAACGGCAGATTCAGACGCTGAACAAGAGACTGCATGCGGCCATCGCACCGGGCGTGAATGACGTGTTGCGCCGTCTGGAGACGGAGATTCTCGAATACTTCGCGTGCGAGCGATCGACGTTTACCGTTCCGCTGCACCGACCGGGCACGCCGTTCCAGACGCGGGTCTGGAACAAGCTGGCCGCGATTCCGTATGGCCGAACGCAGTCGTACGAACAAGTGGCCGAATCCATCGGCCAACCGCGCGCTCAACGGGCCGTGGGACGTGCGTGCGGCGATAATCCCATCGCGATAGTGGTTCCCTGTCATCGCGTGGTGCGTCGTGATGGATCGCTGAGCGGATACGGCGGCGGATTGTGGCGTAAACAGTTTCTTCTGGAACTGGAACGTAAGTCGGACGTCTTGTTTACCCAAAGACGATCGGACCAGCCCGCAGGTTTATTGGCGACGCGACGCAAAGCGTAGAGCGTGCGCGGAAAGTCGGTACCGCGCCGCTACGAGCCAATCTCCGGCGATGGCTTTGTCCGCCCGCTGGGCGGAGTCGACATGGAAATGCGATCCACGGACTGAAGTCCCTGGCCAAGATCGTGCGTCCTGCGGACGAGAAAATCGCCGCGTGTGTCGTGGCAACTTGACCCGGGATCGACTTGACCGCGGATCGACGCTTCAGGACGTGCGGGCGGCGAGTTCCGATACTGGACGGCGGCCCGCGAAACCCGCGTTGACGTCGTGCCAGAATTCAATGCGCTGCTCGTCCAGCTTCCAGCACAGACATACGTCCCGCCCGTCATGGACGGCGAGGAAGTCGATCAACCCAACGGCCGGATCCTTCAACACGCAGCCGACCGGTTCCAGTTCGCGGATCAGGCGGTTCAACCGCTCGCCCGTCGCGTGCATTTGATCCTCGATGGTTTCGGCGTCGCCGGTCTGTCCGGCGGTCGCGGCTTCGGCACGACGGCGGTCCAGGTCTTGCAGTTGACGATAGGTCGCGGCGATATCGGTGACTACGCGTCGCACCAGCGGCAGGGTGCGATTGGCCTCGTCGAGCGTGAATCGGCGTTCAACGGTCGATTCATCGCCGGAAAGTGTAGTGTCCGATACATCGGGGGCCATCGGCGGCAGGTTAGGCGAGAAAGCGCCGGGCGTACAGTGCCGCGTGTTCAACTGCCGGCGGATATGGCCATTTGCCAGCGGCCGAAATCGAGCAGATCGACCGTGGCGTCGTTGTTCAGATTGGCGCAGGGGCAATTCGCGGGCATGGGTTGGTGAAACGCGGGCGTGCACAGGATCAGGTGCAGCAAATCGTTCATGTTGCCGACGCCGTCGCCGTTGGTGTCGGCGACGGGCACGCGCAGTTGAAATGAAACCGTGGAGCTGCCCGCGGCGTTGTACCCGCGGATCGACACCGTGTGCGGGCTGCCGTTGCGAGTCGGTGCGGGCCATTGGACCACGCCCGTGTTCGCGTTGATGGTCATGCCCGACGGACCGGATTCCAATACCCACGGCAGAATCGTGCCTCCGCACGCGGGACTGGCCAGTTGTGGCGCCGGGCCGACGAACGTGGAACCGCAGACGGCCTGCCGCTCCGTGATCGGCACGAACCCCGGCAATTGCGGTTGCACCGAAACGATGAACGAGGCTTCGTCGTGACCGACGCCGTTGGTGGCGCGGACGCTGACAACGTGCGGGGCGCCGGCCGCGGACGCCATCGGCCACGACACCACACCCGTCGTCGCGTTAATGGTCATTCCCGACGGCTTTTGTTCCAGCGACCAGACGACGGGGGCCATGTTCTGCGGCCGAACAAGTGACGGCGACGGACCGGTTACGGGTTGGCCGCAAGCGGCGACGACGTTGGCCATGTCTTGAATCTCGGGCGTTTGAAACGGCACGGTCAGTGTGTTGCAATAGACAATGGCGTTGTTGTCCTCGAACGCTTCGGTAATCAGATGCGTATCGTCAAGAATCGTTCCGGCGTAGTATTCGCCGGACGAAAGTACATCCGGAAGGGTCATCAAGACATCGAACTGACCGGCCGCTCCGCCGCCCATAGTCGCCCAAGTTAATGAACCGATCAGCCGATCGCCGGTGTCGATGGTCGAATCCGGTGATAGATAGAAACCCTGCCGCACATTGTTCAGAATGGTCGTGCCCAAGTTCTCGATCTGAATTCGAAAGGCAACTTGATCGCCGGAATCGGCGGTCGTCGGCGTGAACAGAATGGGCGCCGACCCGCCGCTGCCCAGGCGAAAGAAATTGGCATTTCCCAGATCGGTGAAAATGCCGCCGGGATACATCGTCCGCTGCCCGCGGCGGTCGTCTGCATGTGGTTCCACGATGTTGTCCTGTCCGAATGTTCCGCCGCTGGGATAGGCCGCGTTCATGGTGCAGACCAGGCCGTCTTCGTGACCCAGTCCGAACGCGTGGCCGAATTCGTGGAGCATGACCTGCAACAGGACGAATCCGTATTCTTCCGGGTGCATCAACATTTCGCTGTCGGGGGCGACGGACAGGTTCCAACCCCAATTGAACGGCGCGTCGGCGTTGATCAACGTGTCCATGTCCACCCATTCGGCGCCCTGGTTCCCCAGCAATGTGATGGCGATAACTTGCGGATCGTCAAAATAGTCGCCGGGCACCGCTTCCGTATAGCTGATTCCGTCGAATCCATCGGGCGGTGACACCGTGGTTCGACCATAGGTATAGAACCAGGCCGATCCGCCGGTCAGGTTCCACGCCCCGGCCGCGGCCAGAACGGACAGCGCCGTTTCCGAGCCGGACGGAAACGTCGTGGCGGATAGCCAGCGCGTGTCGGTCGACTTGAACCAGACGACGATGCTGCCTCCCACGGTATACCAACTGAATCCACGCGCCGGAACCACAGCGACCAACGTCGGCAGTGCGAGCGCGACGGTCAAAACCGCCCGCGTTCGCAGGCGAGCGTGGCGATTGGCGTCGGCATGGTTCATTTGGCGGGATTGATTATTCATCATGTGGCAAAACGCTGGATTCAGTCTGCCGTCCGCCTTGATTGTCCCGCGGCGTTCCATGCTGTTCCGGTCGGTTGCGGACATTTAATGGTCTTCCGGCCGCGGAAGACGATGGGGACGGTCTGTTGCTCGATTGGGCCGTCGAATGGTCGCGGCTGGCGGCCAGAATCGGCGCGATCGCGTCGATGAATGTCGAATAAGACATCGGTGCCGTCGCGGCAGTCGCCGGTATTGTTGACACGTTGGCTACGGACGGCGAGATGGCGCCCAGCTGTATGTCCACATTGTCCGTCTCCCAAGGTGTGTTCGGCGTCGCGGAATCGTCGGTTTGTATTTTGCCGTTCGCGTCGAATTCGACGATAGGCCGGCCGGCGGCGTCCAACACGCAGTCAAGACCGTCGATCTGTCGTATCTGAAACGCGCCGCGATGCAGACCGACGACCGGATGCACGCGAAAACGGCCATGCAAAAATAGAATCCACCGCTGACCCGGCTCGAATTGCGGCGCGTCCGTAACGCTGATCCGTGCGTCGCCCACCTGACCACCGGGTACGACCAATTCGAACGAAGCGTCCGGATCGGCCGGTTGCCCCTTGTGATAGCGGACGTCTGCGAATTGAACGGTCGTCCAAATCGTGCGTCGATCGGGCGACCATGCGGATTCCCGGGCCACGACCGTGCCTTCCATGACCTGTTCGGCCGCGTCGGCCAATTCCGTCAACGACATGGGCAGCACGGTGGACGCCGACGCCGAACGGAACAATCCGGCGCAGACAAATAGAAGCAACGTGTGACGCGTAGACACGCCAAACACTCCAGTGGCCAGAACAGACGCAAGCACGGCCTGCACGAGTATAGTCGATCGGACGCGCAAACGATCGACAAACTTCCCGGGCACGGACCGTGGCTGCCATCGGACAGACTATCGGACCCAATATCTGGTTATGCAGCGCCCGGCGGCGATTCGCGGCGGTCTGCCTATGACCGACGACGGTGTCTACCAAGCGCGGCGCCGGCGGCGGTGAGCAACGCAAGGGTGGTCGGTTCAGGAATGACAAACGCGACATTGTCGATCGACGCGAGCGTGGCCTGTCCGGCGCCGAATCCGCCGCCGAACCCGATCGAATCGACGTTTAGTGTCCGACCCGCGTCCAGATTGACGGCCAATGTTCCGATGTAGGTCGGAATGTCGGGCAAGCCGAACTCGTCAGGTAGTTGAAATACGTCGGCCGTGATCTGGTGCGCCGGTCCGTTCATGTTGACCGAAACCGCGTAGCTGCGCAGAAACGAAAACGGGACGGTCGTGGAATTCGTGAACGAGCCGCCGTCGGCGTAATTACCGCTGATCTTGACGACGGTTGGACTGCCGACGGGCGTCGCAAAATTGATCCCGATGCGGTTGGCGGCGTTGTCGCTGGCGCTGTTCCAGAACCCGATGCTGGTTTCGCCGCCGCCGCCGCGGGACGACGCGAACGGCACCGCGTGGAAACTATAACCCAAGACATCGACATTGGCGTTAAACGTGTGCCCGAGCGCGGCGTAGCGCCGGTCATTGGCCCCGTCGCGAATGAACACCGCGTCGATGCCGCCCCCGGGATAGTGGGCGAATCGGGCGTCACCCAGGCCGATGGTCTGATCAAAATGACCGACGCCCGCGTCAAACGTGTCGACCCAGACGACGCCGGCCCGCACGTACGTGGCGCCCGACAGCACGAGGGCCATCGCCACCATCGCGGGCCATCCGGCTCGTGGCCACAGCTTCGCCACGGATTGACGAGCGTCCGCGTTGCGTTGGCGCGCTGGAACTACCGATCGCGGCATCCGGCTATACTCCCCATCTCCGCGCGATAGGCCGTCGGCGTCCCGAATGCACGGGTCGCGGCTTCGCGGAATAGACGTTGGAAGGGTCCCTAACCCCCACACCCCGATAGTCATCATAGTCAACCGAAGTCGGGCGAATCCACTTGTTGTCGCGCGCGTTCCAGTGGTTCCACTCAATTGATTGGCGATAATCGATTGAGGCTGAGACCGGCGTCAATCCGGGTGGAGATCCGAATGCCGCGGTCGCCGGCGCGATCCGCCGCATCATGGACCGGTAATGTCGTAAACGTGAATGGCAGACAACGAGCACAATGCTGTCTCGCCGTCCGAACGCGTCTACCAAGCAGCCGTTGGCCCGTAATTCGGGCACTCGCCGTTTTCCGGACCGAGCGCAGGAACGGTCGCCGATACAGTCGGTCGCCGCGGGAATGAACGCGATCGAAACGGGGTTTCGTGTGAACCAAGACGACGGCGTCCACGACCTGCGATGACTAATGCCGGTCAGCGAACGTCGAACTGAATGACGCGGTTGTTTTCCAGCGCCAGGCGCAGGGTGTCGGCCGCGACGTTGCGGGCGTCGGCGAATTGTTCGAGGGAGCGGATCGGCCTGTCGTTTACGGCCACCACGACTTGGTCGACTTCCAGTCCGCGTTTGGCGGCGTCGGAACCGGGGTAGACGTTGATCACAACGAGCCCGGGATCGCCGGGGGCCAGGCCCAGTTGGGTACGTACGGGGTCGGTGATTTCGGCGAACAAGGCGCCCCGCCAATTGGTGGTGGGCACCTCGACGCCGGCGACCATGGCCCGCTGACGCTCGGCGATGGGGCGATCGCCGAGGGTGACGGACGCCGTGCGGCGGTCGCCGTCGCGAACGAAGCGCGCGCTCACCGGTGAACCGACCGGCGTGGCCCCGACGAGGCGGACCAAATGGTCGGCATCGGTGACGGCGTTGCCGTCCAGTTCGACGATGATGTCACCGGAGCGCAGCCCGGCGCGCTCGGCCGGTCCGTCGGTCAAAATATCGCCCAGTTGGGCGCCGTGGACGCGTTGATCGCCGACCGAATGGAACCGTGACGGGGCGTCGGTCATGACCGTGACGCCCAGATAACCGTAGCGCACTTCCTCGCCGCGTTCAAGCTGATTGACGACGGTCAACGTGCGCGCGGTGATGGGGATGGCGAATCCGACGCCCTCGGCCACGCCGGTGCGCGTCTCGATGGCAGTCACGATTCCGATAACCTCGCCGTCGAGGTTGAACAGCGGACCGCCGCTGTTGCCGGGGTTGATGGCCGCGGACGATTCGATGAGGTTGCCGTAGTAGCGGTTGTCGGTTTCGTCGAGCCACGGCGTCAGATTGCGCCCGATGGAACTGACGTTGCCCACGGTGAACGACGTTTTGCCGGATTGGTTGCCCAACCCGAATGGATTGCCGACGGCGAAGGTCCAGTGACCGACGCGGACGGCGGACAGATCGCGGAACTTCACCGGGCGGAGATTCTCGGCGGCGATTTTCAGAATGGCGACGTCGCTGCGTGGATCGACCTGCACGATGCCGGCATCGTGGTCGGATCCGTCGTGGAGGATGACGGTCACGTCGGTCGCGTCCTCGATCACGTGGTAGTTGGTCAGGATAGTCCCGTTCGATCGGATGATCATCCCCGCGCCCTGGCTTAGCGGGCGCAGCACGGAGCGTTCGCCCCGGCCGAAGCCGTTGATGTAGGTTCGGATAGCCACCACGCTGGGGGCGGCCTCCGCGGAAATATCGGCGAAGCTGTTCTGCAGGAGTTTCAGATCGGCACGCTGAAGGTGGTCCGGCATTTGAGCGCGGACGGTGGGCGCGGTGACGAGATACAGGGCGATGGCGACGAGTGCAAGCACGCGATTTCGATTCACGATGACGTTACATCCTTTCCCAAATCCGGCAGGCGTGCGGCTTCGCAGGCCGACCCGATCCCCGTATTATAGAACCGCGGAAGGGCGGCGTGTACCGAAAAATCCGGGACATTTGAACGATGCCGGCCGGACCGGACGGTCGAAACAACCGTTGCCGGCAGGATTTCACAGGTTTATGCAGACGCAGACACGGTCCGAATACACCCCAAGACCGCGGTGACAATGGACGATGTGACGCTCCGAAAACTTGAATTCGACGTCGTGCGAGGTCTGTTGGCGGCACGGTGCGGCGGCACGCTGGGTCGGCAACTGGTCGAACGGATCGCCCCGCACGCCGCCGCGAACATGGTCGAGCGGTGGTTGGGCCAGGTTCGTGAGATGCAGACCGCGGCCGACACGATCGGGCTGCCGCCGCTGGGCGGGGCACGAGACATTCGGTCGTTTTTGGAGCGATCGGGCACGCCCGCGGGTCTGGAGGCGGACCATTTAGCCGACATCGCCGCGACGCTTCAGACCACCGGTCTGGTTCAGCGATGGGCGGCGGGGTTGGCGGAATCGGCGACGCGGCTGCGTCGAATCGTGGAACGGGCGGGCGATTTCACACCGCTCGCCAACCGAATTCATGAAGTCGTGGACGACCGGGGGCATGTGCGTGATGACGCCAGTCCGAAATTGGGGTCGATCCGATCGACGATCGAGAAGGCGCGATCGCAGATCGACGTGGTGTTCCGACGGATACTGCGGCAATCGTCGATTACCCGTTACTTGCAGTACGCCAACGCCACGTTTCACAACGATCGCCGGGTTCTGCCGCTGAAGGCGGAACATCGCGGGCGGCTGCCAGGGATCATTCACCGCAGTTCAGACACGGGGGCGACGTTGTTCGTCGAGCCGACCGAGGCCGTCGAGCTGAACAACACGATCGTCCGACTGGGTCTTGACGAACACAAGGAGGTGACGCGGATTCTGGCCGATCTGTCGCGCCTGGTGCATATGAACGCCGGGGAGATCGGCAAGTCGCTGGAGGCGATGGCGGTTCTCGATCTGCTGGGCGCCAAGGTGCGGTTCGCCCGCGATTTCGACGCCCATGTGCCGGAAATCGATGCCGACGGCAAGCTGCTGCTGATTCAGGCGCGTCATCCGATTCTGTTGTCCATGCAGCACGAGGCCGTTCAGGAAGGGCGCTCGCGGGAAGACGTCGTGCCCATCGACGTCCGGCTGGGGGACGATTTCGACCTGCTGGTCATCACCGGACCCAATACGGGTGGCAAAACGGTGGCCATCAAGACCGTGGGACTGCTGGTCCTGATGGCGCAGGCGGGCATTCCGATTCCGGCGGCGGCAGGGTCGCGGGTGCCCGTGTATCGGCGGGTGTTCGTGGACATCGGCGACGAGCAGAGCATCGAGCAGTCGTTGAGCACGTTTAGCGCTCATTTGGCCGCCGTCCTGCCGATTCTGGAGGGGGCCGATCGCGGCAGTCTGGTGTTGGTCGACGAACTGGGGGCCGGCACCGATCCGGACGAGGGAGCGGCCATCGGACGTGCGGTGGTCGAGGCGTTGTTGGCCAAGCAGGCGCATGCCATCGTGACCACGCACCTGTCGGCGCTCAAGGCCGTCGCGTTTACTGAGGCGAGGGTGGACAACGCATCTGTCGAATTCGACGCGGTGACGCTGCGTCCGCGGTATCGGTTGGTGATCGGGGAGCCGGGCAACAGCAACGCGCTGATCATCGCGGAGCGGTTGGGAATGCCCCACGCGATGATCGAGCGGGCGAAACACCATCTGGACACGCGGCATCAGGCGTTGACCAACGCCATCGCGGGCACGCTGCAATCGCGGCGCGATGCGGAACGGGCTCGGGCGCAGGCGTTGCAGGAAATCCAGGAGACGCTGGTCCGGCAACGCGAGCTGGAGCGGCGCACGGCCGACCTGAACCAGGCGCGTCTCGATCACCAGCGGTGGATGGATTGGGTGAGCGGTTTGAATTCCGGGGACGAGGTGTACGTCCGGCCGTTTGAGCGCACGGGGCGCGTGGTGCGGGTACACCTGCAACGGCAGACGGCGACAGTGTCGTCGGGTTCGATGGACCTGGAAGTGCGGCTGACGGAGCTGTCGCCGGCCGATGGGAAGCCGTGACGGCCCGCGCGGCCGCGTGGAGTTCGTGTCGCCGCCATGTCATCGCCGCGTCGGTGCCGGGCGATGTCAGGATATGTCGCCGCGGTTGACAGGATACCGGGGGTTAGCTATACTGCGGAGTCCGAGAAACGTTAGTCTCGTGCAGGCATGAGCTTACGCGAGGCTGCGTGCATCGCGTTCGGGGTTCACGGTGGCGAAAAAGCGCATTCCGCAGGACCGAAAGCCGGTCAACGCCAAGCCAAAACAGGGCGGCGGCGAGCTGGCCAGCGCCGCTTCGAAAAACCGCGCTCCGCGGCCGGCGAGCCCATCACGGTCGGCCGGTTCGAAACGTCTAGGCGTTGTTTCGGCGGCGAAACCGCCGACGGGCGCCAAATTACCCCGCAAATCCGATTCGCCCGTAACCGGCGAGCCGCCCGGGAGCCCGACACCGCCGAAGGGCATTTCGGTCGGCGGCAGCGAGCCCGGTCCGTCGCCTCGGCCGTCACGGCGGGCGGTTCCGACCAGCTCCGCCGCGGCGGGACGTCTGCCGTTGCCCGGTCCCGCGCCGCGCAAACCCGAAACGCACCGGACATCCAATCGTGATGGGCGGCGAGCCGCGGCGGCGCCGTCCGAAGCCGAGATGGATACGATCGACGACGGCGACGAGGAATCGGGCGCGGCGCCGGTGCGCGAGCTGGAGCCGTTGCCGCGCGTGGTCCGTTACGGCACGATCACGGTGGAACTGGCCGACGAAGACCAGCCGCTTCCGAAGTCCAAACTGACCAAGCGCGAGCTCGCCCAGTTCATGAAAATGCTTCTCGAGAAACGGCGGGAACTGGTGGGCGATGTGACCCACCTGGCGTCGGAAGCGTTCGCGCAGTCGGGCAATTCGTCGATGCCGTTGCACATGGCCGACGTCGGCACCGACAACTGGGAGCAGGAATTCAACATCGAGCTGCTGCAAACCGAGCGCGTGCTGGTGCGGGAGATCGACGCGGCGCTGCAGCGCATCGGCGAGCGGACCTATGGCGTCTGTCTGGCCACACACAAGCCGATCGACAAGGCCCGCCTGACCGCCAAGCCGTGGGCGAAATACTGCATCGATTACGCCCGGCTGCGGGAACTTGGGCGCGTGCCATGACAACATGTGGCACTTGCATCCTGCCCGTGAAAACAGGTGGCACGGGCGTCTCGCCCGTGGGCGTACGGGCTGAGTAGGTGTTTGGCGTCTCCGCCCGCGAGTTGTCCACGGGCCGGCGTGAATGTAGCCCCGTGTTTCAACATGGCGTACGCCGACGTCGTGATAGCGCCGAGTCCCCAAGGGACGGCTGAAACGCCGCGTTCCGCTTCAGGCGTCCCTTCGGGACTAACGGATTCATGAACAGCGTCATCCCAGCACTGAAGTGCTGGGCTACATTCATCGCGTCCCTGCGGGACGCCAGACATGTATTGGGCTGAAAGCCCACGCCACGGCTCCTGCCGCGGGCAGCCCAACTTCGTAGTCGCCGATGACATCAGCCGCCGACCCATCCATCGCCGAGGCCGCGCATCACGAAGACGGCGCAAGATCGGCGTTTTACGATGTCGGCGCGCACGCCAGGCTGTGGATTGTAGCCGGGGCGGCGCTGGCGCTGGATTTGTGGACCAAGTCGTGGGCGTTCGCCGTACTGGGCCCCAACGACGTCCATACCGCCATTCCCGCGATTCTGACGTTCCGCCGTTCGATCAATCCGGGTGCGTTGTTCGGCATGGGCCGCGGTCTGGTGGGCTTGTTTATCGTGGCGTCGTTCGTGGCGCTGGCGTTCGTGATGTACCTGTTCGCGGGCAGTCGGCCGAATCGGCGATCGTTGCACGTGGCGTTGTCGTTCGTTTTGGCCGGTTCGCTGGGCAATCTGTACGACCGGACGTTCATTTCCGCCGATCGAATCGCGTTCAAGGACAATGACGGGAGGAGCCAGCCGGAATTCTATGGGCGGGTGGTGTCCGACGCGCATGCCGATTACGTGGAAGTGGGATCGCCGCCGGACGGCTTGCCGCCGGTGCGTCGCATCCGGCGTTCCGACATCGCGGACATCCGCCGCGTGGGCATCGTACGCGATTTTCTGAAATTCGAGCCGCGGGTCGCCGGTCGCGACGTTTGGCCGTGGGTGTTCAACGTCGCCGATTCGCTGCTGGTGGCGGGCGTGGGGCTGCTGATGATCAATTTTTGGATGGACCGCCGGGCGGAAATCCGCGCGGCGAACGAGGGCGGACCGACGTGACGGCGCAGTCGTTGCGTGTCGCGGATGACGGCTGCGTGGCCGATGAACGGCACATGCGCCGGGCGCTGGCGCTGGCCCGGCGGGGGTTGGGCCGCGTCGAACCAAACCCGATGGTCGGCTGCGTGCTGGTTCGGAACGGCCGCGTCGTCGGAGAAGGGTATCATCGTCGATTCGGCAGAGCGCATGCGGAGGTGGAGGCGTTGCACGATGCGGGCCGGGCGGCTCGCGGGGCGACGGTGTACGTCACGCTGGAACCCTGCGCCCATACCGGAAAGACGCCGCCGTGCACCGACGCGCTGATTCGCGCCGGGGTTGCGCACGTTGTCGCGGCCGTGAAGGATCCCAATCCACTGGTGGCCGGCAAGGGCGTTCGCGCGTTGCAACGCGCCGGGATCCGCGTCGACGTGGGGCTGCTGGAATCCGACGTCCGCGAACTGAACGCCCCCTACCTGAAACGCGTCGAAACGGGGCGTCCCTACGTCATCCTGAAATGGGCGCAGTCGCTGGACGGGCGAATCGCGACGCCGCGCGGCGGCTCGCCAACGATTTCCGGGCCGGAAGCGCTGCGGTGGGTCCATCGACTGCGGGCGCGGGTGGATGGAATCATCGTCGGCATCGGCACGGTATTGGCCGATGACCCGCAATTGACCGCGCGGGATGTGCCGATACGCCGGGTCGCGACGCGCATTGTATTGGATTCGAATCTGCGGACGCCGCCCGGTTCCCGACTCGTTCGTTCGGCCGGTCAGACGCCCGTTGTACTACTGGCGACCGAGGGCGCCATGCGGCGGCACGCGAAACGCGCGGCCCGGCTGACGTCGGCCAGCGTCGAGATCGTGACCTGCCGTCCGCGGGCCCGGCGGATCGACCTGACCGACGCGCTCGACAAGCTGGGGCGGCGCGGAATGACAAACCTGCTGATCGAAGGCGGCGCGGAAGTGATCGCGGGATTCCTGGCGGGCCGCCTCGTCGACGAGGCCGTGGTGTTCATTTCGCCGATGGTGGTCGGCGCGGCAACGGCGTCGGTTCGATTGCCCGCCGATGCGTTTAGCGCCGCCGCCGTCGATACGTGCCGCATGGGCTGCGATGCGGCGTTTCTGTACCGCTTCCCGGCTGCCACTCGCGCGGGGCGCGATTGAACATGCGCGCTGCGACATCGGCGACGGCAGGTTATGATTCCCGCGAGGCATTTGCGGAGCCATGACCCGTGATCACCATCGGTTCGTTCGACATCATCGGCATCAAGACCGGAACGTTTCGGCTGGACGGTGGGGCCATGTTCGGCGTGGTGCCCAAGGTTATCTGGGGTGGGCACGAGGACGTCGACGGGCAAAACCGCATGTTGCTGGCCACGCGAACGCTGGCGGCCGTGTCCCGCGACCGAAAAGCGGTGATTCTGGTGGACACGGGCAACGGGCCGAAATGGCCGGCTGACGAGGCCGCGCGGTTCGCCATCGAACCCGACGGGTCGGCCATTGAAAACGGGTTGCGGCGGGCGTTCGATATCGGCGAATCGGACGTGACCGACGTGATTGTGACGCACCTGCATTTCGACCACAACGGCGGTCTGACGGAATGGGCCGGCGAGCCGGGCGGGCCGACGCGTTTGCGGTTTCCGAAGGCCCGCCATTGGATTCATCGCGAACATTGGGATTACCGCGAACGTCCCAACGAAAAAGACCGGGCGTCGTTTCTGAAACGCGATTACGAAGTGCTGGCCGGTTCGGAAGCGCTGCGATTGGTCGACGGCGACGAGCCGGCCGCCCCGTGGGACGGCGTGCAGTTCATGGTCTGCCACGGGCATTCGCCGTATCAGCTTCTGCCGGTGTTTCACGGCGGGGGACGGGAGTTGATTTTCACAGGGGATGTCATTCCGACGAGCAGCCACCTACGCGTGCCGTGGGTGATGGCGTATGACCTGCACCCGCTGACGACGATGGAGGAGAAAAAGCGAATGTACGCGCGGTGCCGAGAAAACGGGGCGGTGCTGGCGTTCCCGCATGACCATCGTATCGCGGGCGCGCGGGTCGATTTCGCGGGCGACAAGCCATTCGTGGCCGAGGCGATCGATCTCGGCGCGGGCTGATTGCGTTTGCAGGTCGATGGGCGCTGGCGATGTTGCGATGGTGGTGGAACACCGTCGTGGGTCGATGGCACGGGGACCGCACGTTTACGGCAGTTCGTAAGGTCCCATCTCGACGGTTGTTCCGGCGACGCGGGGGTTGTCGTCGAGGTCGTGGGGGGTGATTTCGGCCGTGTCGCCGTCGGCGTCGAGGTCGGCGGTGTCGGGGCGAAGCGAAGCGTTGTTGCCGGCGTCGATGCAGGGCGAGCCGTTCAGCAGGCGGAAGTCGTCGTCGAGGGTGTTCGGAATGTCGTCGGGGCCGTCGGAATCGCTGAACAGCGGATCGGCGTCGATGTTGGCCATTCCGGCGAACCCGCCCTGAATGTTGGAGAAGCCGACACCGGGGGTGTTGTTCTCGATGCTGAATAACGAGGGCGTCCCGTCGTGCCTCGCATTGCCGCGAATGACGCAATTGGTGAACGTCAGGAACGGGCTGAACGCATGGGTTCGGGCTGCGCCGCCCTGGTCGGCACGATTGTCGACGATCGTACAGTTGATCATGGAAAGGCTGCCGTCGCCGATCTGAACGGCGCCGCCGCGGCCGGTTCCCGTGGCGACGTTCGCGTTGACCAGGCAGTTGACAAACGTGCTGCTGCCGGTGCTGTTGAGGGAGTTGATGGCACCGCCATTGCCCGCGAAGTTCCGCAGGAATGTGCAATTGGCGAAGAAGGGGCGGGCGCTGTCGGTGATGCTGACGCCGCCGCCGCCGAATCCGCCGGCGTTGTTCCTGACGAACTGGCAGCGGCGGAACACGGGTCGCGAACTGCGCACAATGCTGGCCGCCCCGCCGCCGGAGTTCACGCGGTTGAATTCAAACACGCACTCGTCGAACAACGGTTCGGACGTGTTCTCGGCGACGTGGAGCGCGCCGCCCTGGACGTTGCCGAAATTGTTCACGAACCGGCACTTGCGCACCGTGGGGCTGGCGGGTGCAGCGAAAAACCCGACGAACATTCCGCCGCCTTGCGTTTCGTTGGTCCCGATGCTCGTGGAGTTCGAATTCCCGCCGGTGATGGTGAATCCGTCGAGCACCGCGGAACGATCGACGCTTCGGGCGGCGACGACGTGAAAACTGTTGTCGAACGATTGAGCGAGCAGTAGCAGATTCTGATCGTCTGCGTCGACGTCGCCGTCGCCGACCATGAACGGGTGCAGGTCGAACGCTTCGCAACCGGGGGCGTGGGGATTGCCCGGCCCGCTGAAACAGCCCATGAAGCCGACGAAATCGGCCGTGTCGTTGCCGTTCAGGTCGCCGCTGAGAATGGTTTCGTTGGCCGCGAAATCGCGATCGGCAAGATCGAACGCAGCCGGGTCCTCGTTCCCCGCGAAGCCGCCAAACAACGATGCGCCCTTGCGCAAGTTGAAGCTGACGAATCGGTTGAACGTCGTTGCGGTCGCCGGCCGGTAGATGCCGGCCGCGACCCATATTTCCGTGCGACTGCCGGCGCCGAAGCGGTCGGTGAGCGTTAGCGGAACCTGCAGATCGTTGAAGGCGGTCGCCCAGGTCAATCCGTCGCCGTCGACGGGTGCGTCGTCGTCGACGAAATAGCGGCGTTCGCACTCGTCGAGGATGCCGTCGGCGTTGACGTCGGGCGAGCCGGCGTCGATTTCGCATTCGTCAGGGATGCGATTCTCGTTGCAGTCGATGGACACCAGGCCGGCCAAGTCGCAGTCGTCGGGCGCGCCGTTTTTGTTGCAGTCGGTGTCGCATTCGTCGGGAATGTGGTCGCCGTCGCAGTCGGGGGCGCCGGCGGCCACGTCGCAGTCATCGGGCGTGGTGTTGGCGTCGCAGTCGGAATCGCAGGCGTCGGGGAAGCCATTCTCGTTGCAGTCGAGGGCGCCGCCGGCGGCGAGGTCGATGTCGTCGACGATGCCGTTGGTGTTGCAGTCGTTGGGGACGGTGCGGTTGAGGAGGACGGCGAGACCGTCAAATTGGGAGCCTTGGCGGCCGCGGGCGATATCGAGGTCGCCGTCACCGTCGAAATCGGCGATGGCGAGGTCGGAATTCTGGAACGCCGGCGAGGCGTAGACGGTGGGCGGTCCGAACGAACCGCCTCCCAGGTTCAGCCAGACCACGGTGCCGTCGAAATGCTCGCCGCCGGGCACGGCGACGATGTCGCCGCCGTTCACGCCGTCCATTTCCGCGACGTAGACGCGCTCGTAGCGGATGTCGAAATCGTCGGGCAGTTCGTTCACCGCGGCCGGGGCGCCGGTCCCGTCATTGAAGAAAATGATAATCCCATTTTCGAGTGCGATGATCAGGTCGAGGAACGCGTCGTTGTTCAGCAATCCGACCCCCACACGACGCGGGAACCCGTTCAATGCGTAGTCGGTGCGGGCACTGAAACTGCCATCGCCGTTGCCCGGGAAAAGGCTGGCAACATTATTGCCGATGGCAACCACGTCGCGATCGGCGTCGCCGGTGAATTCGGCGACGACCATGTCCTGTAGGCCGGACAGGTTGTGCGGTGTTTCAATCCCCGGGGAGAACGCGCCGCCGCTGAGGTTTAGCGCGGCGATCAGTCGACCGTTACTGCCGCGCTGCGTCGCGGTATCGCCGCCGCCGGATTGGTCCGCGGCGACCAGGTCGGGGCGACCGTCGTTGTTCAGATCGCCCACCGCGGAGAACTGAATGCCGCCGTCAACGTGAAACGCCTCGACCGGACGAGCCAGGCGGCCGTCGCCGGCGTTGAACAGGACGCGGAAGGCGTTGTTGCAGGAGGTGGCGTAGGCGGCGTCGTTGTTGCCGTCGCCGTCGAAGTCGGCGGCGAACAGGGGCAGGAAGGGGCGGCAATCGAGTTCCGTCGGCACCGGTCCGACGAACGAACCCTTTCCGCCGTTGAGGAAGACGCCGAGGTTCTGACCGGTGTTGGTCAGGATGTCGATGTCGCCGTCGCCGTTGAAGTCGGCGGCAGTCATGAATTCGGCCTCCCCGAAATCGAAGGTGCCGCCGGTGGCGTAGAAGGCATCGCGGGGGAAGCCGCCGGAACCGTTGTTCAACATCAACGAGACATTTTGGCTTCGGCGGTTGCACACGGCCAGGTCGCGGTCGCCGTCGCCGTCCCAGTCGTCCGCGACGGCCGATGCGGGCTCCTCCCCGGTGGGGAAGCGTCGCGGGGCGTCGAGCGTACCGTCGCCGTTGCCGGTCAGCAGGTGCAGGGTGTCGGGCCGGTCGCTGAAGGCAATCACGTCGCCGTCGCCGTCGCCGTTGAAATCATCAATTACAAAAAGCAGGGCGAATTCGTTCAGCGGCGAATCCACCGGCGGCGAAAACGTTCCGTCGCCGTTGCCGAGCACGGTCCGAACGACGTTATCGCCCGGCGCCACGACCGCGTCGAGGAATTCGTCGTCGTTCAGGTGCCCCAATTCCATCGCGAACGGCGATGAACCGAGCGTGTTGATTTCGACGACCGGCTCGAACCCGCCGGCGCCGTCGTTCAGCATCACACCGAACTTGCCGCCGTTGATCTGCCCGCCGCATTTGGAGCAGGTGGTGACGTCGAACAGCAGGGCGATGTCCAGATCGTCGTCCCCGTTCAGGTGCACGAGACGGATGTTCGCGACTTGGCTGTTCAGCGGGATCAGTTGCGGGGCGCCGAAAATCGCGTCGCCGTTGTTCGGCAGTATGGCCATTTCAATGCCGTTGTCCGTCGAGCCGAACACCAGGTCGGTCGTTCCGTTCCCGTCGACATCGCCGGCCTGCAGGGAGTCGTAGAAATTCGGAAGCGGGAACGAGACCGGCCCGGAGAACGTGCCGTTACCGTTGTTGATGGCGATGACCGCCTGCGAATTCGGGAACGTGGCCGACAGGGCGGCGATGTCGAGGTCGTCGTCGGTGTCGAGATTGGCCAGGACGAAATCCGAAACGGAATCGACCGGAATGCCCGCGGGGGAGCCGAACCGGGCGCCGGGCGAATTGAAATACACGTCGATGGAGCCGACATCCGTGGCCACGGCCAGGTCGGTGCGATTGTCGGCGTTTAGAATGCCCGAACGAACGACGGTGGGTCGCGCGTTCAGAATCGGGATGGCCGGCGTGGAGAAGAGATAGGGCGGGGCATCGGGTGGCGAGCCGGACAGCGTGATGATGCCCAGATCGGTCACGCCGTTGGCAATCACGGGCATCTGGACCGACGTGCCCGCGAGATCGACGCCGCCGACGTTGGCGGTGGCGTCGGCCGACAATTGGGCGCTCACGGGCACGTCCGCGGGGATGGAAAACAAGCCTGATGCGGTCGTGACGCCGTCGTCGCCGAGATTGGTGGTGACCTGGGCGCCCGCGACGGGCGACCCGTCGGCCAGTTGCACGAATCCCTCGACGGTGGTGGGGGTGGTGACGACGACGATGTCCACCCGGGCGATGGCCGTCGCGCCGAAATTCGTCGCGGTCACGAACACGGTTCCCGGGGCGTTGGCGAACAACAGCCCGCTGGAGCTGATCAGATTCACGGAATTCGACGAACTAAGCCGGTAGATGGTGCCGGCCGTCCGCGGCGTCACGTCTACCTCGGTGCCGTCGAGCAGCGTGCCGATGACCGTTATCTGTGACGTTTGTCCGGCCGCGACGACGGGTGGGTCGGCCGTGATGCGGATCGAATCGGGGAACGGCGGCGGTGACGTGGAATAGAACAGATCGTCCGGGCCGAGCACATTCGTGCCGCGACCGAGTTGGAACGGCACGCTGATAACGTACATGGGCACGCCGTTGACCAGGCCGCGGCCTGTCAGAATCAGTATGTCGTCGCTCCGAAAATCGGGTGACGTTCCCGGACCGCCTGCACCAAACTGGTCGGCGGCGGAGATGTTCGGAATGCGGAAACTGCCGTCGGGATTGACCTGCACGTTTTGCCCGTTCACCGTGACCGTCCACGTCTCGTCGAGCTGCGCGGATGCGCTTCGACCGCCGACGACGGTAAACGCGGCGATCAGCAGAACGGCGCGGACGGACCGAACGCCGTGGCATGGGCTTCCAGCCCATGTTCGCACGGGCAGGATGCCCGTGCCACGCGAAACGCCCGTGCCGTGGATGGCCGGACGCCGCTGGGCGCTTCGCGGCAACAGGAATTCGATCTGCGTCACCATTCGTCGCATCCGATCACCGATTCCCATCCGGCGGAAAATGCCGCTGCATCCACGCCCGGCCAACGGCGATCTCGTCGTTCGTGTACGCGCCTACGTATTTACGCGCCACCGGGAATTCGCCAACGGTCCCGGCCAAGACGTCGATCGCGTATTGGGCGTAGGGCGTGCCCGGGACGCCGGTCTTGGTCGGGGGCAGTTCCGCGTCGTCGTCGAGGTATTTCCCGATGTGTGCGAACGCGGCCGGTCGGCGAATATACGCCAGATCGCGGAGCAGAACCGTCACGCGGGTGACGTGTTCGGATTCGTTTTCGAGCAGATCGATGGCGCGGCGCAGGTCGGCATCCGACCCCATTCGCGCCCGGGCCAATCGGGCGGCCCAACCGACGGTTCCGTACCACCGGCCGGCCTGCGCGCCGGTTTCGAATTTCGATTCGTCGATCAACAGTGATTCCAGCCGGGGCATTTCATCGCGCAATTCGGCAACGCCGACCAGGCGAACGATCTCCCGTTTCGGCGCGTCGCCGTTCAGCATCGTCGCCATCGCAGTCTTGGCGGCGTCATCGAAATCGGTGGGCTGGAATTCCAGGAGATCGTCGCAGGCGTGCTGCCAGACGAGCGGCTCCGCGTCAATCGTGGCCTGGATCAGCAGCGTGACCGATTGCCGACGAACGGTCGCGTCGCGCTCCGCGAGACCGGTCGACGCGATCAGTTTTGAGGCCTCGTGGCGAACGGACGGCGACGCGTCGAGAACGAATTCGCCGGCGGCCTTGACGATGTCGGCGGCATCGCCGCGGATCGCGTCGGCCGCGGCTGACGTCGCGGGATGGCCGCCACGGATTCGGTTCATGTGCGCCGCGACGCTTGAACGAACATCGGCCCGGCGGTCGTCGGCGAATGAAATCATTGCCGGCATCAGCAACATCGCGACCATGGACGCCAGAACGTGGCATGGGCGTGCGGACCGATTCGGCACCGCCAGAACGCGGACGGTCCGCGGGAGGGGATCCCTGTCGGTTGGCGTGCGAGAAGGGATTCTCGCACCGGCGTGACCGTGGCATGGGCGTCCCGCCCATGCCGTCACCGGCAGGATGCCCGTGCCACGATCGCCGCGCACACCGAACGCTGTCACGTGCCGGTCACACTCGCTTGGTTCATTCATCTTGATGCCGTTCATTCCGCCTGCCTCGCCGCCTTCTACGGGTTCAACTGGTCCCATTGCGCCTTGCGCAGCCGCATCGGATTGGTGGCCACGCTGTGCATCAGGTTCATCATGTCGTCGTCGCTGATGCACGCGGCCGAGTCGGGATGGCACATGCCCAGCGTGTGCCCGACTTCGTGCGCGATGGTGTTTTCCATCGACTGCGGAGGCGACGAAATGTGCGTATCGCCGTGTACGAACGCGTAGCGCTGATTGAATCCCGCGAATCCGTAGCTGCCGTCCGTCGGACCGTCCACCAGAAACACGTTGCGGTCAAACGTGTCGTCCTTGGCCGCGTCGCGGACCGCCTGCATTTCCGGGTTGGCCAGAAACGCCGTGTCCACGTTAATCTTTCCGTCGCGGTTCAGATCGAAATTAACCGTGACGGCCGGCATTCGCGTAATCGTCCATTCGACGACCGCCTGGTTGTAGGCCACCGTGTTCATGTAATTGAGCACCGTCGCGTCGGCCACGTCCGTCCCCGGCACGTCCACGTTGTTGACCGTGGTGTCGCAGATGCCGTCCGGACCGGCCGTCACCGTCATGCCCATGATCACGTCGTCGCCGGCGCCGATGGGCGTGTCGTTGATGATGGAATCAATAAACGTGTTCCCCCCGGCCGTGATGCACGTGCTCCCCGCGCCCACGTTCGCCCCCGGCGCCGCCACCTCCACGTCGTCGTTCTGCTCGTTGATCAGCCGGATCATCAGCGTCTTGCCGACCTTGTTGTAAACCGAAATCTGCGCCGCGGCGGCCTCGTCGCCGGCCGCGCTGCCCACGTTTGCGGTCAGTTCCGTGAATCCGATATCCACGCCGTCCAGCGTTAGCGTTTCCATTGCGGCGCCCGATGTTTCAGGCAGCGCGGTGAAGAAATTCTCGTTGGCGCTCACGAAAAACACCTGGTCGGTATTGGCGCCCAAATCCGCAACGATGGCGTCCTGTCCGCCCTTTTCGAGCGATTTGTGCGGCTTGACCGCATCCGTATGGTCGTCGAATCCGTGTGCCGTTCCCGGCGCTTCCTTGAATTTCGCGTCGACCACGGTGATCTCGTATTCAAATTCGCAATCCTCGTCGCTGTCATCCGGATCCCACGCGGCCGTAATGGTCTTGACGCCCGGCGTCGCGAACTGCGTAGAAAACGTGACCCCGCCGCCGCTGGCGGGCGTCCCGCCGCCGGTCCAGGTCATGGTGCCGGGATCGGGTTCGCCGTTGCCGAGCAACGACACCACGTCACCCACCAACACCGTGTCGGATGGACCCAGGTTGATCACTTCCAGCGTGCAATTGACGCAATCCGCCGTCACCGAATAGGGCGGACAGTTGCACCCCCAACCCGCGATGGACAGCCCCGCCCCCGGATCGGTGCGGATGATCGAACCATCCGTCGCGACCGAACCCGACGCCACGATCTCGAATCGCATGGTGTCATGATTGAAGCTCAGAAAATAGGCGATGCTGCCCGGGGCCAGTCCCGACATATTCGGATAGTGAATCTCGATCGGCGGGTCGAACGTCGAGCCGCCCGGCTGCAACGTCCACGCGAACGGCGGCGCCGCACCGTCCGGCATCGGCATCGGAACCTTGTCGTGGTGCACCTGATTCAGCGAAATCGTCGCCGGATCCGCCGGGCTGGGAACAGTCCCATTCGCCCGCGTCATCGAACCGGCCTTCACGATCATCCGCAGACCCGCGATCCCCTCGACCGTCAATTCCACGTCCTGCGTGTTGTCGAACAGCCGCGCGTTGTTCGGGTTCAGCGGCGGCATCATCACCGTCATGGGCAGCGCGTTGTCCGCCCGCGGGATTATCACCGGCTCGAAATGCAGCGACGGGAAACTGCCCGCCGGAATGTCCTCCCCGTTCACGCCGCCCACATGATTCGCCGTCCTGCCATCGATAAACAAATCCGCCGGCCCCGATTCCTGAATGTCGTCCAACACAAACAACCCGTTCACGTCCGTCGACGTGAAATACCCTTGTCCGCCGACCCCCAACGTGATCGCCGCCCCCTGTAGGGGCTGTTCCGAATTGTCGTGTACCACCCCGATAAACCGCGTGGCCACCCCTTCAAACCTGCCTAACATCCGCTCCACGCCGAACACCACGAACCGCGCCGGTCCGCCCGGATTGGTCGGGAAATCGGCCTCGACGATGTTCGTCCCCGCGTCCGGTCCCAGCACGAAATCCACGCTCGCGTGACCGGTGTCACTCGTTGGCACCGTCAGGCTGGTCCGGTCGTTGATCCGTCCGCCCCCGCGTGTCACCGTGAACGTGACCGGCACGCCCGACACGCCGTTGCATGCATCGTTGACCCACGCCCGCAACGCCAGCGCCGCAGGCCCGCCCGCCTCCGCCTTCTGATAGTTTCCCGTCCCCACGTTGATCTGCGCCGCGGGCCCGGGCGTCGCCGACGCGCAGAAAAACGTCGTTCCCGCGATGCCCGTCGACGTCACCGTCACCCGGTTGTTGCCGCACCCCGCGTCCGATCCCAACTGCCACTGCGCCCGGGCCATGCCCTGCTCGTCCGTGCGCGTCTGGAACATCAATCCGCCGACCGGACCGCCCGCGACGGCCGTCTCGCCGAACAACTGCCCGTCGCTGCGCTCCACCGTAAACGTCACCACCTTGTCGACGAACGGCGTCCCGTCGGCCCGCAGCACCTGCACCGCGATCGGGTCCGGCAGAACCCCGTGTATCCGTTCCATCTGTCCGTTGCCCGCCATCGCCGCCATTTGCGGCATGTTCGCCGGCACCGCGATCCGCGTCACCGTGACCATTCGTTGCCGCGTGTTGCCCAGCGCGTCCATCGCCACGGCCGTAATCGCGTTCGCCCCCATCGCCAGCGGCACGCTGGAACGCACGAACGTCCCGTTCGTCCCGATTCCCGCATCGACGATCGCCGGCTGACCGTTCACCGTCACCGTCAGTCCCAGAAACCCGGTCAGCATGTCCGACACCCGACCGGCCACGTCCGTGACATCGTTCGTCACTTCCGATCCGTCCGGCGGAAAATCGACGAACAGCGCCGGCGCCTGACCGTCCTGCGTGATGATTGTCGTCGCCGGCGCCCCCCGAACCCCGTCGCGCGTGACCACCGTGAAATACAACGTGTTCGTTCGGTTCGCGCTCAACGCCACATTCAGATTGAACCGCCCGTTGACGATCGGCGCGTTCACCACCCCGGCCGGTCCGTCCACCTCGACCACCGCGGCCGCGTCGTTCTGGCACGTCTGAACCCCGCCTCCCATCAAGATCGAATTCGCCGAAGTTCGCACCGCGTGCCCGTCCAGCATCGGCGCCGGCGGCGGCGCGAAACGGTTCACGAATTCCGCCAGCACGAACTTGGCCGTGTTCAGCGTGACGTTGATCGAGCGATTCATCGATGAAACGTCACCGCCCCATCGCAGGAAACACGAATCCGCCGCATCCACCGCGTTCAGTTGCACGCCGGTATTGATTGCATATTCAAACCCATCGCCATCGGCGACGATCACCGCCGCACCGGTCGGTGTACGCATGACGGTTCCGTTACCGAGTTTCGCGACGCTCAACACCGCGGTCCGCCCCGTCGGCGCCGGCGGCGCCACGGGGCGGACCGAGGTGT